>DATKTQ010000118.1:0-13991 GCA_035531055.1 Occallatibacter sp. | reverse complement strand
CTGGCTCCTGTGACCGCGGAGACGCGCGAGGCCGTGCAGACCGCGGTGCGGGTGCTGCGGGAAGCGGGCTTTCGCGTAGAGCCGTTTCGGCCGCGCCGGCTGGAGGCGCTGCGCAAGCTGTGGTGGAAGCTGTTTGTGCAGTGCGGCGCGATGTTCTATGCGCCGACGATTCGCGGGAAGGAAGAGAAGTTGAGTCCAATCTTCCGGGAGTTTCTGGGGATTGCCGCTTCGGTTGCGCCGTTCAGTGCGGAACAGATGCTGCAGGCGTGGGCGGAACTGGACCTGCTGCGCGCGCAGGCGCTGGAGGAGATGAGAGCGCATCCGGTGCTGGTGTGCCCGGTGGCCAGCATTCCTGCGTTTCGGCACGGCGAGCGGGCGTGGACGGTGGAAGGGCGAAGGCTGGAGTATCTGGACGCGTTGCGGCACACGCAGTGGTTCAACACATTGGCGGCGCCGGCGGCGGTGGTTCCGGCGGGCCGGTCGCCGGAGGGGTTGCCCATTGGGGTGCAGGTGGTGGCGCGGCCGTTTGAGGACGAATTTGCGCTGGGCATTGCGGCAATCGTGGACGCGGAGCTTGGGTTCCGACCGCCGGCGATGGCGCTGGGCGGCTAAGCAGAAGTGCGGGGCAAGCCCGCACTGGGATTTTTCTGCAGGAACTCTGAGGCTGAACTCATTTCTTTTCTGTGCTCTCCATCTTTGGATGGAGGCGCTCTCCCGGGCGATCGCGCTAGTCTGAGCCTTCCCCGGATTGGAGCGCAGCTGGTGCGCGAGAGTTGGGCTGTGCGGTTTGCCGAAGCCCCTGCGGTACTGAAGACCTCGAAAAAGGCCAAGACGACTGTCCCGGTGCTCGATTTCGAGATTGGCGGGGGCGACTTTCTGACGATGGCGGGGCCATGCTCAGTTGAAACCGAGTTTCAACTGATGGCAATCGCGAATCATGTTCGCCGTGGCGGAGCGCGCATTTTGCGCGGCGGCGCCTTCAAGCCTCGTAGTTCCCCTTACGCATTTCAAGGTCATGGCCTGCAAGGGCTGAAGATGCTGGCGCGCGCCCGCGAGGAGAGCGGGCTTGCGATTGTGACCGAGGTGATGTCAGAGTGCGATGTTCCCATGGTGGCCGAGTACGCGGACATTCTGCAGATTGGCACGCGCAACATGGAAAACTTTTCGCTGCTGGAGGCGGCGGCGAAGTCAGGCAGGCCGGTGCTGCTGAAGCGCGGCATGATGGCGACGGTGGAAGACCTGCTGCGTTCCGCGCAATTGATTCTGGATTGCGGAAATCCCCATGTGATTCTTTGCGAGCGCGGCATCCGCACGTTTGAGACAGCGACGCGCAACACGTTCGATGTGGCGGCGATTGTGCTGCTGAAGCAAATCACGCACCTGCCGGTGATTGCGGATCCGAGCCATGCCGCGGGACATCGGGATCTGGTTCCGGCGCTGGCGCGCACGGCCGTGGCGGCTGATGCGGATGGTTTGCTGGTGGAGGTTCATCCCAATCCTGACAAGGCCTGGAGCGACGGTGAGCAGTCGCTGGATTTTGCCGGCTTTGACGAAATGATGGCATCTCTGGAGCCTTTCCTGGCGCTGCGCAGGCAGGGGGCTTGCGAGTCTGCGGGTGTGCGGGCCATGGAGGCTGTTGGATGAGAATTGGGGCTCGCGTACTGGGGATTGCTCTAGGCGCCTTGTTGCTTTTGCCGGTGTGTGGCTTTGCGCCGGATCCCGCACAACAGGTGGGTGCAGACTTTGTGGTGACGGCCGCGCCAGTGTACGTGCCGCTGGCGGAGATGCGCGGGCAGGAGCGCTTTCCCAAAGGCGCGCAACTGCTGCGAGTGCACGACGGCAAGGCTGCGCCGCTGGTGAGCGGCTTTGCGGCGACGGCGGATGCGAGTGTGTACTTTGACGGAAAGCTAGTGCTGTTTTCTGGCAAGCGCGCGGCAGGCGACCCTTGGCAGATTTATGAAGTCTCGCTTGTGGATGGCGCGGTTCGCAAAGTGATTACGACTGCAGGCGACGCGGAGCGGCCACTTTATCTGCCGGGAGGGCGGATGGTGTGGGCACAGCGGACGGCGGATGGCTTCCAGCTGCAGTCTTCTCGGGATGGGCACCCGATGGAAAAAGTGCCCTTGAATCCGACGGCGGGTCCGGGGATTCTGGCGTTGTCCTATGTGCGCGGCAATGCGTTTCCGAGCGATGTGCTAAAGGATGGGCGCATCCTGTTCGCGGCTGGGTTTCCGCTGGGATTGGGGGCTTCGCCCGAGATTTACGTGGTGTATGCGGATGGCTCCGGCGTGGAGGCTTACCGCTGCGACCACGGGCGGGCGCGCTGGGGTGGGAGCCAACTGACTTCCGGTGACATTATTTTTACGCATGGCGCATCGCTGGCGCGGTTCTCGTCGCCCTACGCGCATGAGTTGCCGGTGGTCGCGCCGCATGCGGAGTATGCGGGGTCGGTGGCGGAGACTCCGGCTGGCGAGTGGTTGCTGAGTGCTCGCCGGTCGTCCGCGGAGCCGTACGCGATTCGCCTTTGGAAGCCGGGAACGGCGGCGATGCGGACGGTGCTGACCGAGCTGCACGAGAACCTTGTGGAGCCGGTTTTGTTGCTGCCGCATGCGGCGCCTCTGCGGCATCCCTCGGGCCTGCATCCGTGGAGCTATGCCAATCTGCTGGCGATGGATGCGCGGCTCTCGCGCGAAGGCGACCTGAAGAAGACGCCGGCGCGGGTGCAACTGGAGGCGCAGGACAAGGATGGCCGGGCGGTGGCGATGGGAACAGCGCCGGTGGCTGCGGACGGATCGTTTTTTGTGCAGGTGCCGGGCGACAGGCCCATTCGATTTGCGCTGCTGGATGCAAGAGGCAAGGTGGTGCGGCGTGAGCGCGGTTGGTTTTGGATTCGCGCGGGGGAGCAGCGCATCTGCACGGGCTGCCACACGGGGCCGGAGCGCGCGTTTCCCAATCAAGTGCCGGAGGTTCTGCAGGAGACCACCACGCCGGCGGACTTGACGCATGCGCGTCCTGCCGAAACCATCCAAGCCGCACGCCCAGGAGGCCGCTGAAATGCCGAGGACGCTGTTATTTGTTTCCATGTTGTCGCTGGCGCTGAGCGGTCCGTTTGCTGCGCGGGCGCAGAATGCGCCGGCCGCTCCTGCAGCAACGGCAGCCAAGTCTCCGGCCGTCGCGTCCAGGCTTCAGTTTGAGGATGCGAGCGATAAGGCGCACATCGATTTTGTCCACAGTTTCGGATCGGCCAAGCTGGGGTCGCTGCTGGAAGGCACGGGCGCAGGGTGCGTGTGGTTTGACTACAACAACGACGGATTTCCCGACCTCTACGTGGCGAACGGCCGTCCACTGGATGATTCCATGCATCCTTTTCCGCTGAAGGTGAAGCCGGATCCGATGCCGCACGGGCACCTGTACCGCAATAACGGCAATGGCACGTTTACGGATGTGACGGAGCAGGCTGGGCTGGCTCCGGACCTCTACGGCATGGCGGTGACGGCGGCCGACTATGACAACGACGGCTACGAAGACCTGCTGATGACCGGGTACGGCCGCGCGATTCTTTACCGCAACAACGGCAACGGCACCTTCACGGACGTGACGAAGAAAGCTGGCCTGAATGTGGATGGCTGGTCGATCAGCTCGACGTGGCTGGACTACGACAAGGACGGCTGCGTGGATCTGTTTATTGGCCGGTATGTGAAGTTTGATCCGAAGTACCGCAACTTCTATGCCGCGGATAACTACCCCGGGCCGTTGGATTACGAAGGGGAGACGAACAAGCTCTTCCACAACAACTGCAACGGCACGTTCACGGATGTGAGCGAGAAATCCGGCATCAGTGCCTTCGTGGGACGCACGATGGGCGTGACGGCGGCGGACTTTGACGGCGACGGATGGGACGACATCTACGTGGCCAATGACCGCACGCAGAACTTTCTGTTCCACAACAAGCACGATGGCACGTTTGAAGACGTGGCGGAGGATGCGGGCACGGCGTTCGGGCAGAACGGGGAATCGACCTCGGCGATGGGGCCGGTGTTTGCGGACCTGGAGGGCAAGGGGCGGCTGGACCTTTGGGTGACGGACGGGCGCTACAACCGCATGCTGAGCAACACGGGCAAGATGACCTTCGACGACATTGGCGCGCGGAACGGGGTTTCGCAGGCGAATGCGCAGTATGTGAGCTGGGGATCGGGGATCTACGACTTTGACAATGACGGCGAACTGGACATTCTGATTTTTCACGGCGGGCTGATTCACCTGATTCCGCAGGAGCACACGCTGTTCCGCGGGCTGGGAGGCGGACGGTTTGAGGATGTGTCGCGCGAGGCAGGCGCGGTGCTGAATAAGCGCAGCGTGGCACGCGGCGCTTGCTTTGCCGACTACGACAACGACGGCAAGATGGACGCGTTTGTGGTGAACCTGGGGGCGCGCGGGACGCTGGTGCACAACATCTCCACCGGCACGGGGCACTGGCTGGCAATCCGGCTGGTGGGCACGCGGAGCAACCGCGATGGAATTGGCGCGCGGGTGGAAGTGTATGCGGGGGGCAAGCGCTACCTGGAAGAGCGCGTGGCGGAGTCTGGCTATCTGTCACAGAACGACGGGCGCCTGCACTTTGGGCTGGGCACGGCGGCAAAGGTGGACAAGATTGAGGTGCACTGGCCTAGCGGGCGCGATCAGACGCTGACCGGTGAGGCGGTGGATCGTGTGTTGACCGTGGAGGAGCCGCGATGAGCGCAGGGGTCGAAAGCCGGTTGAAGGTGGTGCTGGCGAGCGGCCTGGCTGGCGCGGCGGTTCTGCTGCTGACGGCCGCCGGGTGGAGCGGAGGGAGGTCGCACGCGGTGGTGACGGGCAGAACAGGGGAACCGCTGGAGTATGCCTCCCCGGTGGAGATGCTGTTTTCGCGGGATGGCTCGCGGCTGTATGTGCTGTGCCAGGGGACGGACCAGGTGCGGGTGCTGGACGCCGCAACGTATGCGCCGATCAAGACGATCGCCGTGGGGCATGTGCCGCGCGGATTCTCTTTGTCTCCGGACGGAACGCGGCTTTTTGTGGCGAACAGCTGGGACGACACGCTGTCAGTGATCGACACGCGCACGTTGGAGGTGACGGCGACGTGGCCCGTGGGCTCGGAGCCCTCGAGCGTGGTGGAAGACCACGCGGGCAAGCGCCTCTATGTGGCGAATCGGATTTCAGACGATGTGGCTGTGCTGGACGCGGAGACCGGAGCAGAGGAGAAGCGGCTGGCAGCGGGCCGCGGCGCGAGCTACCTTACGATTTCGCCGGACGGGAAGGACGTGTTTGTCACGCATGTGTATCCGAATTCCACGGCGTTTCGCACGCCTCCGGAGTCCGAGATTACGGTAATCGATACGGCGCGAGCCGTGGTGGTAGACCGGATTCCTCAGCGGGGGATTGCGGGGGTTTTTCACGTGGCTGTGTCGCCAGATGGGCGGCTGGGCGTGACCGCAGAACTGCACCCGAAGAATCTGGTGCCGCTGGCGGGGCTGGAGCACGGAGGCGCGTTTGAAGACGCGCTCACGCTGTTTGGCACTGATGTGGGGAACAAGCCGGTGGAGATTCCGCTGGACGAGCTGGAGCGCTATGCCGCGCGGCCGTTTGGCGTGGCGTTTACGCCGGATGGCTCGCGGCTGTTTGTGACCAGCGGCGGATCCGAACTGGTGACGGTGATTGATGTGCCCAGGTTGCTGCGCTACGTGCGGACGCATCACGGGGCGATTGCGGAGGACTTGTCTGCGAGCGCGAACTACGTGGTGACGCACATCGGCGTGGGGCACGATCCGCGGGGCGTAGTGATGTCTCCGGATGGCCGGCGGGCGCTGGTGGCGAACCGGCTGGACGACACGATCAGCGTGATGGACACGCGCACCAACCGGCTGCTCAAGACGATTCCGCTGGCTGGTCCAAAGGGGATGTCTGTGTTGCGCCACGGCGAGCAGACGTTCTACACGGCGCGGTATTCCTTCCAGGGGCAGATTGGATGCGCCAACTGCCACGTCGACTCCACGTTTGATGGGCTGAACTGGGACCTTGAGCCGGACGGATTTGGCCGCGACATTGTGGACAACCGGATGCTGGAGGACGTGAAGAATACCTATCCCTTCAAATGGAACGGTGGCAACCCGAACCTGCCGACGGAGTGCGGACCGCGGACGGAGAAATACTTTTGGCGGTCAGAGAACTACGACGACCTGACGCTGACGGACCTGGTGACGTATATCCGCAGCCTGCCGCCGCGGCCCAATCGCTGGAAGTTGCCTGGGTATGAGCTGACAGCGGCGGAGGAGCGGGGCAAGGAGATCTTTGAGCGCGCGGTGGACAAGTTCGGCAAGCCCATTCCACTGCATGACCGCTGCTCCTACTGCCACAGCGGGCCGGAGGGAACGAGCCAGAAGTCGTTTGACGTGGGCACGAAGAAGGACACGGATGGCTCTGGCGTGTTTGATACGCCGCAGCTGACCAACATTGCGCTGACGGGGCCTTATCTGCATGACGGATCGGCAGCGACGCTGGAAGAGATTTGGACGATCTATAACCCGCATGACAAGCATGGACGGACCAACGACCTGACGAAGGACGAGTTGAACGACCTGATTGAGTACCTGAGGACGCGATGAAAAGAGGCGCGGAAATGCCGATGGGCTGGAAGACGAGGACGATGTGCTTGGCTGCGGGCGCACTGGCGCTGGCGATGGCCGCGTTTGGCGCAGCGCCGGCGATGCCGCATTACCGGTTTGAGAACTTCACGACGGCGAACGGGTTGCCGGACAACCATGTGTATTCGGTGCTGGTGGACGGGGATCGGATTTGGGCGGGAACGGACAACGGGCTGGGCCTGTACGAGCACGGCAAGTGGAAGACGTTCACCACAAAAGACGGGCTGGCGCATCGCGCGGTGCTTTCGCTGGCGCTGGACAAGCGCACGGGCGACGTGTGGGCGGGGACGATGGGTGGGTTGAGCCGCATCTCCGGCGGGCGGATTGACACATATACGCAATTGAACTCCGGACTGAGCAATGACGTGGTGTATAGCGTGAGTGTGGAGGGCGAGAACGTGTGGGTGGCGACGGCGGCGGGAGCCTGCCGGCTGAACCTGCGCACGGGGCAATGGTCGCTCTACAACGAGCGCAACACACCGATGATTGAGATCTGGGTTTACAGTGTTTCCGCGACGCCGACCAAGGTGTACTACGCGGTGTGGGGCAGCGGGGTGCTGGAGTACGACCAGAAGACGAAGGTGTGGGACATCTACTCGGACCCGGACGGCGAGACGGAGATTGTGCTGTTCAAGAACCAGGGTCTGATCCACGAGATTACAACCTCAGTGAGTTATGTGGACAAGGTGCTGTGGGTGGCGACGTACTTTGGCGACAGCCGCTATGACGGGCGCTACTGGCGCAACTTTTTGACCAAGGACAGCGGGCTTCCCTCGGACTTTACGAATTATGTGAAGGGCGTGGACGCGAACCATGCGTGGTTTTGCACGGACAAGGGGCTGGCCTACTACGACGGGCAGAACTGGGCTGTGTATCGGAAGTCGCTGGCGACAGGCAAGCCGGAGATGACGGTGCGCGATGCGGAGGGCAAGGTGACCGAAATTCCGGTGACCACCGCGCCGGCACACAACTACATTCTCGGAATCGACTTCCAAGGCGGCGACATCTGGGTTGCGACGGCCGAGGGGTTGAGCCACGGAGTTTTGCAGCACTAATCACAAAGGAGCAATTTTTCTATGAATGGATTGACGGAATTGCTGGAGACCATTGCGCACGGACCGGTGAACAAGCGTGCGATCACCAACTACGGCGTACTGAACGAAGCGTACTGCTACGCCAAACCGAGTTCCTTTTCGCGCGGGATGCGGATCGACCTGAACGGGCTGACGATTCTGCTGATTTCAGGAACTGCGTCGATTGACGAAAACGGAGTGAGCGTACACATTGGCGACTTTCGCGCACAGATGCAGCGGACGCTGGCCAACATTACAGGTCTGCTGGTGAGCGAGGGCTGCACGTGGCACGACATTGTGCGGACGAGCTGCTACCTGCGCGACATCGACCGGGATTACGACGCCTTCAACCAGGAGCGGACGGCGTTCTTCCAGGCGCAGGGACTCGATCCTCTGCCGGCCTCGACGGGCATCCAGGCGAAGCTGTGTCGTCCGGAGCTGCTGGTGGAGATTGAAGCGATTGCAATGTTCCGGACGGAGAAGACGGCCAAGGAGTAAGTTGCCATGCGGCATGCAGGGTTCAGTACGGTGTTGTGCCTGTTGGCGGCTGGAGCTATGGCAGCCGCCCAGGGGCAAGGTGCGGTTCAGCAGAAGTGTGCGTGCGGGGCGCATTCGCCGGGACCGCCAAAGGACAGGACGGTGGAGCCCTACGCGGACGAGCCGGCGGACATGAGTCCGTGGGCGAAGTTTGCCAAGCCGTACTACCTGAACTATGTGCATCCGAATATCTATTCGGGGGCCGGTCGCGACATTCCGGATCCGAAGGATGTGAAGGAAGTGCGCATCGGGTTCTTCGGCCCGATTGAGCACAATCCGGATCAGGTCGACGGACTGCGGATGCTGCACGGGGCGCAACTGGCGATTGAGCAGGCGAATGCGCGCGGAGGCTACGGCGACAAGCCGTTCCGGCTGATGCTGCACAACGACTACGACAACTGGCAGGCGAAGGCGGTGTATGGGCCGGAGCGGCCGACGGATCCGTCGATTTGGGGCTCGCCCTCTGATGAAGCGGTGAAGATGATCTACGACGATCATGACTGGGCGATTTTTGGATCGATCAGCTCGGAGTCGACGCACATTATTTTGCGGGTGGCGCTGCGGGCGGAGATTCCGATTGTGAACTCGGCCTCGACAGACCCGACGATTCCGGAGACTTACATTCCGTGGTACTTTACGGACCTGCAGGATGACCGGGTGCAGTGCTTCACGCTGGCGAGGCGCATCTATACGGAGCTGGGGCTGAAGCGCGTGGCGATTCTTCGCGTGAACAACCGCTACGGCAGGATGGGCGTGCCTAAGTTTCGCGATGCATCGGTGCGAATGGGGCATCCGGTGGTGATTGAGCAGAAGTACCTGCCGGGCGACACGGACTTTACGCGACAACTGCGCAACATTCGAGGATCGCGCACGGATGCGATTGTGCTGTGGGCCGACGAGACGGAGACGGCGAACATTCTGAAGCAGATGCGCGCGATGGGCATGAAGCAGCGGGTGTTCGGGTCGTATCGCACGCTTGGGCCGGAGATGCTGGCGAAGGCGGGCGTGGCGGCGGAGGGGTTTGAGGCAGTGTATCCGTACAACCCGAACTCGCAGGACCCGAAGTGGCTGGAATTTCAGCAGCGATTTGAGGCGCGCTTTCATGAGCCGCCGGAGCAGTTTGCGTCGCTTGCCTATGACGCGATGAACCTGCTGCTGAAGGCAATTTGCGATGCGGGGCTGAACCGGGCGCGGATTCACGATGCGCTTGCGGACATTCGGCAGTACGACGGCGTGACGGGGCACATGGTGTTTGACCCAAACCAGAAGAATGTGGCGCCGATGTATCTGGCGACGGTGCACGACGGCGCGTTGACGTATCGGCGGGCAACGATGGAGGAGGAGACAAAGCCTGCAGCAGAAAAGGCGGCGGATAAGGCGGAGACCGCTGCGCCTGCGCCGTATGCGCGCGTGGGCGAGGGCGGAGTGTATTACAACGGGCCGGAGCGGCCGGATGTGCCGGCGGGGAAGATTTGCGTGGTACTGTTTGGGCCGCATGCGAAGGTACTGGCGGCGTCTGCGGCGATGCAGGCGCTGACGAGGGATGCGCGTGGGCGCGGCTGGGAACTGCTGCCGGTGGAGAGCGGCCAGAACTGGGGCGTGGCGGCGACGCAACTGGTGCAGGCGCTGTGGAGCCGGCATGCGCTGGCGGTGGTGGCGCTGGACCGCAATGCGGCGCATCTCTCCGAGCAGATGGCGCTGAAGGCCTTTGTGCCGGTGGTGGCCTTGAGCCGCGACCATGAGCTGACCTCCACCAATGTGCCGTGGATTTTCCGGCTGCCGGAGGGCACTGCGCCAGACGAGGCGTTGCGGCTGCTGGAGGATGCGGAGGCGCGCAGCGGGCCCAATCCGGAGAGGCTGCGGGACGTGCTGGCCTCTGGCAGAGAGATGGCGGGAGTGGCGTTTACGCAGACAGGCGAGCCGAAGACGCGCTGAGGCGGCGGGCGGACGAACGCAGGAGAAAGAGGAAGGGCGACCCGAGTGGGCCGCCCTTTTGATTTGCGGCGGATGCAGCGCCGCAGTCTGGTTTGGCAGTTTCGCCGTTAGTAAGAGAACTGCACGTTCATGAAGATCGCGTTGGTGCTGTCTGGCACCGCGTTGGCAATGCCGTTGGGATATTGCTCGGCGAGCGATGAGCTGAAGGTGGCGATCTGCGCGGCCGACATGGTGAACTGGCTGTGCGAGTAGGTCAGGTTCTGATCGTCGAGCGCGAAGGTGAAGTACTTGTTGTACTCGTAGCTGATGCCGCCGACGGTGCGGCGGAAGTCGAGAGGATTGGCACCGCTGATTTTGGTGTTGGGCTGGAAGGAGTGATACATGCCGAAGAGCTTGAACGGCGACTTGCCAAGTTGGGCATGACCGAAGGCGGCGAAGCCCTGCTGGCGAGTCTTGTCGCCGGCGACGAGCGCGCTGGCAAGACTGCTGAAGGCCGCATAGGTTCCCGTGGATGAGGGACCAGCGCCGGAGAAGAGCTGACCGGTGCTGATGGCGTTGCGGCCGAGGTCGTACTCGCCGGCAATCTCATAGCCCTTTTTGGGGCTCTGATAGTGGCCGAGGATGGCAAGCCGGTTGAGCGGCGTGCTTTTGGTGTCGGGCGTTTTGGTGTTGTAGCCGTAGTTCTCGAAGATGGTGACGCCGAGACCGGTGCGGTCGGTTTTGGTGCCCATGGGATACCAGGTGACGCGGCCCATGGCCTGCTTCTTGTCGTTGGTCTCAACGGCGTGGAAGCTGGCCGTGTTGAAGACGCCGAGCTGGTAGTCGAGGTACTCCTTGCCTTTGTGCTCGATGGGTCCGCCGACGACTCCGCCGACGTAAGTGGAGCTGAGGCTGAGGTAGTTCCACGGGGTGAGGTTGACCCAGCGATAGCCGTAGAGGCCTTCTTCCCAATCGACGAGCGGATTCATGGTCTGGCCGAGGCGCACGTAATTCTTCTTCATTGACTTGGACTTATTGAAGAGGGAATTGAACTGCACATAGGCGTATTTGAGACGGAAGCCGAGGTTGCCGTTGGTGCTGCCGCCGATCTGCGAGCCGCTGCCGTTGCCGGTGGCCGAGGAGCTGCCGTTGACCATGCGATAGATGTTCGGAGTCAAGCGGAAGGTGATGTCCTTGGTGGGCTCGTAGAGGACGTTGAGGTAGGTGCGGGTGATGTCGAAGGAGTTGAATCCGCCGTTGCCGGGGCCGTCCTGGTTGAGCTGAGTGAGGAACTGGGGACCGAAGCCGGTGTCGTTGTAATAAGCCCAGTCGCCGTAAAAGAGGGCGCCGATTTTGACTTTGCCGAAGGCGAGGTCTGAAAGCTCGGACTTCTTGACGGCGTTGGTCTGGTCGTCCTGGATGGTGGCGACGATGGAGGCGTTGGCCTGCTTCATGTCGTCGACGGAACTACTGAGGGTCTTTACGGCGGTGGTGTTCTCAGCGGCGGCCTGCTGCTGCTGGTCGGCGGCGGACTGAGCCTTGGCAGCCGCGTCCTGGGCCTCGGCGGCCTTCTGCTGCGCCTGCTTCAGTGCGGCATCCTTGTTTGCCAGGTCGGACTTGAGCGCGTCGATCTGGCTCTGGAGTTCCTGGCGCAGGGCCTGGATTTGATCTTCCACGGAAGGCTTCTGTTCTTTTTTGGCAGATGTGTGCTTGCTGGGCTTCGCAGGAAGGGCGCCTGCGAAGGCGTACGAGCCGACGAAGCTGGCCGTCAGGAGTGCGATGGCAGCGAACTTGTGTCGAAGTGTCATTGAGCCTCTCTCTTTTCTTTCCGAATGATGAGTTGACCGTGGCGGCTCAGTCTGCCTGAGTCCGAAGTTCCAGCGGCGGAGCGAAAGCGCCGATAGGGCCATGCAGAACGCGCGAATCACAGAGTGCTGCTATGGCCGAATTCACTTTTTAGAGTGGCAGAGTTTGATGAATATAAGACGAATTCACACGCTTTTAACGAAGCGCTCGAGGCGCGGAGGCGCGATGTAAATTTGCGATGAATTTCTGCGGGCGCGGAGCGTCGCAGGAAAGGGCGCAGAACGCGGGAAGGCGCATTCTGCGCGGGTGCGGCGTGTGCTGCTGGTTATTGCGCGGAGTGAGGAGATGCGGCGCCGGCACTGACAAGATTGGCAAGGATGCGATAGGAGCCGGGGACGAGTTCGGGCAACTGGCGGTAAAGCGCGTAGGCCATGTAGATGTAGGTTCCCTTGCCGGGATGGGCGACGAGGAGGCCGCCGCGCTGCGGGTCCTGGCCGGGGTCCGCGGTCTGAGTGAGCGCGGTGTAGGCGGGATCCCAGGTGCGGAGGAAAGAGTGGCCGCGCTCCTCGACCCAGCCGTTGAAATCGGCGGAGGTGATTTTATTGGGGAAGGTGAGGAGAGGATTGGCGGGCGCGAGGATTTTGACGGGAGTGGTCTCATCGACGACGCGCTCGGGTGAGCCGTCCATGGAGAGCGGAAGCGGCGCGGGGAAATCGCTGCTCTGATATTGGACGATGAGGGTGCCGCCGTTCTGGACGAATTCATTTAGGCGGGACTGCACGGCGGCGAGCTCGGGGCGGACGGAGTACGCGCGGATGCCGATGAGGAGGACGTTGTACGCGGAGAGATTGCCGGAGGTGAGATCGTCGGCGGTGAGCAAGTGGGGCGTGATGCCGAGGCCTTCGAGGGCTTCCGGAACGAGGTCGCCGGTGCCCATGACGTAACCGACGCGGAGGCCGGGAGCGATGCGCACGTCGACCTTGCGGGTTTCAAGGCGGGCGGAGCGATAGAGGTTGTAGGGACGGAGGCCCGCGTATCCGACGCTGCGCCATCCGGTTTGGAAGGTGTGTCCGCCGGAGTTGACGACGGCCTGCAGGGAGTAAGCGCCGGCGTGGTCGGCGGCGGGCGTGACGGAGAAGAGGATGGGATCGGTATCTCCGGCGTCGGAGAGCTGGAAGTGCGCCTGCGAGGGCTGCGCCTGCCAGCCGGCGGGGAGCCGGAGCGTGACGGTGCCGGATGCGGCGGACTGGGCGTGGACGGTGACGTGAACGGCGAGCGAGCCGCCGCCGAGCGGGAGGATGCGCGCTTCGGGATCCATTTGGACGCCGATGGCGGGCGTGACGACGAGGGGCTGGTAGATGCCGCCGGGGCCGGTGACGCGATCGAGGGTTTGCACGACCTGGCCGATGCGGATGGGCAGGCCGTCAAAGGAGAACTGGGCCCAGGCGGCGAGCGGATAGGGAGCGAAGGAGCGGTCGCGCCAGGCGGGGTTTTGGATGTCGTAGTAGGGCTGCTCGATGGAGGGTCGGGTGAAGTAAGGCTGCGTGGGCGGCGCGTCTGTGGCGACGGTGACCTGGAAGATGGGATCGGCGGTGGGGGCCTGCGCGGGCAGGCTGCTGCCGCTGCGCTGGCAGGTGTTGTCGCAGGACCAGGGCGGGCCGACCTGGGTTGCGAGCCAGACTTTTTGAAGACGCGTGTCGGCGGTGGCCTGCGCGGTGTGGATGCGGACGCGAAACTGCTCGCCGGGCGAGACGCTGCGCGGGGTCTGGTCAGCGGAGTCGCCGTGGAAGCCGCCGTGGCGCGCGACGGCATCGTTGGTGCGGAAGACCATGAGGTCGATGCCGAGGAGATCTTTCAACGCGGACTGGAACTGGTTGATTTTGGCGTCAAGTTCGAAGAGGAGGCTGGCTTTGGCCTGAGCGTCGAGGCTGCTGGAGGCGACGCGGGCGCGTAGTTCTAGCGTGCCGCGATAGAGAGGTGC
>DATKTQ010000117.1:0-21676 GCA_035531055.1 Occallatibacter sp. | reverse complement strand
GCTGCACAATCTGCAGCTTCTCCAAAACCGACCGCCGCCGCCTGCCGCGACGTCCTACCACCGTATCGTCTGCATGGATCATGCAGACATCCTTATCCGCCGAAACCCTCTCTCGCCAGTGGGGAACTTCCCACGCTTACGATGGAAGCGTGTCCGAGGAAAGCGCAAAAGCGTCCGAGGCCTCCTAACATTCCATTCAGCCAAACGGGCGCAATTGGTGTAGCAGCCAAGCCTTGCAGGTGAGAGATTGTCGCGTGGTTGCGCTCTACCAGTACGTAAACTTCAAATTGTCGATGTAGGTGACGTTCGACGACATCTTGTGGTCTCCGTCCATCTGGTAGTTCAGCGTGATTCCCCACCAATTCGTCGGAACCGAAAACGGGGCATAGGTCTTGTTAATCACGGATGTAACGCCATTGAGCGTGATCGATTGATAGAGGAGTGTATTGTTCGATTGGCGCTGGGCCTGGATCGTTACATGATTCCAGCCGTTGTTGATGAGGTTGCAGGGAACGCCGGATGAAACCCAATGTGCATTGGCGTTGTCCCATATATCCCAGACCTTGCCGCCGAGATTGTTGCATTGGGTTCCCCATATCATCCCAGCGCCATTCATATACATGTTGATGTCAAATTCAAGCACCTGAGTGACAGATGCATTGGTTACAAACAAGTCGGCGTCGTAGGTAAAGTAGTGCAGTGAGGGAAGCAGTGTGTGGCCTGAATCGGGAATACCCTGGGTTGAGAATTGGCCGATTACGGGATTGGACCATAGAACATCGGAGTATGGCGTCGAGCCACCGATATTGAATCGGCTCGCGTTGCCGCTCAGCGACGGCGAGGCTTGATGCTTCCACATGGACCAGTTGACCCCGCTGCAATTCGAGCTACAGATGTCGTAATTCGGTGCGAATTCTCCCCAGCTGTTCCATCCGCCACTGGCCTGGAGGTTGTTGAGAACCTTTCCGGAACCCTGGACTGTGATGTCGATGGGCGTGTAGGAGGCGCCACCGCAGTAGTCCCACTCTTCCACCACTGTATGCTGTGCACCTGCACCCAACGTCAACTGAGTGTTCAGCTTTGCACCATTGTCCACATGCACAAGGCTGTTGTTTACATAGACGCCGATGGCGGCTACACCCTTTGAACACGGGCTTGTGGCTGTCGCGACGAAATTAGCTGGGTTGCTGACCGTACTTTGGTTGGCCGGAGACGCCACGAAGACCCCCGACTGGCCACTTACCGTGATCGTCATCGATACGAAGGTAGCTCCGCCGCAATAATCCCATTCCTCGACGACAGTGTTGTGCGTTCCCGCACCCACTGAGAGTGTCGCGTTGAGCGTAGTTCCGTTCACAACATAGAGCAATTTGTAGTCGACGTAAACACCCATGGATGCCACGCCCTTTGAGCACGTGCTGGTGGTTGCGGTAGCGGAGTAAGCAACACTTGAGTTCAGCGTCGCGCCATTCTGCGGACTGCTCACAGACACCGTTGCGAAGGCGGGTGCCGCGAAAAGAAAGAGCAGAAGTATCCTGGGGGAGAGTGCTTTCATGATTCCGCCTTGTTAAGAATTCAGATCCCAAGAAACTAAAAATTGCCGCAAAGTCTCTTTCGCTGCGTAATGGCAGCGACGGAGACAAGATGAATCACTTGTCTAGCGCATGTCCTGGACACAACAAAACTGCGCGTTGCGCATTGAAGCGACTCAGTATCGCCTACTATGTTGTTCGGATTCTCGGCGGCTGCGGAGGCCGTGCCTCTCTTGGATGCCTAACCGATGTTCGGATTGATTCGGAGTTCGCTTAAGGATTCGAAGAGCGGGTCTGTTAGAAATGCCGCCCGTTCAGGAATCTCAGCACCACCCTCGAAATCTCACCGCATTGGCAACGAAATCTAGGTGTTCAACTTTGACCTTTAACTGTGGTCAGGATACACGCTATTGAGGCGAAGTCAAGCCGCTTTTGCGCGCGAGAGCAGACAAATCGCAGTGGACCGATGACCTATTTCGGCAATTGTGTCTCATTCGTTGCAGACCACTGTTTCCGCCTGGATGCTAGCGCTCGTTCCCGCGCAGGGCAACCGCAGCAACTCTATCACGCGCTGGCACCTTGCAACCAATGCGCTTCAAGTTTCCTTGGAAGGTCTCATCCTAGCGAGGAATTTGTGCGAGTCATCGTATGTCGTGGCAACAACATCCATGTCCCAGCATGGGATTCGTCTGCACCCAAGCGCAATATGGAATGCTCGAAAAAGAACGCGCATTGCGTTGCAGGCGCGGTCGCCGGGGACGGCGAGTGGCGTACATCAGAACGCGCATTCCGCAGGCGAAAACATGCTGCGCGTCGAGTAAAATCACTCGGCGCACGAGTACCTTTCATGACAATGTTGCGCAAGATTATTTGAACGAAACTTCGCGGCTATTGCGGTGGAGCGTCCTGTTGCTGTTGCTGCTGATCCTGCATTTGCTGGAGCCGCTCCAAATTGATCCGCGTTCGCGTAGCGTCGTCCTTGTCGTCTAAGGAGGGAACCGGAGCGATAGCGCCTGGTCCTAAAGCATCTGGAACTGACGGATCTTCCTCGAGCTCTCGCTGTTCCTCGGCACCGCGTTCCGCTGTGAGTGACGTAGTCGGACGAACGGCGGTGATTCCAGGAGCATTCGGGACCGGAGGAGCATTGGGGTTCCGCGCAGAGAGAATCAGCGCGCGGGGCGTCGCTCCGTCAGCACCGCCCACGATGATGAAGTTGTAATCGGATCCAGTTAGAAGCTCAATAAGGACATCCCGTGCATTGCCCGGGCCATAAACGCCAAAGATATGCAGTCCCTTGTCCAGCCCATGAATGCTCATTCCGCTGATGTTAGAAACGTCCTGAAGGATTTGGATCAGGTTTGAATTATTCGCCGCTATCGTCAGCTTTCCATCTCTTAGAGTTACTGTCGCGGGCTCTACGGCCTGGCTCAGCAGCAGCGCCAATGCCTCCGTTGACTTGTCAGAGGACGCTGACAAAGATTGGCGAGCAGTCCTGGATGCTGGAAGTGCTCTCTGGGATTCGCCGATTGCCACAGGCGGATGACGGGCAATTAGCGTGGAACGAGGGGCCCACGTTGCCTGCGCTGAACCGGCATTCGCAAAACTGAGCAAAATTGCACAGCAGCTGAAGATTATTTTCAGGTACTTGAAGAGCGTCTTTTCACCCACGACAAAATACATGAGGAATTCCTCTGCGGGTGCGATAAGTGAATGCCCAATTCGCATCATATATCAGCAAGTGTGCAATTGTGTTCATAGCAGGACAAGGGGCAACTTAGAGGCTGCAGCCATGGTACTTAGAACAATCAATGTGCAAAATGCCGTGACGCTGTTCCTGACAATCGCAATCTGCCTGATGTCGAGGAGCGCAGGAGCGGCTTCCTGCAAGACCCAGGCGCAAATGACGACTGCGCAGCGCGATGAATTGTCGATGGCTGCCCGCACGATTCTCAGCCAGGTGCAAAGCGGGGATGTGCAGGCTCTTCGGTCGAATACGATTCCGGTCGTGGCTGCAGAGTTTGGCGGCATTGCCAGCTCGGTCGGAAGTCTAAAACCGCTCGTGCAGCGAGCATCCATCACAGTCAATGCCTTGTATGCGCTGGATGCGACGAGCGATCCATTGGGCGCTGCGCGAACAGATTTCTTTTGTGGTACACCGCTGGTAGTGTTGAACTTTACAAGTCTTCCCCCAGGGAGCTATGCGTTGATCATCGTTCACGCCACGGGCGTGCCGCTTCCGCAGCAGATTTCACTCATTCTGTCTGAGACTGCTCCGCACCATTGGATGCTGGCTGGTTTCTTCACCAAGCCTATGCTGGAAGCGGGGCACGATGGCCTCTGGTATTGGGTGCAGGCGCGCGCATATACGCAGCGGAACATGAATTGGAATGCGTGGTTCTACTACCGTGTGGCTGCTTATGTGCTGGACCCGGTGGAGTTCCTCTCCAGTCCAAATCTTGAGAAACTGCAGCATGAAAGGAACCGTATCCGTCCCGACAGTCTTCCCGGCGCCAAGCCCCTGGTGCTCGACGCACACGGCTCTTCTTTTCAAGTGACGACGATCGAACCGACAGCAGTCTTTGGAGCGCTGGATTTGGAGGTCCACTATACTCCTGACGCCGCGCAGGCAGCCCTGCTGCGCGATCCATCCACTGCGCGGATGCAGGTGACGGACGTGATGGCAGCGCTGCTTGCGCTACACCCCGAGCTGCATGACGCCTTCCATGGCTTCTGGGTGCAGGCCGATAAGGACTCTGCCTCTCTCTATTCATTGGAATTGCCAATGAATCAGATCGCTTCTGCGATCCAGCCGGAGGTGCCAAGTTCGCACGTTGTGGCGCCATAGGTGCGAGGCGCCCAAGGAGAGTGCAGACCGCACAAGCATTACGAATGACGCGCATCATCCTCTTTGGCGCACATTCGCATTCCATTCACGCAGCGAAAACTGCAAGACCAGGATCTCGGGTTAATGCACATGCATTTCACCAGCCTCTCCATAACGCGCACCATCCGGCTCTCTGCTTTGCTGGCCGTGGTCCTGTTTGGTTGCGGCGGTTCAACACTGCTTTGCCAGGCGAAGCCTCCTGTGCCGTTGCAGGCAGAGCCGCTTCTGCCGGCCGCCTTGCAGGATCCCACGCATGCCGAGGCTCAGTCGCGTCTGGATATAGACCGCGACCCGATTCCATCGCCCGATCGTGAAGAAAATGCAGCCATGGGAAAAGCATCGCCGCTGACGCCAGGCGGGCCGGGCGGGATTCAAAAGGGCCAGGATGGCGTCTATACCCTGCACCAGGATGTGGATGAGGTTCTTTTGACCTGTGTAGTGGTAGACGAGAAAGGCCGGCTGATTACCGATTTGAAGCGCGGCGACTTTCGCGTTTGGGAAGATGGCGTGGCGCAAGCTACCACCTCATTTCTGCATCAGGATCAGCCCGTGTCGTTGGGCATTCTGGTCGATAACTCGGGCTCGATGCGCGACAAGCGTTCCGCGGTGAGTGAGGCGGCCTTGAATCTCCTGAGGGCGTCAAATCCGAAGGATGCGGCATTCATTGTGAATTTTTCTGATCACGCCTTCCTCGATCAGGGATTTACTTCGAATGTAGCCGCGTTGAAACGCGGACTCTCTCGCTTTGACTCCGGAGGCACCACTGCCATGTACGACGCGGTTGCCGCAGCGGCGGACGAACTATCGAATCACGGGAAGCTCCCCAAGCAGGTGCTGCTGGTCATCACGGACGGCGCGGATAATGCGTCCCATCTTGATCTGGAACAAGCTATCCGTCGTGTGCAGAACCTGGGGGGACCGGTTGTGTATACGATTGGCCTGCTGTTTGGGACCGACAAGCAAGAAGCGGAGAGAGCGAGGAACGAGCTGGAGAAGATGTCGAAGGAGACGGGCGGGCTCGCCTACTTCCCGCGCTCCCTGCAGGATGTGGATGGCATTGCAGCGGAGGTGGCCCGCGATATTCGAGACCAATACACCGTCGGCTATCGCTCAACGAATCCGCCCAGCCGGGGAGGCTACCGCGTAGTGCGAGTCGAAGCGAAGGCGCCGAAGCACGGCAGAATGATTGTTCGGACGCGCAGGGGATACTACCCTAAGAAGCGCACTCCTCCGCACATGCAAACGGCTCAGGCCGCTGGACCGCAATAGAACTCAATTCCAAACTGGTATCAGGGGTCGGCCACATCCTGTTCTTAGGAATGCACTGTGCGGTTCGAACAGAATCGACGGCGCGCGGCCTGTGAGAACTCGATGGATGGAAGATGCACCCATCCCGCAGATCAATGGAGATGGAAGGACACGTCGATCACGATCTGCACCGGCACCGCCTGTCCTTGGTACATGGCCGGCCTGAACCTGTACTGCCTTACCGCTTCAAGCGCCTTCTCCTCCAACCCCATGCCAAGATGACTTGCCAGGCGAACGCTTTGCGGATTGCCCTGCGAATCGACGATGAGCTTGATCGAAACGTTGCCCTGATAGTTCGCGCGGCGCGCTTCCTCGGTGAACTCCGGCTCGACAGAGTGAATAAGCTGCGGTGCGCTCACACCTCCGCCCACGCTCATGAGCCCGCCACCGTATCCGCCACCTCTTCCCGGTCCCGCTCCCATGCCGCTTCCCGAACCAATGCCGCCGCCTACGCCCTGACCAAATCCGGAACCACTGCCACTGCCCTGCGATGCAAGCGCGATCTGGGGCGAATGGGCCATGCCGATCGCGGGGAGACTACTGTTGTCTGGAAGCTTCAACATCATAGTTGGCTCGACTCCCAGTTTCGGCCGTTCGAGTTTGGCAATCTGGGGTGGAGTGATCGGAATCTTCGCGACCAGCGGTGCATGCCCCTTGCTGGGCTCCACCAATTCGTGCGCGCCACCGCCGCCACCGCCGCCCATTGCCTTTGCCACCGGCAAGGTGATGGGAGGAATAGACATTTTCAGGTCCATCGGCGTGACAATGGTAGTCGGCTTTGGCGCTGGAATTGTGTGCACTCTTAGCGCCAGCGCCAGCACCAGACCGACACCCGCTAAATGAATCGCGAAGGAGATGGCTCTGGATTTCTTGTCACTCTTGAAGGCCAATGGATCGACGGCGAAGATGGGCCGCTCAATCGTACCCAGTGGATCAAAGTGTCTTGATGAGTAAGCATCCGGTAAGGCAGGCACAGGGTTCGGCCCGAAAGCTGTCCGCGGGGGTGCATCTGGATTCTGCGACATGCTCTCGGAAAGAGCTGCAGAAAAGGAACTGCGAAAGGTTTGCATTGAATTCGATTTGGACAGCTCATCCATACATGTTTGCCGGAACGATCGAGTCCGGGCATCTCCTTGCTCGGTTGGTTGCGGATTGACGAGTATCGAACTCCGTCTCTACCCTGAGTGGGCATCAGACTCCAATCGCGATTTACCAAATCCCCTTGTCGCTCCCCGTAAGTTTCTGTCCCACCAGAGCCGCTGTGGCCAGACATGGCAAAAGGCTGAGCCGTGCACTATTCATCAGTTCCTGTTTTCGGAGTAGACCAAGCAGCTGCGATCCGTAGAGCCTGGCGGACTGCGGCATGATCGGAACCCGCAGAAACTCTCGGGCATAAAAGACATCGTCGCCGCCAAAGCGTGCTGCAACGTTCACCAGTTGCGGAAGGACGAGACCGGCTCCCCTGTACGTCCTCACGTAGTCCGACACAATCACGAGATAGGTCGCCACCCCTTCCCAAATTCCGCTGGCGATCGCCGAAGAGCGCAAGTCAATGTAGTCAATGTCCCCGGCCTCCGACAGTGCGGCCGTATCCACGATGTCGCACAACCTGAAGTAGAAATGGCGGTACATGCGCTGCAACGTCGAAATCATCAGGCGATCCGATGCGGACGGGACTCGAAACGTCTCACCGTCAAGCACAATTTGCCGGGTGCGCTCTGGGAGATGCGCAGCGATTGCAACCTGCTCCCCAGTCTGCCCAAGGCGGCCCATGTGAATTTCAACAGCCTCCGGAAGTCCGGGAATATAGAAATTCCACTTCCGCGCCAGGCGGTCTCCCCAGCTTCGCGGACCAACCTTCGCGTCAAAGCATTTCTTCATCAGCTCAAGTACGTCTGACGAATCTGCATTCGTGTAGAGGTCGAGGTCACTGCCAAGATCGGGCCAATGATCAAGCGATTTGATCACCGCGATGTCAAAGTTCTGCGATTCGAACTGCGAGCAAATCCTTTGCAGGAAGGAGAGGGCTGTAGAGATACGCATCCGTTCGGTGGCCAGCGCGGTTTGCGCCCACTCGATGCGCATGCCGTCTTCGGCTTCATTCGTCAATTTGAGAAAAGCTTCCAAGCCGCGCACGATGACGTGATTTGAGCTTGCCAGACCAACCAGCTCGTCGAATTGCGCGCTGCGTATCTGTTGAACCTCCAGTTTCAGTCGTGCAACCTCTGAGGTGTCACACTCGGCGAGATGCGGAAGGAGCAGAAGACGAGAAAGGAGGTTCATCAGGTGGAGAGAGGGAGACTGAGTGGCATGCTTGCTCATGGGTCGCGGGTTCCTTCGTAAAGCGCGTGATGCTGCAAGGCAGAGCACTATCGCGGAAGCGGAAGATTCGGAGATGAGGGCTTCGCTGGCGGTGCGCTCGAGTCTCCACCGGTCTCATTGCCGCGAGGTGTCAGCACAATCGGACCCGTTTGCCGGCGCCGCTCCTGGCTGTATATTTCCAACTTGTTACCGACTACGACGTTGCTGGTGTCAGCCACCTTCGAAAGCACTTGTCCTTCCGCAGAAGACTGTGTCGCCAGTCCTATGCGCTCGTTCGAACCGCTTGCCTTTCGGGCCTTTTGATAGAAGTCCTGCGCGCTCTCCAGATCCCCATCCATCTCCGCCACGTATCCGCGATTGTTGAGGGTAAAAGCGCTGGACGGATCGAGCGAATAAGCCTGAAGAAAGTCTTTCCTGGCGGCCTGCCACTCGTTTTGATTGGTCGCGGAGATTCCGCGTAAGGTCAACATTACCGCGTTCCTCTTTGCGCTTTCCAGCTTTTCCATTCTCTCGGTGAGCCGCTGTGCACTTGCTGCGGCCATCACACTCACAGACTTTCCCCGCCAGGCGCGGTCCTGCGTCACGGCTGCAGATTGAGAGGAGTGAACGTCAGCGGCCAGGGTATAGGACTTCAGCGCGCTGTCATAGTCGCCAATCGTTTCCTCGGCAACTCCCAGATTGTTCAGTGTGAATGGATTCTGTGCATTGAGCGCCAGTGCTTTGCGCAGCAGAGCAACGGCCTCAAATCCTCGATTCTTCGCCAGAAGATACATCGCCTCCACGTTCATGCGATTCACGCGCATGGGAACATCCTGCAGATTATCGACGGCGAACTGCATGGGCTTTCCTTCAAGTTGCTTCGCATTGCTTCGGTCGATGGTTGCATTGGAACCTTGTGCCGCAGCAAGGGAATAGAACCTTTGCGCACGTTCCAATTCACCCTGCAACTCAGAGATGTAGCCGAGATTGTTCAAAGTAAAAGGGTCGGCAGGATCAAAAAGATATGCCTTATAGAACAGAGTTGCCGCTTTGTTGAAGTGCTGCTTTCTTATTGCCTCTACGCCCTCACGGTTCAAACGCTGAACGGGAGTCAGCTCGCTGCGACTTGGAATGGTAATTCTTAAATTCTTTATCGCCCATGCGGCAGGAGACGCTGTGACCAGCAGGACCGCAATGACCGCATACATTCTTCGCCCCATCATTACGCTCATTTCTCTCCTTCCCGCGGATCCTGGAGAATCGCGTGAAACGCACATGGATTGAGATGCGCCCTGCTGAGGCCAGTTGCAAGCGGGCGGTGCTGAATTTGTCCTTTTCACGTACCGTTGCATACCACCGGGACTCAATTGCCAACATCCAACTCTTCGTCCGCTTCCATTGCGACTGACAGGGGGTGTGCAGTGACGACAAGAGTTCTCGCGGTAATTGTTTTTGCAGGCGCTTTTTGCGGCCAGCTGGCTGTCGCAGGTGCAGCGCCAGAGCAATTGCCAGGACCACAGATCGTGGAGTCGACAAAGCCCTCAGGGAATCTTCCCGCTCTGCCGCCAGCACCGCGTGGCAAGAGTACGGTCATCGGTGGAGAAATTACCGGGATTGACCGCGTCCGCGACGAGCTTACGCTGAAAGTCTTCGGTCAAAGCTCCATGAAAATACTGTTTGACGAACGAACGCTGGTCTACCTTGATGGAAAGAGAATTCCCGTTCGCGAGCTAACTTCTTCAAGACGCGCCTCGGTGCAAACGACGCTGGATGGTACCAAGGTCTTTGCTGTCAGCATCCACATCTTGTCGCAATCACCGGAAGGTGAGTTCCGGGGGAGCGTGCTGAACTACAACCCGGAGACGAGGGCGTTGACCGTCAGTGCGGCCCATATGCGCGATGCCATTCAGCTACGTGTGCCAGGGAATACTCCGGTCTTTCGCGAGGGGCAGCACGCATTCTCCTCCGTGCCCTCTGGAACGCCCGATCTGGTGAAGGGGGCACTCGTTTCTGTCACCTTCGAACCGGGCAAGGATGGGCGGGGAGTTGCGAACAAGATCGTCATCCTGGCGATTCCGGGAGCTGAATTTTTGTTCAGTGGAAACCTGTCCTCGCTGGACATGCACACCGGAACGTTGGTTTTAGTGGATCCGCGGGATGATCAGAGTTACCAGATACTCTTCGATTCTGCGCGATTTCCGGCAAGCCGGAATCTGCATGAAGGGGACTACATCAGCGTGAGCGCAACATATGACGGCGCTCATTTCCGGGCCCGCTCCCTTACTGCGCACTGAGGCATCAAGGCCGATGCGGCCCGCGACCTCGTCCATCAGCTTCAACGGGTTGTCTGGCGCCGTTGCAAAGGCAAATCCTTTTTCGGGTAGTTTGATCTGCGACCGGCCATTGCTCCTTGCGAAGCGAGTGCGCGGCGAAGTACCCGCCGTGCCTTGTGTAGTTGAGACTTGGTGTTGCCGCAGCTGCAATTGAGCATGGTCGAAATCTCAAAATGGTCATAGCCGTGGATATCGTGGAGAAGAAATATCTTGCGATATCCAGGCGCTATGGTGGCGAGTGCGCGTTCGATCGCCAGCCGGTCAATCACGCCAGCTTGTGCCAGATCCCGAGTTCCAAAATTGCGCCCGGCACGTTGATCTGGAATGCTTTCCATCAGGTGATCGAGTGACGCAACAGCCAAGACGCGCTTGCGCAGATGCATCAACACCGTATTGACGGCCAGTCGGTGCAGCCAGGTGCTGAATGCGGAGTCGCCGCGAAAGGATGCAAGCTTGCGATGTACCTGGAGAAATGTGTCCTGCGTCAGGTCTTCAGCCAGCGAGAAATCGCTCACAAAACGCATACAGACTGAGAAGACCCTCCTCTTGTGCTGCAAATAGAGTTCTGAGAAGGCATCCTGATCTCCACCCTGGGCACGTGCAACCGCATCGGCCTCGCGGGATCTCGCCACAGTGCGGGGTCGTTCATGCACCACGGCGGGAGGATGAGCAGAAACCTGTAGCGACATGGGAGAGGTTGAGGTATGCATACGCCTCCATACCGGACTTTGGGGCTTGCCCATTCGATCCGTGATTCTGCTGTGTGGTCTGCCTGCCCACGGATTCGGGGAAGCAGTCGAGTTGGAGAACCAAAGGCAGCGAGCAGTTGTGCCGGTCTGTCACTTCGTTTCGCGATTGTCTTCATGCTGGGTGAGTTCGACCGATGCGGTCAGTTGGTTCTAAGTTGTCCCCAGTCTCGATTTAGTTTCCCATTGACGCAGCCAACAGTCTGAGCCGTATTGAACAGTTGCGTAGATCTGAGGAACGCGAGTGTTGTCCTCTCCATCAGTACCCCTTTTGAAGGCTGTGTCGAAGCAGAAACTCCACCTGAACCGCGGTTGGAATTCGCCGCGCTGGTTCTGTTGTGTAGAACGCCTGGACCGCCATTTCGGCTCGCATGCCACACATCCGTAAGCCCTTCTTGCCCGCCTGGCAATCCTGCCACTGCGTCACCAACTGCCCAGGTCCATGCCGGCCTCGCGTGGCATCCAGTGAGCAAAAGAAACCAAAGTTCTGCGCCCCCAAAAGAGCGCGCTGTTCCAACTGCGGGGGTTGGGAGGGGCAAGAGGGAAAAGCGAGCCACATTGCTCGTGCTAGCCCCTCCGAAGTTATCTAAGTAACAGGAAAAGTGGGTACCATCGGGCTAGTATTGCCTCATCGGACACAGAAGAGGCGACTCGTATGGTCAAGATGGACCGATTTACGCTATTAATTTGCGCTTCCGCGGCTTCAGTCGCGCTGATCGCAGGCTGCTCGAGCACTCCCCTTGGTTCGAAGATTACCTCTGGGAGTTCCGGCACGGGCACAAGTTCCGGCTCTGGAACGAGTTCCGGTTCCGGCACGGGTTCCGGCACAAGTTCCGGATCCGGCACGGGCACTGGCCAGCCCGCGCCTGCCCAGAGTAGCGGAACCAAACTCTCCAATCTGCAGGCGAGTGCAGGATGGAACAGCTGGGGTCAGGGGCCGCCGGATTATGTGGATTGCTCACCCTCCCCCTGCAATGGCTTTGAATATTCGTATGCGCAGCATGTTTCTTCACCTTCACTCAGTGGGAATGCGACGAAATTTAATCTCGGGGGCCCAAACGGCACCGCTCACTGGGGCGACGTGCTGTTCTCGCTGCCACTCATGGGCCAGTTCTCCAAGCAGAACCTTCCTGACACCGATCGCACCCTGATCCCGAGCTTGCACGACTTCACTTACGACACCGACTTCTATGTATCCGATGCCTCAGTCACACAGGTACTCGAATTTGACGTCAACTTGTACATGAATGGCATGGGATTGACCTGGGGCACCCAGTGCCGCATCGCAGGCGGGAATGAATGGGATATTTGGGACAATGTAAATTCACATTGGGTCCCAACTGGTGTTGCCTGCAATCCCATCAACGGCGGGTGGAACCATCTGACAATTCAAGTGCAACGGAAATCCGACAATTCGCTCCTCTATCAATCCATCACATTGAATGGCGTGGTCTCTAACCTCAATATCACCTATCCGCCTTTCACGGTTCCAGTCAGTTGGTATGGTGTCACAGTGAATTACCAGATGGATGGAAACTACAATCAATCTCCATACACCACGTACGTAGATAATTTGAGCCTCACATATAAATAACGACGAATTACAGAGCTAACTCTCTCTTGCTTCCAACTTCCGGCAAGGCCTTTCTGCGGATAGTAGGTAGAACAAGAAGTCGACTTCCGCTTTGACCTCTCCACCGAAGATGCCGCTGCCATCCGGCTGCCAGCCGGTACAATCGGTGCATTCCCGCGCGCGACGGCAAATGCGCAGCGCAGCGGTGGAGAGGATTCGAACCTTGCGACTTGGAATGAACAGTTTGGCCTTGGCGGCCCTCGCCGGTTGGCTTGGGCTTCCTCCCGGCCTGGCGGCCCAGTCCGCCCCGCGGCCGCCCACGCGCAATCCGCATACCCCGGGTTACGTACAGGCCGTGGAACTGCCCGACGGTGCGGTGCCGCCCGCCGGTGCCTACGGGAACTTTCTGCTGGGACCCACGCACCCTCCCGCGCCGGAAGCCCAGCGGCAGGCCAATGTGCCACACGGCTCCGTATTTGAGTTCACGATGCGCTCCACAGACAGCCGCATCTTTCCCGGCATCGCCCGCGACCCCGGCACATTCGGAACGCCCGACCCAGCCAATCCAGCAAAGCTCGTCGTCACCACCAGCCATCCCGCGCCCTACACTCGGCGCGTGGCCGTGTACGTGCCCAGCCAATATGTGCCCGGCACCGCGGCGCCTCTGCTGGTGGGCGCGGACGGTCCGGATCCTCTACTGTTCACCGTCCTGGATAACCTGATCGCCGAGCACCGCGTGCCTGCGATGATTGCCGTCTCCATCGGCAACGGCAGCGGGGACGCGCAGGGCAGCGAGCGCGGCCTGGAGTACGATACCCTCTCCGGCAAATATGCCGAGTTTGTCGAAAAGGAAGTGTTGCCGCAGGTGGAGGCCCGCTATCACGTGCGCATCACGAACGACCCCGATGGCCGCGCAACCATGGGCGGCAGTTCCGGCGGCGCCTGCGCGCTCATCATGGCCTGGTATCACCCAGAGCTCTACCATCGCGTACTCATGTACTCCGGCACGCTGGTCAATCAGCAGTGGCCCTACAATCCGCAAACCCCGCACGGAGCCTTTGAGTTTCCCCAGCATTTCGTGCCCAACTCGCCGCGCAAGCCCATTCGCATCTGGATGGAAGTGGGCGACCGCGACCTCTACAATCCAAACGTGATGCGAGACGGCATGCACGACTGGGTGGTGGCCAACGAAAAGATGGCGCGCGCTCTCGCCGCCAGGCATTACCGTTACCAGTTTGTCTTTGCGCGCAATGCCGGCCACGTGGACCACGCAGTAAGGGAGCAGACCCTGCCGGAAGCGCTCGAATACCTTTGGCGTGGCTATCCGCAACGCACAAGTGCTGCGGCTCAAAAGAAGTAAAAGCGAATGGTGCGGAAGGGCGCGCCGAAAGACGTCGGGCAAAAAGATTGGGGGAAGCGCAGACCCGGAGCAGTTGCTCCTCCGGACCCGCGCTTCCCCAGCGGTGTTGCAGGTTTAGTAGGTGATGTGGATACCCATTGTCACGGCACGATTTCCGCCGATGGTGCCGGTGGCGGAGCCAAAGTTCGCCGCATTGTTTGGGCAGCCCGTGGTGTTGCTGATGGCGTATTCCGAAACGCAGGTGCCCGTGCCCACAGGAATCGTGGTGGGCAGCCGCGTGCCTTTGCCCGTACCCGTGGCGTAAGGCAACTGGTCCAGATTGGCCAGCGTACTTGCTTGGTCCGCGGGATCGGAGCTGGTCACCAGTTGGCCGTAGTTGATAAAGATGTCGCCCGGCGTGCAGTTCAGGTAGTTGTCAATCGACTGCTGCGTGGCCGTGTTGGAGCAGGCATAAGGCTGACGAATCTCCGCCTGATCCTGCGGCACATCCAGGCTGGTGGTGTTGGTCACGTTAAAGACGTTCAGGTCGTACTGAACGCGAATCTTGTCCGTGACGTGGAAGCTCTTGCGCAGAGACAGATCCAGCCGGCGCTGTGCGGACTGCCGGAAGATGTTGCGCTGCCCGGTGTTGAAGGACGTCTCGTAAATATCCTGCGGATCGCTTCCGGTGGAAACGGGCACGCCTGAGTCGCCCGGATTCACGTAGTTGATGGCGATCTGCGAGGGGTCGATGGTGGGGATATAGCTGCCGCCCGATCCGCGGAACGAGCCCTTGTTGCCCGTCAAGGCGGACTTCGGATGCGAGGGGTCCTTGATGCCCAGCACCGGGTTCATCAGGTTGGGGTAGTCGCCAAACCGCAGGCTGCCCACCGCCCCGTAGAACTCATACAGCGAGTACGGCTCGCCGCTCTGCAGGATGCCAATGCCCGTCAGGTGCCAGTCGTTGGCAAAGTAGGAAGCCAGCGAGTGCTCCCGCGCGGTATTGGGAACCTCCACTTGGAAGTTCGCGCTGAAGACGTGCGTGCGGTCAAAGTCCGCGGAAGCCCACGAGTTGCGCAGGTGCAGCGGATCGTTGCCGGTGAAGAACAGGCCAATGTCGCTCTGCTCGTCCAGCGCGTGGCTCCAGGTGTAGCTGGCGCCAAGCTGGAAGTGGTGCGACAGCCGCTTCTCCACGTGCGCTTCCAGAGCATCATAGGCGGAAATGCCCACCGTCTTGAAGTCCGCGGCGTTGGGGTTGTAGCCGATGTACGGCGCGCGGAAGTCCGTGTTGCCGCCGTCGTAGGTGTTCCACGGCTCGCCTGCAATCGGGTAGTAGTACTGGTACCCGTACTGGTCTGTGTAGAGCGAGTTCTGGTTCAGCACTTCAAACCCATACGTCGCCGTCTCGCCCCAGATGGGGTTGCTCGGCGTGGCAATTCCGGGCTCGTTCAGCGGCATCGGGATCACCGAGTGGCGTCCGCGGTTGCCGGTGTAGCCCAGCGTAATGGCCATGTCGTTGGTCGGCTGCCACTGCACGTTCAGCGTGTAGTTGATCGTGTAGGGCAGCACGTTGTTCTTGTCATACGCGCCAAAGTTCAGCGTCGGCGTGCAGTCCAGATAGCCCGGATAGGCCTGGCTGTCGATGCCGCCGCAGGCCTTCCCGTACTCCGCTTCCGAGGCCGGTCCGGTCATGATGTCCAGCTGGTTCTGCAGCGCCTGCTTCACGTTGGCCGGGTTGGAGTTCGGCGGAATGTAGGTTCCGCCCGAGGCGGCCGAGTACAGACCCGTGCCCATCGGGTCAGAGAGTGATCCGCCGTTGCCGTCCGCATAGCTCACCAGCGGGGCAGACTCGGTCACGCCGAAGGGGCCGCCAATGTCGCCGCCGGCCGGCTGCGACAAATAGGTGAATAGTTCGCCGCGGTCGTAGTAGATGCCCGCGCCGCCGCGCACCACCAGGTTGCCGTGATACGCCTTGGGCGACCACGCAAAGCCCACGCGCGGAGAAATGCCCCATTGGCGGCCGTCCAGCGTCGAGTTGCTCACGCCTGCCGTGGGGAAGTACTTGTTGTTGCCCGCCACGGCAAATCCGGCGTTGTTCACCGTGAAGCCGTTGGTCGTGTCGCCTGTCACGTCATAGAGCGCCGGGTCAAAGTTGAACATGTTGCCGTACTTTTCCGTCAGGCCGCCATGGTAATCGTAGCGCACGCCCGCGGTGATGCTCAGGTTCGACTTCGCCTGCCACTTGTCCTGCACATAAGCGGAAAGCTCGTTCGAACGGTAGTAGCGGTTGCCGTTGTTGCGCCCGCTCTGCGGATCGATGCTTTCCACCACGCTTGCACTGTGCACGCGGCCTTTCAGGAAGCTGTCGAAGCTGTTCGCGGTCATCTGGATGTTGCCGTCGCGGTTGTTGGTGATGTTCAGCTGCGTGTAGCTGTAGCCGCCGCCGGCCACAATGGTGTGGTTGCCCGCGGTAAAAATCACGTTGGTCGAGGGGTTCAGCCGGTTCTGGTAGTACCCCATGTTCGTAAAGCTGCTGGCCGGTCCCAGGCCAAGGCTCGGCGAGTACTGGCTATTGTCAGCAAAGCTCTTGATGGTAATTCCCGGCAGGCCCGCTGCAAAGTTCGCCGTCGGCCCGTTCGGGTCCTGCACATAACCGCCGCCTACGCCAAAGTTGCCGCCCGGCGCCGTCTGGTTGAACAGTGCATAGGAGCCCATGCGCACAAAGCCCAGTCGCTGCTCCCAGTTGAAGCGCGAGCCGATCGAGATTGTGTTGTCAATCGCTCCAACCTGCGAGCCGTTCTCCTGCGTCACCGGGAAGCCTCCCGTCTGCGAGTACCCGTAGGGCTTGGACACCGGAGCATCCTGGTAAAAGTACTTCGCTGAAAGCCGGTCGGTCTTCGTCAGGTCGTAGTCCACTGAGGCCGTGGCCTGGTTGGACGTCAAAACCGACGTGCCGATCAGGTTCACGTTCGGCGCGCCGTACTGGTAGGAGGCGCTGGACTGCGCCGAAGGAATCAAATATTGCCCATTGGGCAGCTTGGCCTGCATCAGAGCCACTGCAATCGGGTCCAGGCTGGATTGTGTTGCCGATCCACCCCACACCGAGTCCGCATTCAGCAGGCCGGCAACGGAGCGGTCATCGGTCAGCGCCGAGGGAACCGTCATCTGCGAAAGGCCCGTCGCCTGGTCGGAGTTTGAGCGGTGTTGATAAGCCAGGAACACAAACAGCTTGTTCTTCTTGAGCGGTCCGCCCGCCGTAAAGCCTGCGGACCAACGGTTCACATACGGGTTCACCATCGAAAGCGGAAATACGCCCACGCCCTCCTGCGCCAGTTGGTACGCCTGGGCAAAGAAGGTCGGCGAGGCATTCAGCGTGTTGTTGGCAAAGCTGCCATACGCCTGCCCGTGCCAGTGATTGGTGCCGGTGGCCGTGTTCACGTCAATCTGCGCGCCACTGGTGGCGCCCTGTTGGGCGTCATACAAGGAGGCGTTCACGCGCAGCTCCTGTATGAACTCCGGCGGAGGAGAAGGCAGGCTGTTGCCGTTCGAACCGTAGACCGAAGTGCCCACGGAATACGAGCCGCCCGCCGTCGGATAGCTGCCGATGTTGAAGTTGTAACGCTGCGAGGTGGAACCGCTGGAGCTCTTGCCGTTGAACAGGTTGGTGGCGTCCACGCCGTTCACCTGGAAGGTGTTGGAGGTGTCGCGCTGACCGTTGGCCCAGATGGGCTGGTTGCCCAGGCCGGAGTTCGAGTCCAGGTTGGAGAGCAGTTCCGCGTTCACGCCCGGCGCCAGCACCGCAATCTGCGTAAAGCTGCCCGTCGCCAGGGGCGCGGTGTCAATCTGAGCCGCGTCCATCGTGTATCCGTTGGTGGCGTCCGTGGCGTTCAGCAGCGGGGTAGAAGTCACTTCCACTGACTCCGACACTTCACCGACCTTCAGGGTTGCATTCACCGTGGTGGCCCGTGCCTCCTGCACCGGAATGCCATTCAGCTGCGTGATCTGAAATCCCGTCCGCTTCACCCGAACTGTGTAGGTTCCAACGGGCAGGTTGAATATCTGGAAAGAGCCTGAGCTCTGGGTCGAGGTGGTCCGGGACAAATCCGTTGCCGTGTTTGTCACCGTGACCGCGGCCCCCGGGATGGCTGCCCCGGAAGGATCGAGCACCGTTCCATTGATCGAACCCAGCGTTTGCTGTGCGGCCACAGGAATAATGCCAACAAGCGCAGTAAGCCCGAAAAGGCTACACCACGCCACACGCCTCCAAAAGTTTTGCTTCATGGTTTCCTCGCTTATCACTGTTCTGTCTTGCTCTATCTGTGGTTGCAGGAAGGGGGAAACTTAAGTCCGCCGAAGATGGATCATTGGGCTTGCAATCCTCCGCGGCGGGCCCTGACCTGAAAATACCGTATGCCCCTAGTCTCTTTCAGAAGAATGAGTTTGCAAGCAGGAAAATGAATATTTACGGCTTCTTTATGGGTTTATGCTGTGGAAAAATACGCGCGAAAACCCCAATTCCCCTTTTGCGAGGCCCAGTTGGTCGTTTTGGCGGCTGCTCTTCCCGGCTCTTTCTCTAGGGGGCTTCCGGAGCATGCGCCTTCATGTGGCAGCCCCAGAAGGCGTACCAGGCCACCACCAGATAGCAGGCCAGCGGCACCAGCATCGCCAGCGCCATGCTGTGCGTGAACTCGTAGAGCAGCGCAATCAGCAGAGGAATCGCAGCCCCGCCCACAATCGACATCACAATCAGCGACGCGCCCGCCTTCGTGTTCGGTCCCAGGTCCTGGATCCCCAGCGCAAAAATCGTGGGGTACATCAGCGACATGAAAAAGCTGGTCAGGAAAATGGCCCACATCCCCACCCAGCCCGGAAACAGCACTCCCACGCCCACCAGCAACACGTTGGCCAACGCAAACAGGCCCATCAGCTTGCTCGCCTGCATCTTCCGCATCCAGTGGCTCGCCCCAAAGCGCCCCACCCCAAAGCCCACAAGCGTTCCGGTCAAAAAATATCCGGCAGCCTTTTCCGGCAGGTGCGTGTAGTCCTGCACGTACTGGATAAACCAGCTCCACGTGCCCACCTGCGCGCCCACATAGCAGAACTGCGCCAGCACTGAAAACAGAAAATGCGGATAGCGCAGCAGCTCCCGGTAGCTTCCCTGCGGCTCGTTCGCGTCCGTCGACCGGCCCGCAATCGCCGGGAACGGCGTGCGGTAGATGAAAAACGCCCACAGCAGCACCACCGCGCCAAGAATCATGTACGGCGGCACCACGCGCATGGTTTCGTTGTGCAGATAGGCCTTGTAGGTCCCCGCCAGCTTCAGCTGGGCAATGCGGGGCGCATTCAGCTCCACGCCGGAAAAGATGAACACCGTCCCGATCAGCACGCCCACAATCGAGCCAATCGGGTTGAAGGCCTGCGAAAAGTTCAGCCGCCGCACCGCGCTCTCCGGCTCGCCCAGCTGCGCCACCAGCGGGTTCGCTCCGGTTTCCAGAAAGCCCAATCCGCTGGCAATGACAAACAGCGCCACCAGAAACAGTCCGTAGCTCTGTGCCGCCGCCGCCGGCCAAAACAGAAACGTGCCCAGCCCGTACAGCACCAGTCCCGTCACCAGGCCGAACTTGTATCCGCGCCGCCGCATCACCAGCGCCGCCGGCACGCTGAAGGTAAAGTACCCAATGTAAAACGCAAACTGCACCAGGCCCGCCTGCAGCCGGCTGATGTCGAACGACTTCGTAAACTGCCGGATCAGTACGTCGTTCAGGTTGTTCGCAATCCCCCACAGCAGAAACAGCCCCGTCACCAGCGCAAAGGCGGCAAGGCTCTTGTGCGGAATCAGTGGGGCGCTGTCGTCCTGTTCCGCCGTGGGCGGTGGCGTGGCCATGGGCATCGGAAACTCCTGTTGTGGACTGCAAGCCACCATACCTGTTCCGGGTATCCTCCGGCAAAGTCAGCTCCGCTGCCTGCTCCAGTCCAAACGGTTTGCACCCGGCCCGCAGCTCGCTCTTACTTCGGTGCCCAGATGCGGAACTCGCCGCCCGCGTGCATCAGGCTCATCAGGTAGAGCATGCCGTCGTAGTAGCGGCCATGCCCCTCGGGAATCGGCGTCTTCCACAGCGCCTCGGTAAACTCCCGCGCCCGCTTGCGGTCGGTCGCTGCCAGCCCCGCCACCGCGTTAGTGCCCGCCAGGCCCGCCGGATGGTCCTCATGCGTCAGCCCCGGCGTCGCGCCCTGGTCCTTGCCGTCCAGCGAGTACACAGGCCCGTACTTGTCGATGCCCTGCGACGCGAAAAATTTCTGAATGCGGTCGCTCAGCTCCCGCTCCGCCGGAGCCTTGTGCCACCACGCCCAGTCCACGCTCCAGTTGCTCGCCGTGCGCCACGCGTCATAGCCGAACTCGCTCGACTGCGGAAACCGCGTCTGGTGCGGCGTTCCGTCAAAGTTCGCATAGCTCGGCGCGAGGCCCGTCACCGGATTCGCCGTCTTCACAAAAAATGCGCGGCTCACTTCCGCCGCCTGCGCCCAAAACGCCCGGTCCGCCTTCGGTCCCCAGCGCGACCACAGCTCATAAAACGCCGGCAGGTGATACGACGGATCCGTGAACGGATGCGGCAGAATGCCCGGCACAAACAGGATCATCGGCGGATCCTTGTGCATCATCGGCCCCACCGCAAACACGCCATACTTGCCCGCAACTGAAATCACCGGCCGGTGCACCATCGCCGTCAGCAGCTTCTCCGCCTCGGCGCGATAGTTGTAGATGCCCTTGCCGTCGCCCCAGCGATTCGAGGCAAACAGCAGCGCCATGGCAAAGTAGGATTCCCCATCCGGCGCCGCGCCTTCGGAGTTGTGCGTTCCATCCGTCTTGCAGCTCCACGCAAAATACTCGTAGCTCGGCGCCTTCGGGTCGCCAATGTACATGTACGTCTTCGCCCAGTTCCAAATGCCGTCAAACTCGGCCTTCTTGTTCAACTGCACGGCGATCATCATGCCGTAGGACATGCCTTCCGTCCGCACATCGTGGTTGGCCCAGTCCGTCACGTAGATCAGCGGACCGTTTGCATTGTGCCCCGCGTCAAAGGCAATCGCCTGCGTCTGCGGGTCGCCGTGGAACAGCTGCTCATACGCCGCGTTCACCTTCGCCCGAATCTCTCGCTCGCTGTGGCCGTCCTCGGCAAACAGGTTGGGATATTTGCCGGTCGCGTACGCGCCCTTCCCGTCCGCGGAATGCTGCCCCGCCCACGCCACGGGCACCGCCGCCGCCAGCAGCAGCGCCGCCGTCGCGGCCATGCTCCGCATCCTTCGCCCGTTGATTTTGCGCATTTCCATTTCGCGACCCCCTGCAGGCACATCCACTAAAGGGATTTACTTGACGCTCCGCAGTATCGCGCAGCCGCCCGAGTAATGGCAAACTTGTGTCAGCAAACTTGTCTCAAGGGATTCGGTGCTCTTCCGAGCCCTACTTCGCTCTGCGCGTCAGGTGGCCCAGCGCAAATTCCTGCCTCATGCTGCTCACTTTGCGCTCCGCCATGTTGATCAGGGAAGCCCCCGGCTTTGCGCCGGAGGGCCCCGTACAACTGCAAACAGCCAGCCTAATCCGTGAGCGCTTGCTTAGGCAGCATGTGCTGAGGTTTGGATCCCCACAGCCCATAGAACGCAA
>DATKTQ010000116.1:0-50630 GCA_035531055.1 Occallatibacter sp. | reverse complement strand
CCGGAGGTTTGCCCGCTGCACAGGTGACGCCGATGCGTTCCACATGTCGCGCATGCTAGAGTCCGCTCGTACGGAGTGTCAACGGGTTCTCGGGTACGCTTTCTCATTTGGCCGCTCCGCCCATGGGCAGCCCTCCAGTGTTTGGACCTTTCTCAGAGTGCTTGCCCCGCAGTCTCAACGGCACATCAAAGGAGGCAGATTAGACCGATGGTTTTCCTTTATCTCAGTCACTTCTCTCGTGTGCTTCTTGACCCATTCGTTCTTGCGCTTGCACTCCTGGCAGGTTCCCTTCTGCTGAGAAGATTCAAGAGAGGCTCCTTCTTTCTGGCGCTTGGTGCCTTTCTCCTGTTGGTCGTACCGGGCTCCTCGGTGATCAGCAACCGTCTGGCCGCGTCTCTCGAAGATCAATACCCGGATCCCAGCATGCAGACGATTCCGCAGGCCCAGGCGATCGTAGTCCTTGGCGGCTCTTTGAAGCTAGCGTCGGAGCAGCATCCCGCGAGTCATTTAGTCGGCTCCAGTGATAGGCTGCTGGTTGCTCTTCGCCTTTATCGCGCCAGGAAGGCCCCACTGATCCTCTGCAGCGGGGGCAATCTCTCTCTGTTCAAGCAGCCATCCGACGATCCGCCAGAGGCGCGCGCGATGAGCGGCTTGCTCCAGGAGTGGGGCCTGCCTGCGAGCGCCATCCTGACGGAGGAGAAGTCTGTCAATACCCATCAAAATGCGACGATGAGTTTTGATCTCCTCTCGGCACGCAAGATCCACAAAATCATCCTCGTCACATCGGCGATCCACATGCCGCGAGCAGCTGCGACCTTCAGAAGGGCGGGATTTGAGGTCGTTCCTGCGCCTGCGGATTTTTACACCGGGTGGGACGGGGATGACCTGTCCTGGATTCCAAGTTGCGACAATTTGGAGAGCACGGAGATGGCTTTGCGGGAATGGGTCGGATTGTGGGTGTATCGGAGCAGGGGCTGGGCATAGTCCGAGGCGCAGAATGCCGATGAGGGGCGTCTCACTCGCGTCTCGCGATCGCCCCCAACGGGCGCATTCGTCACAGAATTACACCAGGCGCGCTCCCTTCAGCGCGCAGGTTTGAACTGTGACTCCCGGCGGCTGCCCACAAGGCCAATCTGGCTACCAGGGATCAAGCCACAGCTTTTTGTGTTCACGATCCTCTGGCCCAACACCTCAAGGTCACTGAGGTCCGCTTCCAAAGAAAAGCACTGTTCCACAGCCGAGAGAGCAATGATTACATTGCAGTTGCGGCGGAGTTCGGCCACGATGCCTTCCACACCCTGGAACGGGCCGCGCCGAATTCGCACGCGAGTGCCCACAGGAACTGGGTGTTGGGGCCTGAGTATGTGCCCACTTGCCAGACCCTGCTGAATCCTGTCGATTTCGGCGCCATCCACAGTGCAGTTCCCGTCCGTGCCAAGCATCCGCAGTATCCCCGGCGTCGAGATGAGAGAAATCCTCGCCGAGGGCGAGAACCGCGTAAAAACGTATCCGGGGAAGAGAGGCCTCTCCAGGGTCACCGTCCGGTCTGTCCATTTTGAGCGTTCGGAGTACAGCGGAAGGTAATGTTCCAGTGCGCGTACCTCCAGTTGTCGCGCAACTCTTTTCTCATGATTCGCAATCACTTGCAGGACATGCCAAGGGCCGTCGGACATTGCCACCTCTCATTGGTTTCCACTGAACAAGCGATCAAAGTTCGCTAGTCGTTAGATTGGCGGCGATTTCGCCGCGAACCGCAAGGCTGGAAATGAAAGTGGTTCGATGACTGCAATTATGTGAAGATAGGACGCTGTGAAGGAACTAACGAGTTGTCTGAGACCTGCATTTCGCTCTGCAACTCGCTTCTATGAATGGTACAGCATTTGGCCCAAACCTATTTTCACAGGCGTTCTGACATTGTTCAGCAGCCTTGCGGTACCAGTCTTTGGCTTTGCCAGTATCCTGTGACACGCGTTGACCATCGTCGTAGAGCAAGCGAACGTTGTATTCCGCCTCAGTATTTCCCCAATCTGCCGCCTTTCGAAGCCACACTGCCGCCTCAACGCGGCCTTGAAGAACACCTTCTCCGTAGTCCACAAAGATCATTCCCGATTCCATTGCGCAAGTTGCTCAAGCCCAGATTGCATCAGGGTTTGCTGGGCAGGAAACACTTCTGGAGTCAAAGCCATTCCCCAATCTGTAGATGCCGTTTGCACTCCAAGGAGCACAACTTCCTTTGGGGCAGCATCCATCAAATTCAGAGCACACATCAAATCTGATAAGCCAAGGAGATGAACACTGTTCGATACCGGCAAAATGTGAATTTCCTCTGCCTCGAATCTCAAGAGCGTTCCCGGTGCAAGGCCAGTGTTTACAGCATCGAGCACCATGAGGTGCGAGATGCCTCGGAGACTCTCAGGCAGATCGAGGCCGAGTGTGCCACAGCCGCTCTTGCCGTTTTGGGACTGCCCCCGGTCTTCTTCGCTGTCGGTGCAGCACCACCACTCAGCAGTGCCCGTGCCCGCTGCAACTGGGGAATTGATCGGCCCCGGCCTTTTCTACGCTCATAAGGCTCTGTCGTGCAGGCAGCGGATTCCCCGGGGTCAGACGACGGGCCATGTTGTGGTCAGATTGGTCAGATAATAGCCTGTCAAATTGCCAGAATGGAGCGTAAGTGTCCTATTTCCACCACAGTTGTCAGACGGTCAAAGTGCGATTATTCCCGTCTATATCCTTGAGTCTAAGTAACTTACTAAGTGATGGCGGAGAGAGTGGGATTCGAACCCACGTTAGAGTTTCCCCTAAACACGCTTTCCAAGCGTGCGCCTTCAGCCACTCGGCCATCTCTCCAGGCGCGTCTGCTGCCAGTTTGAATGTACCACAAGGGTATGGAGTGAAAGGAGAGTGGGAGACCTGCGCGCCGTGGCGCTGAAGCGGGTCCCGCGCGGTTTCTGAAATCGTTTACTTTTGTTCGATGCGTGGTTTATAGTTCCGCATTGCTCGCGCGCTCCGCTCTGGCGCCGCTCGTGGGTGAGACTTCATTGGAAAAGTAGGATTCCTATGTCCGGCATATCCCGCCGTGAATTGCTCTGTTCCGGTGCGGCGCTTTCCGCGTCGTCGCTGCTGGCCCGCTCCGCCTGGGGCCGCACCGCCGCCATGCTTGCGGCCAATCCGCAGGCCGGCACAGCCGAAGCCCTGGCCGCCGTGGCGCCTCGCGAGCATCTCTTGTTCGATTTCGGTTGGAAGTTCATCTTTGGCAACGGCAACGACCCTGCCAAAGACCTGGGCTTCGGGAAGGGGCAGGGCGACTTTGCCAAAACAGGAGACTTTGGCTTTGCGAAAGCGGGCTTTGACGACTCAAAATGGCGCGAACTGAACCTGCCGCACGACTGGGCGGTGGAGCTGCCTTTCGTCGACGACCAGGAACAGCTCTCGCACGGCTTCAAGCCCATCGGCCGGCGCTATCCGGAGAGCAGCGTGGGTTGGTATCGGCGCGAGTTTGATGTTCCCGCCTCCGACCGGGGCAAACGCGTCTGGGTTGAGTTCGATGGCGTTTTCCGGGATGTGTTGCTGTTTGTGAATGGCTGTTTCATTGGCCGCAACAACAACGGCTATGCGCCTTTCCGCTTTGACATCACGGACTTTCTCGCCGTTGGCGCAAAGAATTACATCGTGGCGCGCGTGGATGCCAGCTTTGGCGACGGGTGGTTTTATGAGGGCGCCGGGATCTATCGGCACGTGTGGCTCACCAAGATGGATCCATTGCATCTTGGCGCGTGGGAAAGCTACGTGCGGAGTGAACTCAGCGGCGACTCTGCTGCGCTGACGCTCGGCACCGTGGTCAGCAATGAGGGAAAGCAGAACGAGAATGCGCGGGTGACGTGGAGGATTGAGGACGCGAAGGGCAACACGGTGGCCTCGGCCGAGTCACAAGCGCAGTCCGTACCGGCGGATGGTTCGACGGAATTTACTGCAAAGGCCAAATTGCCCAAGGCTAGGCTCTGGTCCGTGGAAGAACCGAACCTCTACACCGCCATTGTGACGGTGGAGACCGAAGGCAAGGCGCGCGACGCAGAGCGGGTGAACTTCGGCGTTCGCACCGTTCGCTTTGATGCCGCAAAGGGATTCTTCCTGAACGGCAAATCGCTCAAGATTCAAGGCACCTGCAACCACCAGGACCACGCAGGAGTGGGCGCGGCCGTTCCCGATCGCCTGCAATGGTTCCGCCTGGGGGTGCTGCGCGAAATGGGGTGCAACGCGGTGCGCACCTCCCACAACATGCCCACGCCGGAGTGGGTGGATGCCTGCGATCGGATGGGCATGATGATGATGTGCGAGACGCGCCAGATGAGCTCGAACCCTGAAGGATTGGAGCAGCTCGAGGTGATGGTCAAGCGATATCGCAACTCGCCTTCCATCATCATCTGGTCCATCGGCAATGAGGAATGGCTGTTGCAGGGGCCTATGGCCGAGGAGGGCGAAAAGATTGCTACCACCATGGTGCGGAAATGCCACGAACTCGACCCCACGCGCGTTGTCTCGGCGGCCGTCAACGGCGACAACGAGAAGGGCCTATCCAACGCGCTGGACATTATTGGGTTCAACTACGACCTCAAGCGTCCGGAGAAGTTTCACGCTGAGCATCCTGAGCGGCCGCTCTTTGGCTCGGAGACTTCCAGCGCCATCTCCACCCGCGGGGTCTACGCAACCGACCCGCTGCGCAACACGGTCAACTCGTATGACGGCGTGGTGTCGTGGGGAGAAACGCCGGAAGAGTGGTGGACCTACTATGGCACGCGCGAATGGGAAGCCGGCGGTTTTGCCTGGACGGGCTTTGACTATCGCGGCGAGCCAACGCCCTACGGCTGGCCTTCCATCAATTCGCAATTCGGCATTGTGGACATGTGCGGCTTTCCGAAGGACTACTTCTACTACTACAAAGCATGGTGGGGCAACCAGCCGGCACTTCATCTGTTTCCGCACTGGGATTTCAAGGGCAGGGAAGGCGACACCCTTCCCGTCTGGGTGTACTCGAACCTGGAAGAGGTTGAACTGCTGGTGAACGGCAAGAGCATTGGCCGCCAAAAGGTGCCGCATTTGGGCCATGTGGAATGGAAGGTTCGCTACGAGCCGGGATCCATTGAGGCGCGCGGCTTCCGCGGCGGAAAGACGGTGCTGACGGAAAAGCGCGAAACCACCGGAGAGACGGTTGCCATTCGCCTTACTGCGGACCGCAGCCAGATCAACGCCGATGGCGAGGATGTCGTCCTGCTCACCGTGGAAGCGCTCGACCCGCAGGGCCGGCACGTTCCCACGGCCAACAACCGCATCGCCTTCCACATCACCGGCGAGGGGAAGCTTCTGGGCGTGGGCAACGGCGACCCCAACTGCCAGGAAAGCGACAAGGAGCCGAAGCGGTCGCTCTTCAACGGTCTTGCGCAGGTCATCGTGCAATCTACCAAACAACCGGGTGAGATCCACATTGAGGCGGTGAAGGACGGATGGGACGGGCCGAACCTCACCTCAGCCAAACTGACAATTACGACGCAGCAGGTTCCACTTCGGCCGGCCGTGCCGGAGCCCCACGTCAGCTAGGCAGATTCTCCAATTCAACGAAGGGCGGTCCCAAAGGGGCTGCCCTTCGTTTTCGGTGCGACAGACTTTCGTTTTCCAGGGGCTAACAGCAAACTCCGCTTTGGATCCAGTCACATGTAAGAGAGCATTGCGAGGGTTGGGGATTTTTGGGGAAAGGACCCGCGAGCGCGGACGCAATCCTCGATGTAAATTAGAAAAATGCTTCCGGCCGAGCCCAAGTGGAAACCTGAACTGCGCGCAATGGTGGCGCTGGCAGTTCCCGTGGTGCTTAGCGAACTCGGCTGGATGGCTCAGGGGGTGGTGGACACCATTATGGTGGGCCGGCTCGGGCCGGTTGCCATTGGTGCGGTGGCGCTGGGCAACGCCGTGTATTACACGCCATCCCTGTTCGGAATCGGCCTACTCCTAGGGCTGGATACGCTGGTAGCTCAGGCCTATGGCCGCAAGGATCACGACGAATGCCACCGCTGGCTGGCCCAGGGTGTCTATCTGGCCTGCATCGTCACCATTCCCATCATGGTGCTTGTTTTTGCCGCCAGCTACGGGTTTGCTCACTTTGGCATTACGCCGGCGGTGGTGCGGCCTGCGGGCATTTACCTACGCATGTTGAACTGGAGCACCCTGCCTCTGCTGCTGTACGGCGGCACGCGGCGCTACCTGCAAGGTGTGGGCCAGGTGCGTGAGATTACAGCTACGTACGTACTTGCCAACCTGCTGAACTGGGGCGGCAACTGGGTGCTGATCTACGGGCATTGGGGATTTCCGGCAATGGGTGTGCGAGGATCGGCGCTCTCCACGTGCATTGCCCGCGTGGGCATGGCCATCTCCCTGTTCGCATTTGCCTGGCGCTATGAGCGCAGGCGTGGCCATCCGCTGTTTCACCACTGGGCCGGCCCCAGCCTGCAGCGGTTGCGCAGGCTGGCGCGAATCGGCTCGCCGGCCGCGGGGCAAATCCTGCTGGAGGTGGGGGCGTGGAACATGGCTACGCTTTCCGCCGGATGGCTGACGCCGGTGGCGCTGGCTACGCATCAGATTGCGCTGAACTACGCGAGCGTCAGCTACATGGTGCCGCTGGGCGTTTCCGCCGCCGCAGCCGTCAGCGTGGGCCACGCCGTGGGCGCGGGCGACCCAGAGCGGGCACGCCGCGCAGGGTGGCTTGCTCTGGGCCTCGGGACCTCCTTCATGCTGTTGGCCGGGCTGGTTTTCCTGCTCGCGCCTGGTCCGCTTATCCGCCTGTACACCAGCGATCCTCGGGTCCTGGCCGTTGGCCCCAGCCTGCTGTGGCTGGCTGCAGCTTTCCAGATTTTTGACGGCATCCAGACTGTTTGCACCGGTGCCTTGCGGGGGCTGGGCGAAACCCGCGTGCCCATGATTGCCAACTTCGTTGGGTACTGGATTCTTGGACTTCCACTTGGCCTGAGCCTGTGTTTTGTTTTCCATTGGGGCATTTATGGCCTTTGGACTGGGCTAACGCTCGCGCTCGTCGTCATTGCGCTGTCTCTCCTCGCCCGCTGGAAGAGAGACTCGGCCAGAGCCGCTGTTCTGGCGTAAGCCTTGAGCATGCAGGCCCTTAACATCTGCGCAATTCGATTTCCTTGGCAAGATTCCCCGAATTTGAACAGATGAACAGCCGTTCCAGAGGATGGGACTCAAAGGGGTAACCGTAGGTTCAGTCTGCAGGACGCGCGCTCATTCAGGTGACTATAATCAGGACTGAGCGGAAGAGTGAGTGGAAGTTTGACTCTTCCCCGATTTTACCGGAAGGGAATCCCGCCAAATGGCGACAGGAGACCTAGCCCTGGGTCAAGAACAGGGCTCTCTGAACACGCAAAAGCGTGTTGTCAATGATTTCAGCATCAACGTAGCAACGGTGAACGGATCCGGCTCGCAATCCGCCAACAGCGTTCTGCTGAAGAGCATCTTCGGAATGGGAATCCCCGTAAGCGGGAAGAACCTGTTCCCCTCTAACATTGCCGGACTGCCCACTTGGTATACCATCCGCGCCAGCAAGGACGGATACGTGGCCCGTACGCGGGGCGCCGAAGTACTGGTGGCGCTGAATCCCGAAACTGCCAAGGAGGACATGCTCGCTCTGCCCAAGGGCGGCGTGGCGATCTACGAGGAAAGCCTCAACCTCAAGCAGTATCGCGAGGATGTTGCCTGCTACCCGGTGCCTTTTGACAAGATCGCTGCTGCGGTTTGTTCTGAGGCCAAGCTGCGCAAGCTGGTCAAGAACATGGTGTATGTGGGCGTGGCTGCGCAGTTGCTTTCCATTGACCTCAGCGAGATTGAGGCCAGCGTAAAGAAGCAGTTTGCCAAGAAGCAGAAGGTGTTTGACCTAAACTTCAATGCGGTCAAGGCAGGCCACGACTTTGCACAGGAGAAGTTCATCAAGCACGATCCGTATGTACTGGAACGGATGAACGAGACGGAAGGGAAGATCATCATTGACGGCAATGCCGCCTGCGGCATGGGCGCAGTCTTCGCCGGTGTCACGGTGGTTGCCTGGTATCCCATCACACCCTCCACGTCGCTGGTGGAAGCCGCCACAGATCTGCTGAAGAAGTTCCGCGTGACACCCGAAGGCAAAGCAACTTTTGCAGTGGTGCAGGCCGAGGACGAACTGGCCGCGATTGGCATGGTGCTCGGCGCTGGCTGGGCGGGTGCACGTTCGATGACCGCGACTTCGGGTCCAGGCATCTCGCTGATGGCGGAGTTTGCCGGCCTGGGTTACTTTGCCGAGATTCCAGGAGTCATCTTCGACGTGCAGCGCACCGGCCCCTCCACGGGCATGCCGACGCGCACCTCGCAGGCGGACCTGCTTTCCACTGCGTTCCTTTCACACGGCGACACCAGGCATGTTGTGCTGTTGCCGGGCTCTGTGAAGGAAGGCTTCGAACTCAGCATGGCCGCGTTTGACCTGGCGGAGCGCCTGCAGACGCCGGTCTTTGTGCTGACTGATCTTGACCTGGGCATGAACAACTGGATGTCCGATCCGTTTGATTATCCCGAAAAGCCGCTGGATCGCGGCAAGGTGCTTACGGCCGAGGACCTCGAGCGGCTGGGCAGCTTTGCCCGCTACAAGGATGTGGATGGAGACTCAATTGGCTGGCGCACGCTGCCCGGCACCATGCACCCTAAGGCGGCCTACTTTACGCGCGGTTCTGGACATAACGCCAACGCTGCATATACCGAGAAACCCGACGAGTATCAGGCGATCATGGACCGCCTCTCACGCAAGTTTGAGAGCGCGCGCAAGCTGGTTCCCGCTCCGGTCGTCGTGAAGAACGGCACTTCCAAGATCGGCTTTCTGGCCTACGGAACCACAGATTTTGCGCTGCAAGAGAGTATGGATCAGATCCGGAAGGCGTACGAGGTCGAGACGGACTACCTGCGCATTCGTGCGTACCCGTTTGCAAATGAGATCCACGACTTTGTCGCTTCGCATGAGCGAGTCTACGTGGTGGAGCAGGACCGGGATGCCCAGTTGGCAAGCCTGCTCAAGCTGGATCTGCCGGCAGAGCAGTTAACCAAGCTGCGCAGCATTCTGCATTACAACGGACTGCCGATTGACGCGCGCACCATCACCGAGGAGTTTGCTACCAAGGAGGGCCTGTAATGGCAACCGCAACAACCCATCCCGCTTCAGGTCCCAAGGTCAATCGCCTCGGTCTCCCGGTTCTCGACTACCGCGGCGGCAAGTCCACGCTGTGCGCGGGCTGCGGCCACAATGCCATCTCTGAGCGCATTATTGATGCCATGTTTGAGATGGGTGTGCAGCCGGAGCGGTTGATGAAGATGAGCGGAATCGGCTGCTCTTCCAAGAGCCCGGCGTACTTTATGGCGCGCTCGCACAGCTTCAATAGCGTGCATGGCCGCATGCCTTCCGTTTCCACGGGCGCGCTGCTGGCCAACCACCAGAACAGGCTGCTGGGCGTGAGCGGCGACGGCGACACGGCTTCGATCGGCGTAGGCCAGTTTGTGCACCTGATGCGCCGCAATCTGCCGATGATTTACATCATTGAAGACAACGGCGTGTATGGGCTCACCAAGGGGCAGTTTTCGGCCACAGCGGACATCGGCTCCAAGCTCAAGACGGGCGTCATCAATGATCTTCCTGCGATTGACACATGTGCGCTGGCGATCCAGCTGGGGGCCACGTTCGTGGGCCGTTCCTTCTCCGGCGACAAGAAGCAGTTGCTCGCCATGCTAAAGGCGGCCATCGCGCACGAGGGCACGGTGATGCTGGACGTCATCAGCCCATGCGTCACCTTTAATGACCATGAAGGCTCGACCAAGAGCTACAAGTTCATGCAGGAGAATGACGAACCGATCAACGAAGTGGGCTTTGTAGCCAGCTTTGATGAAATCGACGTGGATTACGACTCCGGCGAAGTCTATGACGTACAGATGCACGACGGTTCCAACCTGCGCCTGCGCAAGCTGCACGAGGATTATGACCCAACGAACAAGGCAAACGCCGTGCGGACCCTGATGGAGTCGGCGAGCAATGATGAGATCCTTACCGGGGTTTTCTACATCAACACCCACAAGCCGACGTTCACGGACCAGTTGAACTTGGTGGATGAGCCGCTGGCTACGCTGCCGGAGTCACTTACCCGCCCGCCAAAGTCAGCGCTCGATGCGCTAATGAACAACCTCAAGTAGCGGCGAGCTTTTGTCCTTCGCAGCCAACGAAAAGCCCCGCCGCGGCGGGGCCTTTCAATTATGAGTCGCTGAGGAGATTTGCCGAAGCGCGACTTGCGCGTTTGGCTCAGCGTGCATTGATGCGCACGCCCATGGCGCTCAGGTGCTCGCGGGCGCTTTGGCCTTCCGGTGTCTTCGGATAGCGCTGGAGCAGAGACCGCAGTTCGTGGATGCCCTCCGAGCGCCGCTTCAGTTTGAACAGTGCCAGCCCCTTGTGGAGCTGTGCCGCGGGAGCCTTCGCATTGCCGCTGAATCCTTCGAGCACGGCGTTGTAGTCCTTCACCGCGTCGTCATACTTCTTCTGGCGATACGCAATCTCGCCCAGGTAGAACTGCGCAGTACCGGCCATGTCATCCAGCGGATAGTAGTGAATCACATCCTGAAATTCGCTGGTGGCCAGGTCATAGCGCGCGGCGTTGTAGTCTCCCATGGCAGCTTGGAAGGTCTGCGCCAGCGGCGGGGCCTGATTGACCGCCGGTGCGGCTCCGCCCGCCATTCCAGGACCTGCCGTCCCAGGGTTCTGGCCGGCTGGCTGCCCTGTTGCTCCGGGGAGCGCGGTCGGTGGCGGCGTCTGGATGTTCTGCAACTGGCCTTGCATGTCCTGCACGGACTTCTCCAGCTTGGCAATGCGTGCCTTGAGCTCGTCCACGGAATCATTCATCGACTGAATCTGGCCGGAGGTCGCATCCATCTTGCCGTTGAGCGCCTCATCCTGTGCATTCAGCTTTTGCTGCAGCGTGTTGACTGTCGCGTTCATCTGCACGGCCTGGTTGGCTGTCTGCTGGGCCAGGTTTTGCAACACGGCAAAGCGAGTGTCCATGGTGGACTGCAGGCGCTGCACCATGTCCAGCAGCTGTTGCACTTGCGTTTGCAGCTGAATAATTTCCTTGGAGACTGCATGCGCGCGGACCGGCATTGCGATCAGAAACAGAACCAGCGTTGCCGCCGCAAAAAAGCGGTTGCGAATTGTGCGAGATATCTGCATCGTTCACCCGTGAAACACAAACACGCTGCGGCAGGCTCAAACGGGCTGTCCGCAGCGGGTGCGTGTTATTGTTGCGCCTTGGCCACTCCTCAGGGTGTCGGCAAGCTGAGCAGCGGGCGTGTTTCTCTTGTGGCGCAGGTGGGGCGGCAAAGTTTCCCTTGCCGCCCGCCTGCGTCCGGTTAGCGATCCATCGTGAATCCGGCACGGCGATTGAGCTGCCAGCAGGATTCCGTAGATTCGGTGCAGAATGGCTTTTCCTTGCCGTAGCTGATCACGCGAATCCGGTCTGCGGCCACGCCTGCGGCAACCAGAGCCTTCTTCGCGGAATCGGCACGATTCTGTCCCAGGGCCAGGTTGTACTCGTCGGAGCCGCGCTCGTCGCAGTAGCCGCCAATTACGACCTTGATGTCCGGATGGGAGGCAAGGTAAGAGGCATCATGCGACAGCGTGGACTGCGCGTCAGAACGAATGTCGTACGCGTCATAGTCAAAGAAGATATCCTGCACGTTTGCTTTGAACTCTTCCTCGGCGGTCATCGAATTGGAGGGCACCGTCACTGCCGGCGGTGTATTCACGGTCACGTGAGCCGTCGCGTCAGCGGTGCCGCCTTCGCCCTTGGCCACCAGGTGGTACGTGGTGGAAACGGAGGGCGTGACCGTCTTCACGCCGGACGTGGGCACTTCTCCGATGCCGTCAATGCTGACGCTGGTGGCATCGGTGGTGCGCCAGTTCAGCACAACCTGATCTCCGGCAGAAATCGATTCCGGCGTAGCGGTAATCTCCGCGGTGGGCGCCGGCGCTGTCATGGGCGGGGCGGTCTGCGGAGTCGGCGGCGGCTGCTTCTTCTTGCAGCCAGCCACGGCAATCAGGGAGGCAAACAACGCTACAGGCACTAAGGTGCGGCTAAGTCGATTCAATGCTGGGCTCCTTCGAAATATTCTGGCGCATTCGCCGAGCGATACTTCCATTCTATGCCTTGGGTCGGGCAGGGCACTCAGCAGTGCCAACGGGAACTGCGCCGTCCAGGCTGGATGAGGGATGAACCGCTCAGAAATGAGCTGGGGTTAGGGCCGGCTGCATGTTCCTTCCAGGTATTCCATGCGGGGCAGGCGCGCCAAATTGTGTTGTCCCCCGCGCGCGCGTTGCGGCGTGGGCCGGAAAAACAGAACGCAGAGTAATTCCTGGGCAACGGTTGCTCCCGGCCTCTGCATCCGGCCGGGGCACCCTGGGTACTTCCGGGAATCATTTCCAGCTCCAGTTGGGCATCAGATTGTTCCCTGTGTGCGTCAGCTGGTGCTGATCTGTGCCGTCGGCGAGCATGGTCCAAATCTGGGTGTGCCCGCCGATCTGGCGTTGAAAGACGATGTGGCGCCCGTCTGGCGCCCAGGATGGAAAGTCGTTGTTGCCGGCAGAGTGGGTCAGTTGCGACCAGCGCAACGTCGCAATGTCCATCACGTAGATGTCCTGCCCGCCCGGCGCACCGGGACCGTATTTGCGATTCCAGCTGAAGGTGAGGAACTGTCCGCTCGGCGACCAGGAAGGCGACACAGCATAGCCTCCGTCGGTCATGCGGTGCACGTTGGAACCGTCCTGACCCATGGTGTAGATCTGAGGCAGGCCCGTCCGCCCGCTCACCCAGGCAATCTGCGCGTCCGTCTTGGGGTTCCAGGTGGGGGAAACATCCGGCCCGCGGAAGTAGGTCACGCGGTGCAGGTTGCCGCCGTCGGCATCCGCCACCCAGATTTCGGGATCTCCGGTGCGCGAAGAGGAAAATGCGAGACGGTTCCCGTGTGCCGACCACGCGGGAGATTGATTCAGGCTTCCCCCGTTGCCGGCGGAAAACCGGACCATGCGGCCGAGTTCAAGGGAATACATGCGGATGGACCAGCCCTCGCGGCCGAGCGAAGCAAAGGCAAGCCGCGTATTATCCGGTGAGATGCGCGGAGAAATCGAAGTGCTGCCCAGATGCGTCACCGGATGCTGATTTTGTCCGTCATAATCCATTGCCCAGATCTCTTTGTTGCCCGTCCGCGAGCTCACAAAGTAAATCTTGGTTTCCGCAATGCCGTTTACCCCGCCGCCCAGCCGGGCAATAATCTCGTCGGCAAAGCGGTGTGCGATGGTCCGGGCCATGTCCTCGTTGGCCGCTTCGTTATACTGCTTGCCCAGAACCTGCGGGTTGCTTGCATTGCTGGTGTCGAACAGCCATCCATAGACCACCAACCGCCCGTTCGTGACTGAAAGCGCTCCAAAGGCAACCATGGCCGCACTGGCTGGAGCCGCCGACCACTGCGCCAGGTTGATCTCCTGCGGTGAGCCCGGCTCGCCCGGCGGCGAGAAGCTCTTTGACACCAGATCGAAGATGCCCGCGTTGCCCAGGTCGTTATAGAGCGTGCTGTCAAAGACTGTCTTCAATGCCGGTGTCTGCGGATCGGTGCCCACGGGCTTGAAGTCCGCTGCTGCAAGCCGGATGCGCGCGTTCCCCAGGTTGGAGCCGATTCGGACCCAGTCCTGCGCCTGCAGGGGAAGGCAAGCCAAAAAGCAAAGCCACACGGCTGCGAATAGGGATGTCCTCGAAAACCACTTCATGTGGAACCCAATCCTTCCTTGGGGGCTGGCGGATCGTTACGAGCATTTTCCGGGCATTGGAATCGTTTCCGCAGAACGAGCCGTAGAACTCGGAAATGGTTCGTCGGGCTCCATTCTAATTGGACTCCGGCCGCATCTACTAGTACTCACAATAGTAAGAAACCATGAGGGTGCTTTGGTTGTAACCTGTAGGCAGCGAGCCGAAGTTGCCCGAGCGCATGGCAGCCTGCATGCAGGAGCGGTCCAGTGTGGGGCTTCCGCTGGCTCGTTCCAGTTGCACATCGCCCACGGATCCATCCCGGTAAATCTTGAAGTTGATATAGGAGCGGGTACCCTTCGGAGTGCCCGGGTCTACCAACGACTTGTACCAGTTCTGGCCCATTTTGCGCGTGATGCCATCTACATACCAGCCAAAGAGGCTGCCGAAATTGCCGTTGTTCACGGTCGTGGGCCCGTTGACGGACAGTTGCGATTGCGTCGCATGCGGCATGGATGAGCCGGATTGCTCACCATAGTAGGCGCGATTTGCAGGCGTCTGGTCCACCTTGCGCGGCGGTGTCTGGCGTTCGGTCTTTTGTTCTTTCTTCTTTTGCTTGCCTAGAATCGGAATCGCTGACTCGTCCACGGTCTGTTTAGTCTTGGGTGTCGGGGGCGCCGGAGCCTCGCTCGGCGTTTCGGTCGAAAGCACGTTCTGGTTTGGTGGCTGATTGGAGGGCAGGGGAATGGCATTGCTGACGAGCGACACCTGGATTGCCCCTCCCGCTGCCGCGTTTCCCCATAGGTTGTGATGAAAAAAGCCGCCCAGAATGCCATAAAGCACCAGCCCAGCCCCTACGCAGGCGTGCAGGGCAACCGAGCCCATCGCCGGACCCATCACCGGTTCCGGCGTCAGCTCGCCTTCCAGATGGTCGGTGCTTTGCAGAGCTTGCCTCATCCTTTTGTCCGGGACCTTTTCCTGATGCGGAGCGCGGAACTCACTGTCCGCTGGCTCCCGCGCGTCCCTTGGTGTTCAGCGGCTGCGTCACGATGGAGATATTGGTGATCCCCGCCTGCTTCACCGCATCCATAACCGTGGCAAACGCTCCGAATGGCACCCGCTCATCGGCGCGGAGGTAGATGGCCTTTTGAGTCGGGTCTTCGCCGGGCTTCATCAGAAGCTGCGGCAGGTCGTGAATGTTCACCAGCTTGTCGCCCAGAAACACCTGCTGGTCGCGGTCGATGGTCACCACCGTTCGCTGTACGGTGATTTCCTTCACCGTGCGCGTCTTGGGCACGTTCACTTCAATGCCCGACTGCAGCACCGGCGCGGTGATCATGAAGATGACCAGCAGCACCAGCACCACGTCTACCAATGGCGTGATGTTGATGTCCGCCAGTGAGGATCGAGTTTGGCCGCTATTACTTGTAAAGGCCACGTTCTTCCCCATCGGCGGGTTCAGGCGCCAGGTTCCGCGTCGTTGCGGGCGCGCGAGTCGGAATTTCCTCGAGCGAGTTCAACAGCTCACGGCAAAAGTCGTCCGTCGCGGCGGCAAACGTGCGGATGCGCGCGTTCAATTGGTTATAGGCCACCACGGCCGGCACAGCCACAAACAAGCCAGCAGCCGTGGTAATCAGTGCCTCGGCCATGCCTGGAGCCACCGCCCGCAGGGTGGCTGCGCCCGCAGTTCCCAGCCCGTGGAAGGCGTCAATCACGCCCATCACCGTTCCGAACAAACCCACGAAAGGGCTGGTTGCGGCGATCGTCGCGAGCCAGGACATGCGCCGCTCCAGCGATGTGATCGACTCACTGGAAGCAGTCTGCGCCGAGCGCTCCAGCGGCGTCATGTTGCGCGGTGGTCCCGCCCCACCCGTCTGTCGCTTGTAGGTCTCGTAAACGTCCACAAAGACCTGCGCCAGCGGGCTTATTTTGTAGGTATCGGCCAGTGCAGCCACGTCCTGCAGCCGGGTGGCCTTGCGGAAAGCGCGGATGAAGTTGCGGCTCTCCTGGGTGGCCTTGCGAAACGTGGACACCTTGCCCAGAATCACCGTCCACGAGTAAAGGCTGGCAAGCAGCAGCACGATCAGCACAAACAGAGCAATCGTCCCGATGTTGCCCAGCATGTCCATCAGAGCGCCCGGTCCCTGCACCAGCGAAAGCCGGGAGGGGGCGCTCAAATCCGCCTGCAAAACAGTTGCAAAAACTTCAGTGAAAATGGGTGTTCACCTCACATCTCACGGTATCAGACGCAGTGCGCCTGTCCAAGTTATCGAGTTGGTGACCGGGGGCGATACGAGCGCTTAAGGGAGGGGACCAGTTCTGAAGACCTGCCAGACACGCCGAAAGTCCCTGGAGGCTGCGAGTGGATACCCGCGCGTTGCAAGAGGCACAAATGGCGTGACATCCCGCTGCCTTTCTGCAATGCTTATTTTCGGAGAAACAAACTTGATCCGCAATACGCTTCAAGGGGCCCAGACTCAAGCTATATGTTTCGCCTTTCTTGCCCTACTTTGCCTTGCGCTCGCCTCCGGGTGCGGGGGGTCTTCGGGCGTATATGCGCCACCACCGAGCCCGCCTCCACCACCTCCCACGCCACCTTCCAGCGGGGAGTATCTAATCCAACGCACCAGCGCACTTTACGGGATGCCCGTAAACACTTCAACAGGGGCACTCGGCGCCGATGCTGCCATTTCGGCTGGTGGATTTGAACAGGCAGTCACGTCAGCATTGACGATCACCCCATCCGGGACATACATGTATGGTTTGACCTCGGGAATCGCGAGCATCATGGGCTATCGTGTCATCGGTCCGGGCTTTCAGCTGTCTCCGCTCATCCTAGACTCGCCAGCCAACAGCGACGAACTTCCATTGCCGAACGAGTATCCACAGTCGATCGTCATCGATCCAGCCAGCAAATACCTCTACGTTATTGGGTCGGGCGCTGGTCCCGGCACGATCCATGAGTTCAGTATCTTCCCGGATTCCGGAAAGCTGAAGAGTATTGCAACCGTTTCTTTGCAGGACTATCCGGGTCTTGGGAACGGAATGATTGATCCAACTGGACGATTTCTCTTTGTTCCTTCAAGCAGCGAGCGCCTTTACGCATTTCAGATCAATCCATCGAATGGTACCCTCACCCAGACTGTGGGCTCGCCCTACCTGGTTGGTCCAATTGGCAGCTTGGATCCGATTACTACCAGTCGTTTGGTGAATGTGGCCATGAATGGAAATGGGAGTTACCTGTTTGTCTCAGCGTGTCCCCAATACACAGGTGACGAATCCTGCGCTCTGTTCGGGTATGCGGTGGATGCCACAAGCGGTGCCTTGTCGCCGGTCCCCGGAAATCCCTATGCAGTGGATGTGTATTTTGATAGCGGCCAATTCACTATTGCTCCATCCTCGGATTTCCTCTACGCGTCCGTTTACTCCCCCATCACCGGCTCGACGATTGACAGCTTTGCGATTGACCCGAACAGCGGAAGCTTGACCGGAACGGGCACATTCACAGGCCCCGGCGCCTCAGGTACGTTGGCGGCTCCAGTGATTGATCCAACCGGGACGTTTATGTACGCATACTATCAGGACACTCAATCAACGCCAGCCACGTATGCTTATTACGCATTCAAACTGGACAGTTCCACAGGCATCCTGAACCCCCTTCCGGGGTCCTCCATCGACATACCGCAGTCAATTGGAAAGGAAGACGTGATGCAGACCTTGATCGTGCGAATACCGTAACACCGGGCGCGAAGTGGTGATGCAAAAGGGTCGGCGCCTAGGGTACCATCCCACTTGAGTCTTGCCCATTCGCCGCCGCGAAATTCTTTATGGGCTTGTACGGAATTCTCTTATGCTCGTTGAGTTGCGCGCGGAAAATTATGCTGTGATTGACCACGCCATTGCCTCCTTCGGCCCCGGCCTGAACCTGCTGACGGGCGAAACGGGGGCGGGCAAGTCCATCCTGGTGGACGCGCTGGCGCTGCTGATGGGTGGCAAGGCCTCGGCAGAGGTGGTTCGCCACGGCGCGGACAGGGCCGTGGTCTCCTGCGTCTTTGAGTCCACGCCCGGCGCCGAAGCGGTTCTTGAAGTCAATGGAATTGACTCCGAAGGCGCGGACGTTATCCTGCGCCGCGAAATCCTCCTGAGCGGCAAGGGCCGAGTCTTTGTCAATAACCAGCCGGCCACCGTTGCGGTGCTGCGCCAGCTTGCGCCGGAGTTGGCCCTGGTTCACGCGCAGTCTGAGACTTTGTCCAGTTTTGATCAGGCCCAACAGCGGTTGTTGCTTGATCGCTTCGCCGGTCTTTCCGCTGCCGCAGTTGCCGAGGCCCATTCCCGCTGGCGCATTGCGCAGGACAGGCTCAACGATTTGCTGCAGGGCGAGCAGGATCGCCTGCGGATGGTGGACCTTTGGACCTATCAGGTGAAGGAAATCGAGTCAGCGAATCTGAAGCCCGGGGAAGACGAGGCACTCGAGACTGAGAAGCGGGTTTTGGCCAACGCGGAGAAGCTGTACGCCGCGGCGCTGGGAGCCTTCGATCAGCTCTACGAAGGCGGCGCCAGCGCGGAAGCCGCTCTTCGCGCAGCGATCCGCAACGTGGAAGAGCTGGCCCGCTACGACGGCCGATTTACGGATGCAGCGCAGCAGCTTGCTTCGGCGCGGGCCACAATCGCCGACATCGGCTCTACTCTGCGCGACTACGCTGACGGCATCAATGCGTCTCCCGAGCGCCTTGCGGAGATTGAGGACCGTCTGGCCGCCCTGGATCGTCTCGAGCGCAAGTACGGCCAGACCGTTGCCGAGGTCATCGCATTCGGCGAGGAAGTGGCACGGAAACTCGCCGAGGTGGAGGATCGCGACGAGATTCTCAAGCAACTCGGCGTGGAACTGGACGAGGCGGCGCAAGTCTACCGCTCCGCCGCTGCCACGTTGAGCGCGGAGCGAACCGCCGCCGCTGCCAAGCTGGCAAAACTCGCGGAAGCGCAAATCAATTCGCTGGCCATGAAGGTGCGCTTTGAAGTTTCCGTCACCGGTTCTAATGCCGAATCCGCCTGGACCGCGCAGGGTTGGGATACGGTGGAGTACCGCATTGCGACCAACGCCGGTGAACCGCTGAAGCCATTGCATGAGATCGCTTCGGGCGGTGAGATGTCGCGCGTGATGCTTGCTCTCAAAGTTGCGGTGGAAGAGGCTTCTGCGAAGACCCGCAAAGGGCACCCCACTCCGCGCACGCTCGTGTTTGACGAGATTGACATCGGCATTGGCGGACGCGCGGCCGAGGCGGTTGGCCAAAAGCTCAAGGCCCTTGCCCGCGGCCAGCAGGTGCTCTGCGTCACGCATCTGCCGCAGATAGCGGCCTTCGCCTCGCAGCATCTGGTCGTGGAGAAGCGCGAAGACCACGGCCGCACCAAGACGCAGATCCGAGTGCTCGATGACCGCGCCCGCACCCACGAAGTGGCGCGCATGCTATCCGGCGCCAAGGTCACTGACACCAGCTTGCAGCACGCCGCCCAGATGATTGCTGCCAGCCGCTAGAAGAAACCGGCCTCCGAGTTGGCCGCAAAGCCCGTCGAAAGCCGGTCTCGTCTTGTCCCCTATCAGGGGTGGTTAGGCAGGCTACCTATCGTGCCCATGTCCATGCCCGTTTCCATGTTCGTTTCTATTTTCGTGTCCATTCCCATGGCCGTTATCGTGACTGTTCCCGTGGCCGCGCTCTTTGTACTGCCCGTTGTGGCGTCCGTTGTCGTGCCGGTACTCTCCACGCGCATAGTCGCCGTGGAAATTGTGTTCCCAACCACGATGCCGGCCCCAGTCCGCTCGCTCGCCACGCCGCGGAAATTCTCCGCGGTATCCGAATCGCGGATCAAATCGCCGGTCCACATAGCCGCGAAATCTCTCGGGCCCTCGGAACCACGGCCCCGCGCCAAAGAATACACCGCCTGAAAACCACTGTGGACCGTAGTAGCCGAACGGCGCGCACCGGTAGGGTGCATAGTCGAAATAGCCATATGGGCAAACAGGAGCGGGCCCAATTCCGATGTTGATGTTCACTTGCGCCTCGGCCCTTGGCAGCAGAACTGCCATGCAAAGCGCGACGAATGCCGCGAATGCGAAAAGCTTGAATGTCTTCATAGTTTCTCCTTGCTCTGTGGGGTTTGGCGGCGAACAGCAGCCCGTCCGTCGGAGCGGGATCTTCTGGTCGCAGCCGCACATAACCAGGGCAACGCAATGCTGTAGTTCTTCAGCGGCCTCGTAGCCTTACCGTCCGCCCGGGCAGCCTTCTTTCGTGGGATGACTGCACATTTCAAAAGGATGTCAGAAACGACTCTTAAATGCCACGCTAAACTGATCTTGCGAACTTAAGCGATATTACTTTTTGTACTGTTTCTAAAGCAGATGCGGCCCCGCTACAATGAGAAACTCCTTCCCCCAAAGTGCATAGCCCGTTGGTATACTGTTGAAGTGACTAATTCTGTCCTCGACACACCCTTCAACGGTGCCGAACCTGGAGCGTCCACCAGCCAGAAGCGGGTTCTTCTGCTCAAACCGCGCGGATTCTGCGCCGGCGTGGTTCGCGCCATCGACATCGTCAAGATTGCACTAGAGACCTTTGGCGCGCCCATCTACGTCCGCCGCGAAATTGTACATAACCGGTATGTCGTGAACGAGTTGGCAGAAAAAGGCGCCATCTTCGTTCACGAGATTGAAGAGGTTCCGGACGGCGAGCGCGTCATCTACTCAGCCCACGGCGTTTCCCCCGCGGTTCGCGAAGGGAGCAAGGGCCGCAATCTCAAGGTGATTGACGCTACTTGCCCGCTTGTGACCAAGGTCCACATCGAGGCCGTCAAGTTCGCCAAGCAGGGCTATTCGCTTGTCCTGATCGGCCACCGCGACCACGACGAGATTGAAGGCACTCTGGGCGAGGCTCCAGACGTGACCCAGGTGGTTTCCAGCGCCGCCGAGGTGGAGACGCTCGAGGTGCCGGATCCCAATCGCGTAGCGTATCTGACCCAGACGACGCTTTCGCTGGACGAGGCCCGCGACATCATTCACGCCCTCAAAATTAAGTTTCCGAATATTGTTGGCCCGCATTCGCAAGACATCTGCTATGCCACGGAGAATCGCCAGGTGGCGGTTCGCAATGTGGCGCACAATGCCGGCCTTGTGCTGGTCGTGGGTTCCACGAACAGCTCCAATTCCAACCGCCTGGTTGAGGTTTCGCACAATCTTGGCACCAAGGGGTACCTGATTGATAACTCCCAGGCCATCAACCCCGAGTGGCTCAAGGGAGTTGATACCGTCGCGGTGACGGCTGGGGCATCTGCGCCGGAAATTCTCGTGGAGGATGTGGTGAACTATCTGCGTCAAAACGGTTTTTCCAGCGTCGAAGAGGTGGAAGTGATGCCGGAGAACGTCCGGTTTGGCTTACCTCCGGAAATTATTCAGGCGATTGACAGTGCAGATGGAGCCAAGTCGCTGCCTGTCAATTAGAGTTCTCCTGTTTGTTTCGGCTGTCTTCGGGCACGACAGGGTTTTTGAGTTTCGTCCCGGGCTGTAGGAATTGCATCCCCTATAGCGTTGGGGCAATCGAACTGGAAGACGCGGGACGGGCATTTCCAACGGAAACTGAGGCGCCAAAAAACACATGAGTCCTGAGCAAAGGAAAACAGTATCCGCGGCGCCCAGATTCGGCCGGATCGACGCGGAACTGGCAGACGTGGAGTCCGCCATCCTCCGCTCGCAAGAGTTATTGCTCTCTCAGCAGCATCCTGAAGGCTACTGGTGTGGCGAGTTGGAAGCCGACTCCATGCTGGAAGCCGACTACATCTTTCTGCACACGCTGCTCGAGTCCGGTGATCCCGGTCGCCTGAAGCGCGCCTTCACGGAGATGATGCGCTACCAGAATGACGACGGCAGCTGGAGCATCTATCCCGGTGGTCCCGGCAACATTTCCCTCTCAGTCAAGTGCTACTTCTCTGCCAAGCTGATGGGCCTTTCTGCGGAAGACCCACGTCTTTCCCGCTGCCGAGAGTGGATACTGGCGCACGGCGGCGTGGTGGAGTGCAACACCTTCACCAAAATGTATCTCTGCGCGCTCGGCCAGTATGACTACGATGCCGTACCCGCCATCCCGCCGGAGATTGTTCTTTTCCCCAACTGGTTCTATTTCAATATCTACGAAATCTCCTCCTGGTCGCGGTCGATTCTTGTCCCGCTTGCGATTATCTACGCCAAGAAGCCGTTCAAGAAGATTCCGGCAGAGCAGGGAATCGACGAGTTGTTTGTAGGCGGCCGGGCCAGCGCCAGCCTACGCCTTCATTTGGACCGGAAGGCTAAGCTTTCCTGGCGCAATTTCTTCATTGTGCTGGACCGCATCATTCATCTAGCTGAGGCCGTGCACATTCGCCCGTTGCGCAAACTTGCGCTCAAGCGCGCGGAAAAGTGGATGCTCGATCACCTGGAAATGAGTGACGGGCTCGGCGCCATTTATCCGGCCATGATGAATGCCATTCTCGCGCTGCGCTGCCTCGGCTACTCCGAAGACGATCCGCAGGTAATCCGGGCACGCGACGAGTTTGAGAAGCTAGGTATCGAGCAACCGGCGACGCCGGAGCTTCCTGAGCCTACATTCCGCATGCAGCCCTGCGCTTCGCCCGTCTGGGATACGGCGCAAGTGGTGTATGCCCTCGGCGAGTCCGGCGTGCCGCGCAATGATCCGCGCATGGTGAAGGCAGCCGACTGGCTCCTTTCCAAGGAGGTGCGGCACAAGGGCGACTGGGCCGTGAAGGTGCCCAGGACCGAGGCCGGCGGCTGGTACTTCGAGTTCAACAACGAGTTTTATCCGGACACCGACGACACGGCGCAGGTCCTTCTGGCGTTGGCCAAGGTGGACAATCCGCGGGAGCGGTATCAGCACCAGGTGGCCCAGCGCGCCATTGATTGGGAGTTCGCCTTGCAGTGCCGCAACGGGGGCTGGGGCAGCTTTGACAAAGACAACACCAAGATGATCTTCCAGTACATTCCCTTTGCGGACCACAATGCCATGCTCGATCCGCCGACCGTGGACATCACTGGAAGAATCCTGGAAATGCTCGCAGCCTACGGCTACGCGCGCGGCGACAAGCGCATTGAGCGAGCGGTGAAGTTCATCCTCAAGGAGCAGGAGCCGGACGGTAGCTGGTTCGGGCGCTGGGGAGTGAACTACATCTACGGCACCTTTCTCGTTCTGCGTGGACTGGAGGCCATCGGCTTTGACCAGCACGAGCCCCAGGTTCAGCAGGCGGCCGAGTGGATCCGTATGGTGCAGAACTCGGATGGCGGCTGGGGCGAGACCTGTGGCAGCTACGACGACCCGAACACCCGCGGCGTGGGACCAAGTACGCCCTCGCAAACTGCCTGGGCTCTGCTTGGCCTGCTGTCGGCGGGCGACGACCGCTCTGATTCGATTGCGAAGGGCATCCGCTGGCTGCTCACCCGCCAGTTGCCGGACGGCAGTTGGGACGAATCGATGGGAAAGGGACCGACACGCCAGAACATCATCACCGGCACAGGTTTCCCCAGAGTCTTTTATTTGTCTTACGACATGTACCGCAATTACTTCCCCTTGCTGGCCCTTACGGGGTACAAGCGAGCCATGGAGCGGGCATCGTAGTTGCCGCCGGAGCAAGCAGTTGCGCGTGCGGCGTTCTGGACCTTCACGGCAGGCTTTTCCCCTGACGGGTGGCCTTCCCTAAACAGCCTGTATTGTGCATGTTGGCAGGCAGAATAAAAGTAGCGCAGGGTTTGCAGAGAATGTGCCTGGTTCCCTGTATCCTGAATCTGTAGCCCAAACAGCTGCGCTGGAGGATTTGCAAAGCTATGGCTGTTCCAATCTCCCAGATGTGGACGGTTGCCACCTATGTGCTGAAGAAGCGCCTCAGCGGCAACAAGCGGTATCCGCTTGTGTTGATGCTGGAGCCGCTCTTCCGCTGCAACCTGGCCTGTGCCGGCTGCGGCAAGGTGCAATATCCGCCGCACGTTCTCAAGCGCATGCTCACCCCGGAGGAGTGCTTCCAGGCTGTTGAGGAATGCGGCGCGCCCATGGTCTCCATCCCCGGTGGGGAGCCGCTGCTCCATCCGCAGATCGTCGAAATTGTCAACGGGCTCATCGCGCGAAAGAAGTACATCTATCTTTGTACGAATGCGCTCGAGCTGAAGCGCCGTCTGCCGGAGTTCACGCCCTCCAAGTACCTCACCTTCTCCGTCCACCTGGACGGCCAGCGCGAGCACCATGATTTTTCCGTCTGCCGTGAGGGCGGCTGGGACATGGCCGTGGAAGGCATCAAGGACGCCGTCAAGCGTGGTTTCCGCGTGACCACCAACGCCACGTTTTTCGACGGCACCAATCCGCACAGCGTGCGCGCCTTCTTTGATGAAGTGATGGACATGGGCGTCGAGGGCATCGTGCTTTCGCCTGGATACAGCTATGAGAAGGCCCCGGATCAGCATCGCTTCCTCGGTCGCGCCCGCGTTCGCCGCATGTTCCGCGCCATCCTTTCCAATCGCAAGCCGAATTGGAAATTCAACATGTCGCCCTTGTTTCTTGAGTTCCTGATGGGCGACCGCACGTATGAATGCACCCCGTGGGGCTCTCCTGCGTACAACATCTTCGGCTGGCAGCGTCCCTGTTACCTGCTCCAGGATGGGTATACGGAAACCTTCAAGGAGTTGCTCGCAACCACCAAGTGGGAAGAGTACGGCGTGGCCAGCGGCAACCCCAAGTGCGCCAACTGCATGGTCAGTTGCGGTTACGAGCCCACCGCCGTCATGGATGGCTTCGGCTCGCTCTCCGGCCTCTGGGGCATGGTCCGTGGAACCTTCAGCAAATATCGCGACCAACACGCGCTCAAGCTGCTCAACGAGTTTCCATCCGAGGCACACATGCCGCTGGTGCAGATCGAGAACCAGGAGCGTGCGCTGGAGGAGACCAACGCATGAGTGCTGAAGTGCTAAAGTACACGATGCAACAGGTGGAAGCGTTGGAAGTGGTTCCTGGCACGGAGCATGAGAAGCTCGAGGGCTGGGTGCCGCAACTGGTCAGCGACGAAGATCTGCGTCAGGCGCTGGAAAAGGCCTTTGACTATCGTGGAGACGTTACTCTCACGCTGAAGTCGGGTGAGCGGATTGAGGCGTTCATCTTTAATCGTCACACCGGCGCAACGCTGGCCGATTCCTGGGTCCAGTACTTTGCCCCGAACCAGCCTGGCAAACTCAAGGTTGCCTATGACCAGATTGCCCGCCTCGAGTTCAGCGGCAAGGATCGCGCCGCGGGCAAGCACTGGGAAGACTGGGTCAAGGGGTACAACGAGCGCAAGGCTGCCGGCGAAAAGAACATTGCCCTCCACCCCGACGCAATGGAGTAGGGACTCGCCGCGCTCGCCCCGCCAATTCGTCCACTGCTGTAGAATCGACACCGTACGGGAGCGCCATCGATGCTTGCACGCGGTCTCGCTTTCACCGGTCCCACCCTCCGCCCGCTGCGCAAGTGGTTCGTCAGTCTTGCCATTCTTGCGGTTTGCGCCTTTTTCTTCGCCCTCGGCCTCTCCCGCGGATTTCCTGAGTGGCTCCGCCACTTGGACTGGGCCTTCTATCTCGTCCTCATGGTCGGCGGATCCATCTACTTTCTCTACTCCCTCAAGCGTCGACGGATACACTTCGGCCAGAGTGGCTTCATTCCCCAAAGCTGGGCTCGCATGGTTCTCGACGAGCCTAAATCCAGCGAAAATCAGCGCCGCGAACCTTGAAGTGCTTCATCAATGCGCGGGAGCCGCGCTCGCGGTTGCTTGGTCTGCAACGGCCCCGTCCGATTCGCGTTCGCTGTCTCCCGTCGCGGGCTAAAATGATTCTTTACTGAGCGATTTCTTATGCGAATCTTTCTGACGGGCGCAACTGGGTTTGTCGGTCACCACGTGGCACGCGCTTTGGCCGACGAGGGCGCCGACCTCCGCATGCTGGTTCGCAAGTCCAGCAACCTGGCCAACCTGGAAGGCATTCCCGGCGACACGGAGGTCGGCGACTTAGCCAAGCCTGAGTCCTACGCCCCTGCGCTCGATGGCTGCGATGCCGTTGTCCACGTGGCCGCCGATTACCGCCTGTGGATTCGCAATCCGGACGAGATGTATCAGGCCAACGTCGATGGCACCCGCGATCTTCTGCGCCTGGCGCGTGAGGCCGGTGTCGCCCGCGTTGTCTACACCTCCAGTGTGGCCACCATGAACTTCCGCAAAGATGGCCTCATCATCAATGAGGACACGCCCGTTTCCCTTGCCGACATGGTGGGCCACTACAAGCGCTCCAAGTTCATGGCCGAGCGCGAAGCCATCGCGGCCGCCCAGGACGGCCAGCACGTCATCCTCCTCAACCCCACCACGCCCATCGGCCCCAATGACCGAAAGCCCACCCCCACAGGCCGCATCTTTGTCGATTTTCTCAACGGCAAGTTCCCGGCTTACATGGACACCGGGCTCAATCTGGTGGATGTGACCGAAGTGGCCCGCGCCCACGTGGCCGCGCTCACCCTGGGAACGCCCGGCCACCGCTACATCCTCGGCGGAGAGAACCTGACCCTCAAGCAGATTCTGGATAAGATGGCTGCCATTGCAGGCCTCCCATCTCCCACGGTGCGAATTCCTTTCGCGGTCGCCGCAACTTACGCCTTCTTTGAGGAGTTCATCACCGGCCGCATTCTGGGGAGCGAGCCCCGCGCCACGCTGGAAGAGGTCCGCATGGGCCGCAAAAAGATGTTCGCCTCCAGCGCCCACGCCCAGCAGGAACTCGGCTTCCGCATTGTGCCCGTCTACACCGCAATGCGTGCCGCCATAGAGTGGTTCCGCGCCAACGGCTACGCGGCCCAGGGACCCGCATGACCCGAGTCGCCCTGATCGCCGCCATGCCGGGCGAGCTGAAACCGCTCGTCCGTGGATGGCCCCACTCGACCCGGAACGGCGTGCACTTCTGGGCGAAGCGCACGGAGGAAGAGGAGTGGATTGCCGCCTGCGCGGGAGCTGGCCAGGATGCTGCCACACGCGCCTTCGCTGCGCTGGAAGAAGGCGGCCCTATCGACCTGGTGTTTTCCATCGGCTGGGTCGGCGCCCTTACCGCGGAGATCCTTCCGGGCACGGCTCACAATGTGGCCGGCGTCCTCGACGTACGCACCGGCGAGCGTTTTCACTGCGATGCAGGGGCGGGCGAGTACTGGCTGGCCACAAGTCCAAAAGTGGCGGACGCTGTCGAAAAGCGCCGCCTTGCCTCGGCCTACAAGGCCGACCTGGTGGACATGGAGGCGGCCGCCGTCGCCCGTCTGGCCGCCATGCGCTCCATTCCGTTTTACGGCTTCAAGGGTGTCAGCGACGGATTTAAAGACGCGCTGCCGGATTTCAATCCATTTCTGACGTCGGAGGGCCATTTTCAGACCGGCAAGTTCGTTCTTTTTGCGCTCTTCCGGCCTTGGTTGTGGCCCGCCCTTGCGCGGATGGGTGAGAATAGTAGAAGGGCTTCCGAGCGCATCGCGGAGTCGCTGGTCCATTTTCTCGATGAGCGAGGTCAAATCCAGAACACGCATGGTTACCCAAACCCATAACGCTGAGAGTCCGGTGGAAACCCGCCTTCCTTCCACCATGCGCGCCGTGGTTTACCGCGGCGTGAACGACATGCGCGTCGAAACCGTTTCAGTGCCACGAATCGGTCCGGGAGAGCTACTGATCAAGGTGGCCACCTGCGGCATCTGCGGCACGGACCTGAAGAAGATCCACACAGGGTCCCATTCGGCTCCGCGCATTTTCGGACATGAAATGGCAGGCACCATTGTTGCAGTTGGCCTGGATGTGACCGACTACCGAGTCGGCGAGCGCGTCATGGTCTTCCATCATGTGCCATGCGGCGAGTGCTACTACTGCCGCAAGCAGACGCCCGCCCAGTGTCCGCTGTACAAGAAGGTGGGCGTAACGGCCGGCTTTGAGCCCTCCGGCGGCGGCTTTGCGGAATATATCCGCGTCATGGATTTTGTTGTTGCCAATCGCGGCGTGGTGCGCATTCCTGAAGGAGTTCCTTTTGAGCAGGCTGCGTTCGTGGAGCCCGTGAATACTGTTCTGAAAGGCGTGAAGCTGCTGAATCTGGCGCCGGATGACACAGTGCTCGTCATCGGCCAGGGGCCCATCGGGCTGATGCATGCCGTGCTTTCCAGCCGTGTGGCCGCGCGCGTGCTCACTTCCGACCTCTACCCGGAGCGCCATGCCATTGCAGCCAAATACGGTTTGCAGCATCCAATTGATGCTGGTAGAGAGATTTTGATTGAAAGGGTGCTGGCGGAAACAGAGGGCCGTGGTGCGGATGCCGTCATCCTGGCAGTGGCGGGCACTTCGCTCATCCGTACGGCCGTAGACGCAGCGCGTCCCGGGGGAAAAGTGATGCTGTTCGCGCAGACCCAGCACGCTGAGGCAATGTTTGATCCGGCAGCGGTCTGTGTGGACGAGAAGACGCTTCTTGGATCCTACTCGTCTTCGTTTCCAATTTTGAACGAAGTGGCCAGCCTTGTATTTGACGGCTACCGCAAAGGATTTGACTTGACGCAGTTGATCTCGCATCGCTTCCACATTGAAGACGCGGTGGAAGCCATCGAGATCGCCTCTCATCCCAAGGCGGACTCCATGAAAATTATGATCGAGCCGGTTCTGGGAGCGGGCGCAGAGTAGGAGGCACCTGATGGCGACAACCATGAGGGCCGCAGTCCTTCACGGACGGGAAGATATACGGATTGAGAGTGTGCCGGTTCCCAAGGTGGGGCCTGGCGAGCTCGTTGTCCGAGTGGGTGCCGCGCTCACCTGCGGAACGGATCTGAAAGTCTTTCGCCGCGGTTACCATGCGCGCATGATTGTGCCGCCGGCGCTTTTTGGCCATGAGCTTGCCGGTACCGTGGTGGAAGTGGGCGACGGAGTTACGGAATTCACTCGCGGCGACCGGGTGGTCGCCCTTAATTCCGCGCCCTGCGGGCAGTGCTTCTTCTGTGCGCGGGGCCATGAAAATCTCTGCGACGACTTGCTCTTTAACAATGGGGCCTACGCGGAATTTATTCGCATCCCCGAACGAATTGTGGCCAAGAATACCCTACGCATTCCGGATCATGTTCCCCTGGAGCATGCCGCGCTGACTGAGCCGCTTGCCTGCGCGGTGCATGGATTCGAGGACTCGCATTCCCGCCCCGGGGACACGGTGGCCATCATTGGCGGCGGGCCGCTGGGGCTCATGATGCTGCATGTGGCCGCGCTGGCAGGCTGCGAGACGATCGCCGTGGTCAGGCATGACGGTCAGGTGGAAGCGGCACGACAGCTGGGCGCAAAGCACGTGGTGCAGTCTCGTTCCATTCGGAAAGCTATTCGTGAAGTGCGCGCGCTGACGCCAAAGGATCGCGGTGTCGACATTGCCATTGAGGCCGTGGGCATACCTGAGGCGTGGGAGGAAGCGGTGGAGATGGTGCGGAAGGGTGGTACGGTCAACTTCTTTGGCGGCTGCGCCGTGGGCACCCATGTCACGCTCGACACCAACCGTATCCACTACAGCGACATCACACTGCGCGCCACCTTCCACCACACACCGGCCATTTGCCGCAAGGCGCTGGAGCTAATCGCAGGAGGCCGTTTTCAGGCCAGCGCATTCATCACCGGCCACGCGCATTTGTACGAACTGAATCGCGTCTTTGAACGGCTCATGAAGCGCAGCACTGAGATCAAGACCGCAATTCTTCCGTGAGGCCCCCGAATGACGATTGCAGAATTGCACAAGGATAAGGAGGCGCTGATCGAGCGCGGATGGTCGGCGCTTCCGGCGTCCTACCGCATGCCTGCGGTTTCTCCCACGCTCCAGGAGGCGCGGGCCTGGTGCAAGCGACTGGCCGAGTCGCATTACGAAAACTTTCACGTTGCGTCCTGGTTTCTGCCGCAGGCCTTGCGGCCGCACTTTCACGCCATTTATGCCTACTGCCGCGTCTCGGATGATTTGGGTGACGAAGTGGGCGATACTGAGCAGGCTCTCGCGCTGCTGGACATGTGGGGCAGGGAACTGGATGCCTGCTATGAGGGTCGCGCGCGGCATCCGGTTTTTGTGGCTTTGGCGGAGACGATCCGTACATGCGCAATTCCCAAGGAGCCCTTCAGCGATCTGCTAGTGGCATTCCGTCAGGACCAGACCGTCACCCGCTATTCCACCATGCAGCAGGTGCTTGATTACTGCCGCTACTCGGCAAATCCAGTGGGCCGCCTTGTTTTGTACACCTGCGGATACGCCGATGACGAGCGGTTCCGTCTGTCTGACGCCACGTGTTCCGCGCTGCAGCTTGCAAACTTCTGGCAGGACGTACGCGTAGATTACGCCAAGGGCCGAATCTATCTGCCGCAGGAAGATATGCGGCGCTTCGACGTGACCGATGCCACTCTCGCCGGGGGCGTTGCCACGCCAGCCTTTCGCGCCTTGCTGGGATACGAGGTAGATTTTGCCCGCCGACTCTTTGAGCAGGGTCTACCCTTGATCGGCATGGTGGGACGCGACCTTGCGCTCGATCTCGATCTCTTCAGCCGCGGCGGGCTGGAAATTCTGAGAGCCATTGAGCGCTGTGATTACGACGTGTTGACGGCACGACCGGCCATTCGCAAACGGACCAAACTGGCCCTGGCCCTGCGCGCAGTCAGCGGAAAGTTGCTACCCCTTTTTCGCATGGGAGAAGGCTCCGCAGGGAAGACGGCTTGACGCAATTGCTCACATTGGAATCCGCGTATGCGGCGTGTCGGGCCATTGCACGGCGTGAGGCGAAGAACTTCTACTTCGCATTTGTGGCGCTGCCACCAGCGCGAAAGAATGCCATCTGCGCCGTTTATGCCTTCATGCGTAAGGCCGACGACTTGGCCGATGAAGAGAGTCTTTCCAAGGAAGAGCGCCGCTGCCAACTGGCAGCATGGCTGGCCGGCTGGCGCATTGCGTCACAGGGTGGGGAGACAGACGATCCTGTGTTTTTTGCGGTGCGCGATGCGGTGCGCCGTTTTTCCATTCCGCTCCGACTGCTGGAAGAACTGGTGGATGGCACCACGATGGACTTGAATCCTGCCGATGACAGCACTCCAGACACCTACGCCACCTTTGCCGATCTCTACCAGTACTGCTATCTCGTGGCGTCCGTGGTAGGGCTGGTTTGCATACGCATCTTTGGGTATTCGGATCCAGCAGCGGAGAAGCTTGCCGAGGAGACCGGCATTGCCTTTCAGCTGACAAACATCCTGCGAGATGTGGCGGAGGACGCTGCTCGAAATCGTGTCTATCTGCCGCTGGAAGATCTGGCAACACATCGCGTTGCACTGGAATCCCTGCGGCATCGGCCACCCGGTCAGCCGCCATCTGCAAATGAGCGCGCACTGCTTGCGGAGTTGGCCGGGCGGGCAACTTCGTACTACAAGTCTGCGCAGGCGCTGCTGCCTTTGATCGATCGCGAAAGCCGACCCGCGCTCTGGGTCCTTGTCACCATCTATCATGGGCTGCTCAAGCGCATCCTGCGTGCGGACTATGATGTATTTTCCAGAAGGATCAGTATGCCTACGACGCAAAAGGTTACGATCCTTTTGGCGGGACTCGTACGGCTTGCCTGGGCGCGCATATTTGCCTGACCCGCAACCCAAAGGACCGGATTGAACACACTACACCAGAACGAGAGAAAGTCCGTTACGGTATTGGGCGGCGGCGTGGCTGGCATGAGTGCCGCCTGCGCACTGGCTGAGGCGGGGCTTCGTGTCCAACTGGTGGAGCGGCGCGGCTACGTGGGCGGGCGTGCGTCGTCGTACCTGCATCCGGGCGTAGGGGAAGTCATCGACAACTGCCAGCATGTGCTCTTTGGCTGCTGCACGAATCTGACTAGCTTTTACAGTCGCATCGGCGCAGCAGAAAAGATCCATTGGACACGCGAGATGACAATGATTGAGCCGGGCGGCCGCCGCTCCTTGCTTGGGCCCTCAACCCTGCCCGCTCCGCTGCATGGATTGCCGAAGTTGATGACGGCACAAGCCTTCTCAGTAGCAGACAAGCTTGCCCTGGCTCGCGCTTTTACGCGGCTCATGTGGCCCGTGAATCCGCACTCCACTGAGAGCTTGGGCTCCTGGCTCCGTCGCCACGAACAAACGGAAGGGGCCATTGAGCGGTTCTGGAGATTGGTCATCGCCAGCGCACTGAACGCGGATCTTGATTCCATCTCGATGGTGTACGCAGCCAAGGTGATTCGCGAGCTCTTTCTCAATTCCGCCGAGGCAGGCAGCATGGGTATGAGTAGTGTGCCCATAAGCGAACTCTACGCAGGGGCTGCGGAGTTCCTCAAGCAGCACAACTCGGCCGTGGTGCTGAACGCCAATGTGGAGGCTGCGAATTTTGACCGCCAAGCCTCCCAGTGGACCGTGGAGACGGGTGCCGGAGCACTGCGTTCGGACTTTCTGGTTCTGGCGCTGTCGCATGAGGCAACGGGCAAGCTGATCCAGCGGATGCCACGCAACGCGGATGCCGAGACGCTTTCCGCGAACATTCTGCGCTATGAGCATTGGCCCATCTGCAGCGTGCATCTCTGGTTTGACCGCGAGATTACCGATCTGGAACATGCCGTACTTCTGGATCGCGAACTGCATTGGATGTACAACAAGACGCGCCTGCAGCCGTGGCGCAAGGGAAGCGGCAGCTATCTGGAACTGGTCGTCAGCGCATCGAGGGCTTTCGCTGCACTGGAGCGCAATGAGGCGATTGCGATGGCGCTCAGTGACCTGGCGGAGTACTTTCCGGCGGTGACCTCGGCAAAGCTGGAAAAGTCAGCCTTGGTGAAGGAAGTCCGTGCCACGTTTGGCGTGCCGCCGGGCGTCGATCGGTGGAGACCCGCGGCGAATTCGCCTTGGCCCGGCTGCTTCCTGGCTGGCGACTGGACCGCTACGGGATGGCCTTCGACCATGGAGAGCGCGGCGCGTTCCGGGCATCTGGCCGCCAACGCGGTCTGCCGGGCGTCCGGAATCCGGCGCAACTTTCTGACTGCCGATCTTGCGCCACGAGGGTTCATGCGCCTCTTTGCTGGGGCCTGATCTTCGTGCTTTGCCAGGCGCCGCTCAATGGGCAAGAAAGTAGACGCCCACGCACACCAGCGTGGCGGAGATCCAGCGCCGCCGGTCCACGTTCTCATGCAGGAAGAGCTTGGCGGCGATCGCATTGGTCACCAGCGTGAGCGAGGCAGAGGCTGGCGCAACGAGGCTCAAGTCCAGATGATTGAGGGCAAAGAGCAGTGCGAAGAAGGCCAATGCGAGAAAGCCCACACCGGCAAAGAACTTGGGGCAGGTGACGACCGCGTGAATGGCCCCTTTCATTCCAGCTCGCGCGCGAATCTCGTCCAGATCGCCGATTGATTTCATGGCCGCGGCAGTCAGCACTTCGCCGGTGGTGGAAGTGAGAATGATTGCGGTAATCATTCCAGTGGCCGCCCCAAGATGGGCATGCGCTGCGGAGGCGGGGAGGATTACAGAAACGATCACGGCATCGACTCCTGCTTCTCCGCGTGCTTCACAGTCGGCCGCTCAGTTAAAGACGGCCCCTGCGCGACAAACCCCACGCCAAGAGTGATGAGCGCAATGCCGAGCCAGCGCTGCCATGAGATGGGCTCCTGCAGCCAGAAGCGTGCCAGCAATGCCACAATGACGTTTCCGATGGCGGTTGCGGGCAACACAAACGTCAGGTCGGCCCAGGACAGCGCGGTCAAATAGCTCGCAAAGAACCCGATCAGCAGTGCGATGCCAAGGACGATCCAGGGCGTGAACACCGCAGCGACAAGCGTGCCCGGATGTGCGAGGGTAATCGGGGGAAGGCTGGTCATTCCGCGCGACAGGAAGGTATCTCCCAGGGGGGCGCACAAGGCTACCAGTCCCAGAACCCCGTACTGCCGCAGCGAAAGTCTATGATGCGCCATGTGTTGCTGTGTTTCCTTGAGGGGACGTGAAAGAAAGAAGGGCGGACGCACTGCGCCGCCCTCCGATCAGTTGCTCGATGCTTCTCAGGCTCCTGCGTTCACCGGGGCGGGAGGATCCGCCTGGTGGCTGCGGGCCTGCTTCACCATTTTGTTGCGCTGGGCGCGAAGCTTCAGGAATGCCTTGGCTTCGACGTAGAGGCGCGGCAGGTCGCGATTCACAACTGCTTTCCAGATGACGCGGAAGGCTGCCTTGGGCCGGAAATAATACTCGTCGTAGAAGCGATGCACCATTTCGAGCACGTAGTCCGTGGGCAAGCCAGGATATTCGATGTGCGCCATCTGATGGCCGCCCTCGTCGCTCATCGCCGCCGTGTTCACGATAAAGCCATTCGCCTTGGCGTAGTCGTAGAACTCGGTGCCGGGATACGCGTGCGCAATGGACACCTGAATGGTTTCCACGTCGAGCGATTTGGCGAAGTTGATCGTGTTGCGAATGGACTCCCTGGTTTCGCCCGGCAGGCCAAGGATAAAGTCGCCATGAATTGTGAGGCCCAGATCCTTGCAGTCCTTGGCGAAGGCGCGCGCGCGCTCCACGGTGGCGCCTTTCTTGATGTTCTTGAGGATCTGCGGATCGCCGGACTCAAAGCCCACAATTAGCAGACGGCATCCGGCATCCTTCATGGCCTTCAGCGTTTCGCGGTCCGTGGTTACGCGGGAGGTGCAACTCCAGGTCAGGCCCAGGGGCTGCAGCTTTTCGCACAGCTCAATGGTGCGGACTTTCTGGATGTTGAAAGTGTCGTCGTCGAAGAAGAACTCCTTCACTTCGGGGAAGTTCTGCTTGGCCCAGGCAAGCTCGGCAGCCACGTCGTCCGTGGAGCGCTTGCGCCACGCATGTCCGCTGAGCGTTTGCGGCCACAGGCAGAAGGTGCACTGCGCCGGGCATCCGCGCGTGGAGTAAAGGGCGATGTAAGGATGCAGCAGGAATGGGACGTTGTACCGCGTCACGTCGAGGTCCCGCTTGTAAATCTTGGTGGCCCACGGCATCGAGTCCAGCTCTTCCACCTGCGGGCGATCCGGATTATGAACGATCTTGCCGTCCTGCCTGTAGCTGATGCCGAGGATCTGATCCAGCGGCTTGCCCTGGGCAAACTCCACGACGGAGTAGTCGAACTCGCGGCGGCAAATGAAGTCGAGCGCCAGGCACTCGTTCAGCGCCTTTTCCGGCGACGTGGTTACCGGCGGTCCCACAAAGGCGATGCGAATGGAAGGGTTTGCCACCTTGATGGCTTCTGCCATTCTCTGGTCGCCTTCCCAGCCCACTGTGGACGTGAACAGCACCAGAAATTCGTAGTCCTTGCAAATCTGGATGGTTTCTTCCGCCGAAACGTGATGCGGAGGCGCGTCCAGAAGGCGCGAGCCCTCCAGAAGACCGGCAGGGTAGGTAAGCCAAACCGGATACCAGTAGGACTCAATCTCGCGCGTGGCAGGCCAGCGCGAGCTCGCGCCACCGTCAAAATTCTCAAACGATGGTGGGTTCAGAAACAGCGTTTTCAGAGGTGTGGACATCCCCTTAATTTTACCATTGCAGCGCATTTCGTATGCTGAAAAAGGGGTTAACTGAACTATTTTGCATGCAACTCGTTAAGCCAGTCCTGCATGTGTCCAAGGGCCTCCAGCAGGCTCAGGCGGGCCTTGGCCAGGCTAAACCCTGCATCCAGCGAGTCCTGCAGCTTCTGGCTGGCGTCAATCCGGGCCAGTTGCTCGGCTTTCGGAGACAGTTGCGGCGGCGCTCCCGGACCTGCGCCGGCTCCGTTCCCCAACTCCAGTTGCGTTGCCACGGTCTTCAGTTGCTCGGCGGCAATCTGCTGCTTCAGGCTGGCCACCTCCGCCTGGGCATCCAACTCGCGAAGGCTGCCATTCAATTCCGCAATCTGCACGTCGTTCTTGCGTCGCGCGTCTTCAACCTCCACGCGAGCGCGCAGGGCGTCGGCGGCGCTTTCGCGCGCCTTGGCTCGATGCCACATATCGAAGATCGGAATCTGGACGGATATGCCAGAGCTGAAGTTATTTGCCGGCAGCGGCTTTGCGAAGAAGCTGTTCACGTCATTCAATAGCGTGGTGTTGCGATTGTACTGGGCAATAAAAGCAAGCTGCGGCAGGTAGTTGAACTCCTTGTCGCCCTTGGCCACCAGCATTTTAGAGCTGGCTATGAATTGCGCGGAGCGAATGCCCTCCGACTCCAGGGCAGGCACATCGCCCTTGAGCTTCGGAATCTCCGGAATACTGCCCGGGTCCGTTGCAATGGAGCCGGCTGGCAAGCCGGTCAATGCGGCGAGCTCTGCTTCCAGAGTTCCGGCGCGAGACTCAAGGCGGATGCGAATGAGTTTGATCTGCGCTTCGGTCAGTTTGGCTTGCAGCAGTTCGCTCAGCGGATCCACGCCTGCTTCAGAGCGCTGCTGCTCGATGGAGACGAGTTGCCGCGCGTACAACTCCTGCTGGCTGGCAGCTTCCAGCTCCTGGTGTACCGTGTTCAGTTCAATGTAGGCCACGGAGGCGTCCAGGGCCACGCGTTCGCGCGCGTCCTTCAAGCGGGAAGCGGCGGCCCTCAGTCCGAAGTGAGCCGCATCAATGTATCGCTTCTGCGGAACGCTGAAGACCAGCGACTGCACAGTCGCGGTCCAGAGGGATGGTGGCGCGCCAGTGAAGCCCACCTCGGGGAACGTGGGGAGCCCCGTGCTGAACGTCAGGGAGGGAATAATGACATCTTTGGATTCGGAGAGCGTGGCCTCGGCCTTGCGAACGTCTGCTTCAGCCAGGCGCACGGAAGAGCTGTCGCGCTGGGCCAACGCGACAACAGTGCCGAGCGAAACCTGTGCTTCAGCCGGAACGGACGCGGCCAGCAGCGCTGGGAGAAGCAGCGAAGCGAACCGGACCGTCTTCGAAATTTGAGGTGTCAACACTCGTTCCTATCCGTACTTGTTCCTATCCGTTTAAAACTTCAGGTCGCGGGCAGGTTTATATTCTTCCGCGAGAGCCAGTGCCGCATCCTTTTCGCGCCGGGCCGCAGCTTTGTCGCCGAGCTGTGCTTCCAGACGGGCCAACTTCGTGCAGGCAACAAATGCGGGCGCTTCTTCGGTCTTTGAAGAACTGTTCAGGTAGCCCTCCAGCATCTTTGCCGCCAGGTCAAAGTTTCTGCCAGCCCGGATGAGGATGGTGGCGCCGTTGTAGATTGCGACTCCGGCTTTGCGGTCGTTCTGGGCAGCCCGGAAGCCGCTTTCCACGGCGGACTCCATGGGGTCCCATTGCTGGCGCCGGCGATAGAAGCTGCCCAGGGACATCCACTGGAATGCGGGATGCGAACCGGCCGCTATGGCCAGTTTGAATTCCCGCTCCGCTCCCGTGTAATCCTTGCGAGTCTCCGCAATGTGGGCCCGCAACTCGTGAGCACGCGCAGGGTCCACGCGATTCAACTCTTCTGCCACTTCCTGCGCCTTGTCCGTGCCGCCGCCCACAATGCCGGGAGCACTGTAATAGAACTCGCCCAGATCAGCCAGCGCCGCGGCATTGCGCGGATTCAGCTGCGCCGCTTTCTGGAACTCCTGCAGCACGCGCCTACCGAGCGAGTAAGCGCTCAGGAAGGAGGCCCGGTCCGCTTTCTCACCCAGCGCACGGCCCAGCCAGAGGTGGAAGTCAGAGTTCTGGCCATCCATGTCCACGGCCTTCTGGCACTCATCCACAGCAGCGTTCCAGTGCTCCAGCGTGTACAGCACTCGGCAGCGCAGGTTGTGCGATTCGGCAGTTGCGGGCAGGGAATTGAGCAACGCGACCGCCTTGTCGGCTTCGCCGGCCTGCAGGGCTGCATTGGCCTGCGACAGAGACGCCGGTTGAGCAGGGGCTGAGGCCGCCAGGCACAGTGCTGCGCCAAGAACGACCGCTGAAACCTGAATCCTCACGGCACAACCTTTATCGGAACTCCCTCCTGCAGAGGTTGTCCTGAACTGGTCCCGGTCGCCACCACATCGCCCTCCTTCAGGCCGGAGCGGATGGCTACCAAGGTCAGATTGTATTGGCCAATGACCACGGGCTGTCGCTGCAATTCGCCGTCGACCACCTTAAAGACATAGGACTTTCCGTTCTCCGAGTAGAGGCACTGCCGGGGAATGCTCAGGGCATCAGCCTCACTGGAGGTGGTCACTGTGACGGTGACGTTGGTGTCGGGCAGCAGGCCCTTGTCAGGGTCATCAATTTTCACCAGCACTTCGCCCACCGTCCGTGTGGTTTGCGACACCACGGTCACGGGCGTGAGTTCAATGTGGCCGTGCCAGATGTGGCCCGGCAAGGCATCCCACTTGATCAGGATGGGTTGGCCAACGGCCAGGCGGCCAATTTCCGGCTCGTCAAAGTAGGCGCGGACCCGCTCGTGCGTCAGGTCGGCCATTTCCAGCAGCAGCTTGCCCTGTTCCACATATTCGGTTTTTCCGGCATTCAGGCTGTAGACCGTTCCGCTGATTGGCGCGCGCACCTGGGTCTGATTCTCAACGTGTTTCGCAGCTTCCAGGTTGGCTTCCGCATCTGTCAACGCGGCCTGCGCTCGAGCCCGATCGGCGGATGTGAATCGGCTCTTGGTGCCCTGCTCGGCGTTGTGCAGGCTGGCGTTGGCTGCCTCGAGGCGCTGACGCGCGACTGCCACTTCGCTGGCGGAGGCAGCTCCCGTCTTTTGCAGTTGGATCAGCGCGGTCAAGTCGCGCTGCGCCTGGTCGCGGTCGATCTGGGTGCGAGTCAGGTCAGCCTGGGATGCCAGGCGCTGCTCAGGAGTTCCGTTTTGCGTGATGGTGTCCAGTGCGGCTTCTGCCGAGCGCACCCCGCTCTGAGCTGCCGCCAAGCGCGCCCTGGCTTCCACGTCATCCAGAATCATCAGCAGCTTGCCGGCTGGAACCTTGTCACCCGGCCGCACATAGATCGCTTTTACCGTGGTGGAGAGGGGGCTGTGCACCTCGTAATTCGCCTCGGGCTCGACGCGCCCGTTTGTACTCACCGTGCTCGCCAGGGTTTCTTGCGTTGCAATAGCCACACGCACGGGAAGGCGATCCCGGGTGAGGGACCTCACCAGGAAAAACACAGCGATTAGAGTGACCACCACCCCAAACCAGAGCCAGCGGCGGTCTATTCCCTTTCTTTCTTTCGTCATGCACCCAACCTGAGTCAGTATATAGGACTCAAAAGCAGGGCCCGAGGAAGCAGAGAAATACGCCTGGAACCTGCTCCCGCACTGCCCGTCTTCCGCGCCCTTACAATGAAGCCATGGCACATCCACCGCGGTACACCGACGACCATGCCAAGGCCGGCCTCGACTACGCTTTTCCTGAGATTGAGACTTGGCAGAATCAATTCCCCGGATATGAAATCCGCATTGACGACCCCGAACTGACTTCTGTCTGCCCCAAGACCGGACTTCCGGACTTTGGCATGTTGACCATTCGCTACATGCCGCGCGAACGGTGCCTGGAGCTGAAATCGTTGAAAGAGTACCTGTTTTGCTATCGGAATCTGGGAATTTTCCAGGAAAACATCGTCAACCAGGTGCTGGAGGACGTTGTGAAAGCCTGCAATCCGGTTTGGGCGGTGGTGAACGGCGACTTCCGTCCGCGGGGAGGCATTTCCACCATTGTGGAGGCCCGCTGGCCTCGTCCGCAGGCCTGAGTCCGCTTCTGGGGTTGGGCCTGCCTGCCCGGATGTGATAAGGGTTGGTCCTCGCGTATTTCCTTCTGGACGGAACTGCATTGGCAAAACCCGCTCTCTCCGGTCGCGCTCTGGCTGTCCCCGCGCTGGGGACGTTCGCTCTCCTGCTTGGGCTCAACCTGCTGAATTACATTGACCGCTACATCCTGCCCGGAGCACAGCCGCTCATCCAGCGCGAGTTTCACGCGACGGACAAGCAGATGGGCGCCCTGACGACGGCGCTGTTCTTTACCTACATGCTCGTAGCTCCGCTGACGGGCTGGCTGGGTGACCGCGTATCCCGCAAGCCGCTCATCATCGGCGGAGCGGTGTTGTGGAGCCTGGCTACCCTGGCCACTGCCTGGGTACATAGCTACTGGACGCTCTACATGCGCCATGCGCTGGTGGGCGTGGGCGAGGCGACGTTTGGCATTTTTGCGCCGGCGGTTCTGGCCGACTTTTACCCCGAGCGCAGCCGAAACCGCGTGCTCACCGTCTTTTATCTGGCCATTCCCGTGGGTGCCGCTCTCGGCTACGTTGCCGGCGGGAAACTCGGCAGTCTTTGGGGGTGGCGCAGGCCATTTCTCCTCTGCGCGATTCCGGGGCTGGTCATCGCCCTGCTCTACGCGTGGATTGGCCGGGAGCCGGAGCGCGGTGCAAGTGACCACTTGCGACCCACGGCCAGCCGGGCCACGTTTTTGGGGCTGTTCCGAAATCCGGCGTTCCTGACGGGGACCTTTGGGCTGGCGGCACTGACCTTTGCGATGGGCGGTATCTCCGCCTGGATGCCCACTTTTCTCCATCGTGTTGCAGGGCTCTCGGTGGGGCGGGCCAGCGTGGTGGTGGGTGCCATCACGGTGATTGACGGCATCGCCGGAACCCTGGTGGGCGGTTGGCTGGCGCAAATCTGGCTGCGGCGCAACTACCGCGCCCTTTACCTGATTTCGTTCTGGAGCGTGGCGCTGACGCTGCCCTGTGGAGCGCTGGTCTTCTTCGGCCCGAGCAAATGGGTGATCCCGGCGCTGTTTGCGGCGGAGTTCTTCCTCTTTCTCAACACGGGTCCGCTCAATACCGCTATCGTGAATTCGGTCTCAGCGCCGGTGCGGGCGACGGCCATCTCCATCAACCTTTTTGTGATTCACGCCTTCGGCGATACGTTTTCCCCGCAGATTATCGGAGCCGTCAGCGACCATACCCGAAGTCTCCGCATTGGACTGGGCGTTACGCTCATCTCGCTGGTGGTTTCCTGCGTGATCCTGATGGCCGGGGCTCGGGTGGCTCCGCCATTGGAAGAGGCTCCAGAGCCCGGCGGCTGATTTGGACACGCGCCCGGGCGGGGTGCGCCCGCAGGTTGCCGTGACTCGGCGATACTTACAGAATGTGGTCTTTCTTTTCTTTGGAGCACCTGTTCCTGTTTCTTTGCTGGCTTCTGGCCGCGGGATGGCTCTGGCAGGGCATTGCCGGGCTGCGAGGTATGCCAGGTTTGCCGGACCTTACAGGAGGCGCGGCCGAGGGATTGCAGCCTCTGGCGCCGTGCGAAGAGCCGGATCTGACGGTAATTGTCCCCGCCTGCAACGAGGAAAAGACCATTGCGGCCACGCTGCGTTCGCTGCTGGCCTCCACCGGTTTGCGTTTGCAGATTATCGCCGTCAACGATCGCTCCGTCGATCTCACCGGGAAATCCATGCTCGCAGTGGCGGAAGAGGCGGAGAGCACGGGCAGCCCGCACACGCTGGAGGTGTTGACCATTGGCCAGTTGCCGGCCGGATGGCTGGGGAAGCCGCACGCCATGGCGAGGGCCGCTGCGCGGGCTAAGGCGGCGTGGCTCCTATTTACGGACGGGGACGTGCTGTTTGAACCGAAGGCGCTGGAACTGGCGCTCCGCTGGGCCCAGTCCACGCAGGCCGACCACCTGATTCTGGTGCCTTCCCTGATTCTGCGTACGACCAGCGAGCGAGCGATGCTGGGAGCGATGCAGGCCCTTGCGCAATGGACCGTACGCATCTGGAAGGTTGCGGATCCGCGGGCAAGAGACTTTCTGGGTGTGGGCGGCTTCAACCTGGTCCGTCGCAGCGCGTACGACGCAGTGGGAGGTTTTGAGGCGCTGCGACTGGAGGTGCTGGACGACCTGCGTCTGGGCTGGAAGATCAAGCGCGCAGGCTTTGCGCAGCAGGTGGCGCTGGGCCCAGGACTGGTGCGGATTCGCTGGATTGACGGCGCCTTTGGCGTGGTGCATCTGGTGGAAAAGAACGGCTTTGCCTTGTATCGCTATCGGGTGGGGCTGCACTTGTTGGCCTCTCTGGCCATGCTCGTGCAGTTTCTGCTGCCTTTGGCGGGCATTGCGGCCGGTGGTTGGACGATGGTGGCGGGCCTGGTGACCTACCTGGGCATCGGGATGGTTTACCGGGCAAACGGGCGGATGTCCGCTGTGGGCGCGTGGCATGCCATTCTGTTCGCCCCCATGGGAATGGTCATCTCCTATGGCTTCCTGCGCTCCATGGTGCTGGCGCTGGTCCGCAATGGCGTGGATTGGCGTGGCACGCGCTATCCTCTGGGGGAACTGCGCCGGCACGCCGGCTTGGGGTGGTGACATGGGCCAGTTTTCAGCGGCAATGTCCACCGAGCCGAACACACCCTGCCACGGCAGCAAAGAGGCGAAAGGGACTCAGCGGGGTAGCAGGTTAAAAATGCCGCTCAAAGAAGCCATTCAGGCCCCTCCCGGGTTTTGATCCCCAGGTTTCATAGAGCCCGAGATAGGCGTAGTTCTCCGTCTGCCCAATCACGGAGTGCCCGTAGGCAAAGAGCAATTGCAAACCGGGATTCTTGAAGTAGTAATACCCGCCTGCATCCACCATGGTCGAAGACTGGTACTGCGGCGCGGCCACGCCTTCCTTCTGGTGCGAAAACAACTCGGCGCCGAGCGTGAGCTTCTTTCCAAGATCCCGCTGCAGCAGCCAGCCACCGAAGAGGAAATTCCGGTAGCCATCCTGCGGGACTATCTGGTAGCCCCCGCCGCCATAACTGGTCCACGGTCCCCAACTCTTCTGTACCCAGATGGGCACCTTGTACCAGACTTTACCTACGCCGAGGCCCCGGTCGGAGTTGCCGGTGGGCGCCTCGAGCATGGTGAATGTGCCAATCTCCGGCCGGTGTTTTGTCTCTTTCACAAACCGGTACTTGACGCCCAGTTCCATGTCCGTCAAGCCGAAGGCGCTGGGGCCGGCTCCGTTGGGGGCATACACCGGGTTGTTGCCGGGCATGGCCTCGCCCCAGGGCAGAATGACGTGCAGTTGGACGTTCGGAATTGCGCCCCAGTTGAATTCGAGCGCGGGGCCGGCGGTGTCGGTCTCCACCGGCGTGCTGTCCACCGCGCCAAATTGATAAAACTCGTAGTGCCGGAACTCGACCGGTTCAGGATCGTCCGTCTGGAAGGGCGGTCCTGCCCAGGACGTTGTAACCGCAAGGATCAGCAGCGAAAAGAACAGCGCTCCTCGCAGGGGCACGGGGAAGAAATGCATTCCTGCTCCTCGAAAGGGATTTCTGCTTTGGGCCCTTCTGCTAAGCTCCCACGAGCTCTTTACTCTGCGCGCGCTGGCCATAGTGGCTCACCACGTAGTTGTCCAGAATCTCCTTGAACTCGGCCACAATGGTGTCTCCGCGCAGGGTGGTGTAGAGCTTGCCATCCACGTAGACCGGCGCCTTGGGCTCCTCGAAGGTGCCGGGCAGGCTGATGCCAAGGTTGGCGTGCTTGGATTCGCCGGGGCCGTTGACCACGCATCCCATCACGGCCAGCTTCAGTTCTTCCACGCCGGGGTACTTCTTGCGCCAATCGGGCATGGAAGTGCGCAGGTAGTCCTGAATCTGCTCGGCCAACTCCTGGAAGTAGGTGCTGGTGGTGCGGCCGCAGCCGGGGCAGCTGGTCACCTGGGGCATAAAGCTACGGATTGAAAGGGATTGCAGGATCTGCTGTGCAGCCAGGACCTCTTCTGTGCGGTCGCCGCCGGGCTTGGGCGTCAGGCTCACGCGGATGGTATCTCCGATGCCGGCCAGCAGCAGCGGCGACAGACCCGCGGTGGAAGCGATGAGCCCCTTGGAGCCCATGCCGGCCTCGGTGAGGCCCAGATGCAGCGGGTAATCGCAGCGCGCGGCGAGACTGGTGTAGACGTCAATTAGGTCGCGAACGCCGCTGACCTTGGCGGACAGGATGATCTTGTCGTGGCCCAGGCCATAGTGTTCGGCAGCCTTGGCGGACTCCAGCGCGCTGACCACCATGGCTTCCATCATCACGTCGCGGGCCGGCAGCGGGTCCGGCAGGCGGCTGTTCGCGTCCATCATGCGCGTCAGCAGCGCCTGATCCAGCGATCCCCAGTTGACGCCGATGCGGACCGGCTTGTCGTTCTCGACTGCGCACTCCACCATGATGCGGAAGTTGTCGTCGTCCCTGCGGCCGATGGACACGTTGCCGGGATTGATGCGGTACTTGGCCAGCGTCCGGGCCGCGGCGGGGAATTTCTTGAGCAAGAGGTGCCCGTTGTAATGGAAATCGCCGACGATGGGCACGTGAATGCCGCGCTTGGCCAGGCCTTCCACAATATGGGGAACCGCGGCGGCCGCATCCTCATTGTTTACAGTGACGCGGACAATCTCAGAGCCCGACAGCGCCAGAGCTGCCACCTGCTCAATGGTGCCCGGGACGTCGGCCGTGTCTGTGTTGGTCATCGATTGCACGACAACCGGCACTTCCCAGCCCACACGAACCTGACCGATCCTGACTGTACCCGTCTTTCTGCGCTGAATCTCCGGCATAACGACCTCAACTTTAGTGTACCCGCTTTTCTGTGGCATCCGGAAGTCTGATTGCCGCCGGTCTCTGCTGCGTCAGCCCCGCTGCTGGCCAGGGTTGACTCGCGCGGAAAAGCTGCCAGCGGGTACAATATTGGCATGATGTACCGCCGCAATTTTCGTCTCGCCGTGCTTGCCGCATTCGTCTTTCTGGCGCTTAGTTGGACTGCGGGCGCTCAGGAGTCCCACCGCCGAGGTCGCAAATACAAGGCGCCGCCGCCGACCTCCCGCGTGATGATAACCATCCTGCGCAAGGACGACGGAAAGCCTGTGCAGAACGCATCGGTAATCTTCCACCAGGTGGGCGACAAGGGCACCATGGAACTGCACACCGATGAGGATGGCAAAACGATGCTGGACATTCTGCCTACCGGCTCCGAAGTCCTGCTGCAGGTGATTGCCCACGGCTACCAGACTTACGGCCAGGACTTCAAATTGAACAAGTCGAGCCTGTCGATTGTGGTCAAGCTGAAGCGGCCCGTCGGGCAGTACTCCATCTACGAGGGCCACGACATCAGCGTGACGGGCAAGAAGCCGGATACACAAAAAACACCCGACTCCGGGAAGAGCGGAGACGCGAAGTCGTCCGGCAAGGACGCGCGCACCGAAGCCGCGAAGCAGGACGAGAGCAAGCCGCAGTCGCAGTAGAGCTGGATGCCGTTGCCCGCTGACGGCAGGGCGGGACACCGGAACTCACCGAAAGCCGGGGCTCACCGGAAAATGGAGACGCAAGTTCTGAGTGGCAGGTCGGCAATGGTCACCGGCGGCGCCCGGCGCATTGGCCGCGAGATTGCGTTGACCTTGGCCCGAGCAGGAGCCGACGTCACGGTGACCTACCGTGAATCCGCCGCGGAGGCGGGCGAAACCGTACAACGAATCCAGGACCTGGGCCGCTGCGCGCAGGCTTGTGCCTGCGATGTACGCTCGGAAGACTCCGTGCGGCAGGCCGTTGCCGCCACGGTGGCGTTCCACGGCAGGCTTGACGTGCTGGTGAACAATGCGGCAATGTTTGCAGCTGCGCCCCTGGAAACCATGAGCCTGGAGCAGTGGGATGCGGTGTTTGCCACCAACACCCGTGGACCGTTTCTGGTGGCCCGCGAGGCGCTTCCGCATCTCCGGGCGCATCAGGGGCGAATTGTGAACATTGGCTCGCTGGGCGGCCTGCACGCCTGGGCCGATCACGCCCATTACTGCGCTTCCAAGGCTGCGCTACACATGCTCACCCAGGCCATGGCCAAGGCGTTTGCCCCTGCGGTGAGCGTGAACTGTGTGGCGCCAGGCTGGATTGCGATGGACGACAGTCCGGAGCAGGTAGGGCAGCGCTTTGCCGGCAAGACACCCATGCAACGGAACGGTACTGCAGCGGATGTGGCGCAGGCTGTGCTTTTCTTCGCCGGTGGTCCGAGCTTCGTTACCGGACAGGTGTTGGCCGTGGACGGAGGATTGGGGCTGTAGCGTCTGCCGCGCAAGACCTAATGCGAAAACAGCCGGGCGAAGAAGCCCTTCTTGTTGGAACTGGCGGATCGCGGATCGAATTGCAGAGGAACCATCTCCCAAAGACCAACGGGCTCCGGCTGCGGGGGCATTTCATCCCCGCGGACTGCGGCTTGTGGATTGCGGATGTAGAGGCGCTCCGCGGCTTCCGCACCGGCGTGGTCTGCCACGTAGTCATAACCCCGGCGCAGGTGCAGCGGGCGCCACTCGGGATGGTGTGCATCGCTGGCCAGGAAGTGGATCCAATTGCGCTCCAGCAGCGCGTTGGAAAAGGCTTCGGCAATCCTGCCGAACCGCCCGTAGAGGGAGGCGGACGTGACCTGCACAAGGCAGCCGTCGCGCATCCATTCGCCCAGCCGGTTGGGGTTCTGCTGCAGCATGGCATTCCGTTCCGGGTGCGTGATGATGAGCGTGTATCCTGCCGACTGCAGACGGTGCATGGCCTCGCTCAAATGCGGCGGAATCACCAAGTCAGGGAATTCGATGAGGAGATATCCCTTCTGGTTGATGGAGTAGCGTAGCGGGTGTTCAAGGGCGTCCATGATGTTGCTCGCGTTCATGTGGAAGTCGCAGCCCAGGCTCAGTTCCAGCAGCCCGTCCATCCGGCTACGCAACTCCTCCAGGCGTTCGCGATTCAGAGAAGCGTTGTAGGGGTAATTCTCGCTGGCGTGCGGCGTGCAAACCACGTGTGTGATGCCTTCTTCGACCGCCGCATGTGCCATGATGAGCGAAGTTTCCAGATCGGGCGACCCGTCGTCTACTCCGTAAATCAGGTGCGTGTGGATATCGATCATTCGATCACGCTTCTTCGTGGCTCGCCTGGCATTTCACTGCGCTGCCAGTGCGTTGAGCATTGAGGCAAAGATCTTCCAGCCGTCTGCCGAGCCCAGAAGGCTCTCACTCGACCGGTCGGGGTGCGGCATCATGCCCAGCACGTTGCGCTTCTCACTCAGGATGCCCGCAATGTTTCCCAGCGAGCCGTTCGGGTTGGCCTCGGGCGTCACCTCGCCCGCGGGCGTGGCATAGCGGAAGGCAATGCGGTCTTCCGACTCCAGCCGATGCAACTCTTCCGGCGTGCAGAAGTAGTTGCCTTCCATGTGGCCGATGGGAATCTGGAGCACGTCGCCCTGTTTCAACTGGTTGGTAAACGGGCTGTTCGTGGTCTCCACGCGGAGGTGCACCTGCCGGCAGATGTACTTGAGTCCTGCGTTGCGCATGAGTGCGCCCGGGAGCAAGCCGGCCTCGGTGAGGATCTGGAACCCATTGCAAATGCCCAACACCAGGCCACCGCCGTCGGCAAACCGCTTGACGGCCTGCATAACCGGGGAGAAGCGCGCAATGGCTCCGGTGCGCAGGTAGTCCCCGTAGGCAAAGCCGCCGGGAACCAGTACGGCATCCACACCGGCCAGGTCCTCGGAGTCGTGCCAGAGGAACGTGACCGGCTGGTGCGCGATTTCGGCAATCACGTTGTATGTGTCGTGGTCGCAGTTCGAACCAGGGAAGACCAAAACCCCGAATTTCATGCTTCTAGGGTATCAGCTTGTCCGTTGCATGGGCTGGTGAATCGAGCCCCGGCAATCATCCTGATTACGCGGTTGGATACACGGGAGATTCAGGCTCGACAACCAGGTCAGTAGACGAACTTCAGTTTCAGCCCCTTGCCGTTCTCTGGAATCACCGCCGTAATCCGGTGATGGCGGGGTGGTTGCGGCGAAACACAGAATGGCAGAGACTACAAATACAAAGTTGACGGTCTTTCTCACACAGCACTTCAAGGGAGCCAATTTGTGAATCGAGGTAAGCATAATCGAAAGACGGAAAAGCTGAGCGTCCCGGTCAGCCCTCGGCTTTCAGGCTGGCCGCATGCGCACGCATCTCGCGGACAAACTTCTCGTCGTCCTCAGTTTCCGGATTCATGGAGTCGAGGTTGACATCGACATTGGCCAGCGCCCCGACGAGGGACGCCTTCGCCAAGACCATCGACGAGGTCAGGTCCGACTTCATGTTGGGGTTGGTGATGGGCACCAGATGGGCGGCGATTTGCGCAACCTCGACAGCCTGCTTGGCCACGCGCAAGGGCACGCTCGTAGCCTGGCGCAGCGCTGTATTGATGAGTCGATCGCCTTCGCTGGATTCCCTGGCTGCACGATACGCCGTTCTCACGGCTTCATAGGACTCGGCGTCGGCATCAATCGCTGCTTTCAGGTCTTCGCGCAACACGGCGAGTCGCGCGATGGCTTCGCCGAGTGGCGCGTCGTGCTGCAGGTAGGCCTTCTTGCCGCGGGACATGGACGCCACCATTCCGGCGAGTGCGGCTGCCATGGCTCCGCTGGCCGCCGCAGCGCTGCCTCCGCCGGGTGTCGCCGTAGGTGCCGCCAACTGCTCAATGAATGGCTCCACGCCGGCGCGCAGTCCACCCACGGCCATGGTGCCGCCCATTACGGCAGCGAGCCGATTTTCGAGGATGAGCGAGGAGTCGAACTTCTCCACCTGCAGGAACCACTCGGCGGCCTGCTCCAGCGCAAGCTTGGGGATGAGCCCGATAATCTCACTGGAGACAGGGACGACGCCGTAGCGCGCGGCCTCGCGCTTTACAAATTCGAACACGCGGTGGATCGGAGTCTGCTCAAAATCCGTCAGGTTCATGGAAACCTGAGCCATCCCGCGCACCAGGAAGCCCGCTCCTTTTACGTATCGAAGGCCTCCGGAGGAAAACCGCACCGCCTTCGCCACCTTCTTCGCCACGTCCACGTCGGCGGTGTTGAGAAAGACGTTGTATGCGATGAGAAATTTGCGCGCCCCAACGGCCGTTACGCCCGCTGTTGGATGCACCCGTGCCTCGCCAAAGTCTGGCTTCCGCGCCGGATTGGTTCCAATCTCGTCGCGAATCCCCTCGAACTGCCCTTTGCGCACCTGCTCAAGACCCTGGCGCTCCGGTGTGGAGGCCGCTGCCTCATACAGGTAGACGGGGATTCCGAAACGCGCGGCGATTTGCTCGCCCACGTGGCGGGCCATGGAGACGCAGTCTTCCAGAGTGACGCCCTTGATGGGAATGAAGGGAATCACGTCTGCCGCGCCCATGCGCGGGTGCGCCCCGGTGTGCGTCGTGAGGTCAATCAACTCCGCCGCCTTGCCGACTCCGCGGATCACGGCTTCCTGAATGGCTTCGCGCTCCCCCGCCAGCGTGATGACGCAGCGATTGTGGTCGGCATCCATTTCGCGATCCAGCAGATGAACGCCGGGCATCTGCATGGCCTGCACGATGGCATCCACCTTGGCCTTATCGCGCCCTTCGGAGAAGTTCGGTACACATTCAACAAGCGTGTTTGACATTCGAGCAAGGATAACGACCAGTGCTTCCATCAAGCAAGAGTCTGCGGCCGGAAAGGGCAAGCAGCGCGGAGCGAACTTTCATTCGGCACAAACATCGAGGATTCCACGGCGATGCGGGGGAAATACCATCGATTCGCTCTTAATCCTGAGCCTGTCCAGGGGTAACATTCTGATTAGCGCAGTCTTGGTGTGACCTACCCCGGCTCGCTGCGCCTTTATCGGAGGGATTTATGACGGTAGCCGCTTCGCCTATTATTCGCGCGCCGCGCGGGAACCAACTGCGCTGCAAGGGCTGGCAGCAGGAGGCGGTGCTGCGCTGCCTGATGAACAACCTGGACCCGGAGGTGGCTGAAAGGCCCTCTGACCTGGTGGTCTATGGAGGCATTGGCCGCGCGGCTCGAAACTGGGAGTGCTACCACGCCATTGTGCGCGAGTTGGAGCGGCTAGGGGATGAAGAGACGCTGCTGGTGCAATCCGGCAAGCCGGTGGGAGTGTTTCCCACACATGACCAGGCGCCGCGCGTGATTATTGCCAACTCGAATCTTGTGGGGAAATGGGCCACGTGGGAGCACTTCCACGAACTGGACCGCAAGGGCCTAATGATGTATGGGCAGATGACCGCCGGGAGTTGGATTTACATCGGCACGCAGGGGATTCTGCAGGGCACCTTCCAGACTTTCGCCGCGCTGGCCGAGCAACATTTTGGCGGATCGCTCGAGGGGAAGCTGGTGGTGACCGGCGGCATGGGCGGCATGGGCGGCGCGCAGCCGCTTTCGGTCACACTGAACGGTGGCGTGGTGCTAGCCGTGGACGTGGATCGCAGCCGAATCCAGCGCCGCGTGGACACGCGCTATTGCGACGTGCTGAGCGAGGATCTGGACGAGGCGCTGGCACTTTGCGAGGATGCCCGGCGCGAGGGCAAGGCGCTTTCCGTGGGGCTGGTGGGCAACTGTGCGGATGTACTTCCCGAGCTTGTCCGCAGAGGAGTGCAGATCGACGTGGTCACGGACCAGACCAGCGCGCATGATCCGCTCAACGGCTATGTGCCGGTGGGATTTTCTCTGGAGCAGGCTGCTGAGCTGCGCGCTCGCGACCCCGAGGACTATGTGAAGCGTTCCACTGCCAGCATGGTGGTGCATGTGGACGCAATGCTTGATCTTCAGCGTGCGGGCGCAGTCACCTTCGACTACGGCAACAACATCCGCCGCTTCGCCTTCGATGCCGGCTGCGCCGACGCATTTCTCATTCCCGGCTTTGTGCCGGAGTATATTCGGCCGCTATTCTGCTCCGGGCAGGGGCCGTTCCGTTGGGTTGCGCTCTCAGGAGATCCCCGGGACATTGACCGCACGGATGAACTGGCGCTTGAGCTTTTCCCGGACAACGAAATTCTGAC
>DATKTQ010000115.1:0-5542 GCA_035531055.1 Occallatibacter sp. | reverse complement strand
TGATGTAGCCGGTGCGGTCAATGAGGAAGCGAATGAGCTCGGGGAGCGTGGCGGCATCGCCGGGGGCGCGGAAGGGCGCTTCGGGCTGGCCTTCGACCTGGGCCGGAGCGGGATCGGAGGCGGGCGGAGTGCTGGTGTCCGGCTGTTTGGGCGGCGTGGCCTTGCCCTGCTTGGGCATTTTGAGGAAGGGGCGCTTGGTCGATTCGGCGAAGGGCGAGAAGTGGCTGGCGTCGAGCAGGGGAATCTGGTCGGCATTGCCGCCGAAGGCGAAGCCGGTGTCATTTCCCTCAGGGGCTGAAGCCCCGCCTGGTTGTGTGGCACTGTTGTACGGGCTAAAGCCCGTACCCTTCATGGCGGGCGCTTCCGCGCTTTCCCCTTGCGGAGTGGCTTGTTCCGGAGTGGCTTGGTCCGCAGTGACGGCGCCGAAGGAGAAATCGGTGTCGGTGTCGTCGTCGTTGGCGGCGGAGGCGGCGAGATCGGCTGAGAGCTTGCCGGCGAAGTCGGGGTCCATCATGGCCTGCGCGTCCAGGAGGAGCTGGCGGAAGGAGTCGAGCGCCATGAGCGCGCGCGTGGGGATGAGGCGGTTGGCGAGGGCTGCGGCGACGGCATCCCAGGTGGAGCAGCCGGTTTCCAGAGCCAGCCGCTCGAGGGTTTCGAGCGTGGTTTTGCCGATGCCGCGGGTGGGCGTGTTGATGACGCGCTGCAGCGCCATGGAGTCATGCGGGTTGCGGACGAGGCGGAGATAGGCGAGGAGGTCTTTGATTTCCGCGCGCTCATAAAAGCTGAAGCCGCCGACCATGGTGTATTTGATGTTGTAGCGGCGCAGAGCTTCCTCAACGAGGCGGGATTGCGAGTTGGTGCGGTAGAGCACGGCGCAGTGGGCCTCGACCGCGTCCTGGCCGGCCTCGCGGAGAAACTTCTGGATTCGGTCGGCGATGAAGAGGGCTTCGTTTTCGCCGTCGGGGGCTTCGTAATAGCCGATGAGGGAGCCGCCCTGACGGTCGGTCCAGAGCTTCTTGCCTTTGCGCCGGAGGTTGTTCTGCACGACGGCGCCGGCGGCCTCGAGGATGACCTGCGTGGAGCGGTAGTTCTGCTCGAGGCGGATGATGCGGGCGTTGGGGAAGTCCTGCTCGAACTCGAGGATGTTACGAATGTCGGCGCCGCGCCAGGAGTAGATGCTCTGGTCCTCGTCGCCGACGGCGCAGACGTTTTTGGCCTCGCCGGCGAGCAGCTTCATGAGCTCGTATTGGGGGCGGTTGGTGTCCTGATACTCGTCGACGAGGAGGTAGCGATAGCGGCGCTGGTAGCGCTGGCGGACTTCGGCGGAGACTTTGAGCAGGCGGGCAGCCTCGAGCAGCAGGTCGTCGAAGTCGAGGGCGTTGTTTTTGCGCAGCTCCTCGCGGTAGCCCTTGTAGATGTGGGCGATGCGTTCGCTGTTGGGATCCTTGGAGCCGAGGTAGTACTCCTGGGGATCGACCATGTGGTTTTTTGCCCAGGAGATGCGGCCGAGAACGGTGCGCGGGGTGAGCTGCTTGGTGTCGAGCGCCATGCGGCGCATGATCTGCTTGACGATGGCCTGCTGGTCGTTTTCGTCGTAGATGGCGAAGGAGCGGGTGAGGCCCTGGCCGTTGATTTGGAGGGCTTCGATGTCGCGGCGCAGGATGCGGACGCAGAGGGAGTGGAAAGTGGCGATGAGGGGCTTGGCCAGCGAGGCATGGCCGAGGAGGCGGTCGACGCGGTCGCCCATTTCCTTGGCGGCCTTGTTGGTGAAGGTGACGGCGAGGATGGAGTCAGGCGCGATGCCTTTCTCCTGAATGAGCCAGGCGATGCGGCTGGTGATGACGCGGGTTTTTCCGGAGCCGGCGCCGGCGAGGATGAGCAGCGGCCCCTCCGTGGTTTCAACGGCGGCGCGCTGTTCGGGGTTGAGATTGGAGAGAGGCGGCTGCACGACGTGGGGTCCGAAGAGGAAGGGTCCTGACCCTAGTGTACCCGCGCGGGCGGAGGAAGAAATGGGCACGAGCGCTATGCTGGGGACGAGATGAGCGAGGCGGAGATGACGGTGCGTCGAGTGGCGGTGTATTGCGGGTCCGCGAGCGGGCGAGATGCGGCGTTTGCAGCCGAGGCGCGGGCGCTGGGCGCGGCGTTGGCTCGCGCGCGGCTGGGGCTGGTGTACGGCGGGGCGAGCGTGGGGCTGATGGGCGCGGTGGCCGATGCGGCGCTCAAGGGCGGGGCGGAGGTGATTGGCGTGTTGCCGGAGATTCTGGCGGGCAGCGAGATTGCGCACGGCGGGCTAACGCGGCTGGAACAGTTGCCGACGATGCACGCGCGCAAAGCTCGGATGGTGAACCTGGCGGATGCGTTCGTGATTTTGCCGGGCGGGTACGGCACGCTGGATGAGCTGATGGAGATTGTGACGTGGGCGCAGCTGCGGCTGCACGCCAAGCCGTGCGTGCTGGTGAATACGGCGGGGTATTGGGACGGGCTGCTGAGGTTTCTGGATACGGCGGTGGAGGCGGGTTTTTTGCGGGCGCAGAATCGGGAGCTGCTGCAGGTGGCCGCGGACGCCGAGGCGGCGGTGCGGAGGGTGCTGGTGGCTTGGGAGTAGGGACCAGGGACTAGGGAACAGGGAATGTCGGTGGCGTCGGGGCGAAGGGAGTTCGAAGAGGGCTCCTTTAATTTTCGGCAAAATCGCTGTGGAAAACTGCAAATTTCGTATAGGGGGTGGGGGGGTAGGCTCCGCTGTGCGGAGCCAGGTGTCAGAGGTCAGTTCTCAGTTGTCAGCCGGTTCGTGGCTGGGCGGCAGCGTGGCGATTCCCCTCGAGTTCTTTCTCAGTTCCATTGTGCGACGGGGAAGGTGAATGTCCGGCAAACGGGCGCGGGGATTTTAGCGTTTGGAATGAGAGATTTGCGGGAGATCTTGGGTGTGAAGGGTTGACAGCGGGCTGGAGGGACACAGGGAAGCAGGACGAGCGGTTGGGAGGCAACTGGCAGTTGCTGGTGAGCCTGATTTGAGATTGACACAGCAAGAAGTGGGTGAATAGGTTGGGGGCATGAAACTTCGGTCCCTTGTATGCCTGCTGGCAATTGCCGTTGCGGGTCTTTCTCCTGCGTTTCCGAAAGCGCATGGCGGGAAGATTCGCGTGCTGATTGTGGATGGATTCAGTAATCACGACTGGCGGCAGACTACGCTGCTGTTGCGGAGAATTCTGGATGAGGCAGGCGGGTTCGACGTGAGCGTGAGCACCATGCCGTCTATGGGGTCCGCGGAATGGGCCAAGTGGAGGCCGGAGTTTGCCGCGTACGATGTGGTGATCCAGACCTGCAACGACAACGGCGGAAACGGCGAGCTGGCCGGCGTGAAGGAGCTGCCGGAGTGGCCGGAGGCCGTGAAGAAAGAGTTCGTGGAGTATGTTCGGAACGGCGGAGGTGTGTACATCTACCACGCGGCCGAGAATGCATTTGTGGGCTGGAAGGCTTATGAACAGATGGTGGGCCTGAGCTGGCGGAGGGCCGATTACGGAACGGCGATCCGATTGACCAAAGACGGGAAGCTGGTGCGGATTCCGCCGGGCGTGGGGCACGGCACGGAGCATGGGCCGCGCGGCGACGTGCTGGTGAGGCGGCTGGGCAACGATGCGATTCATAAGGGGATGCCGCGGGCCTGGATGTCCCCGGGGCTGGAGGTTTATGTCTACGCGCGGGGGCCTGCCAAGCATGTGCATGTGCTGGCCTATGCGCAGGATGACGTGCCGGGGCTGGGGATGCTGTGGCCGGTGGAGTGGACGACGGCGTTTGGCAAGGGACGGGTTTACATCTCCACCTACGGACACGTTTGGGACGGGGATGAACAGCCGGCCAGCATGCGCGATTCGGCGGTGCAGACGATCATTCCGCGGGCTCTGGAGTGGCTTGCGCGCAGGCCGGTGACGTTTCCGGTGCCGGCAGATTTTCCGGGTCCGGATGCGGTGTCCGTGCGCGTGCCGATTTCGACGGGTAAGTGAGGCGGGTTGGGAATGGCGTCGCAGGGACTGGGGGACTGGAGTGGGGTGTGAGGAGGGTAACCTCCGGATTGGCGACAACACGCCCCAAACCCTCAATGACTGCATTAATCCGTTTTCACGGTATTCGTGGAACTTGGCCGGGGATCGGCGTAAGCTGCTGAACGTGCGAAGGAAATTATCACTCTCGGTTTTGCTCCTGCTCCCCCTCTTCCACGCATTTGCACAGCAGAAGAACTCTGCCGCGAAAGATGCGCTTTACAGCTCGGTTCATTCAGTGATCATCCCAGAGAACGAGCGGTACACCAAGAAAATCTTCGCGCCAGATGGGCGGGAATTCGTCATTGCCAAGCTAGTCGATGATCCTGAAGAGGGGGAAATACAAAAAGTACAAGTAAGCGTCGGGGGGCACACCGTCGATCTGCGAACAAAGGGACGGGGAGCAGAAATTCTCTGGTCGCCGGATTCGCGATGGCTGGCAGTGACATATACCTACTGCTGTTCGGGATTCTCACCATACCTGCACGTCTACGAGGTCTCAGACTCTGGTGTGCGAGACCTTCAAGTGGATCACGCGTTGAAGAGTGGCTTCGAGACTGGAATTCGCTGCGACGGTGGAATACCTGCGAGTCAATGGGCGCTAACGGCGGCAGTAAAGTGGCTCGACTCCTCTCACCTGCTCGCAGCCGTGCAAATCCCCAATGTGAGCGTGTGCGACAGCATGGGCGTGTTTGAGTTGCGCGAATTGTCCGTACCGGAGCTTTCGATCCTGAGAACGTATGACCAATTTGAGGCGAAGAAACTATTTCGAAATGACCTGGGTGGGAATCTTCTAGATGCGAATGATTCCTGTGTCCGCGATCCAAAATCGTGCTGGGTGGCCTCACATCACAGCGATCAGCAGTGACATCGTTCGGATTCCGGTATCGATAGCCGTTGGTATCTCGCAATGAGCCGATCTGGGTGGTTGACCGCCCAACCGGAAGTTACGAAAAACAGAAGCAGGTCCTTCGCTCCGCTTACCCCACATTCGCTGCGCGAACGCGAGGCCCCGAGACCACCCCACGGACGTGGACCTGTCCGTGGGGGCCCCGGTTCGCGTGCTCCGCTCAGGAGGACAAGCGCTATGGGAGGGGCGGCTATTTGCGGCGGGCGCGTTCGCGCTGGAGTTCGCGGTAGAGTTCGCTTTTGGATTGGCCGGAGGCGCGGGCGAGGCGCTTGAGGGCGTCTTTCTCGTCGAGGCCTTCTTCGGCCTGGAGACGGGCGAGCTGGGTGGAGATTTTTTCGCGAGTCCTAAAAGCGGGGGGCGGGGCACCCGGAGTTGCCCCCGAAGCATTCAACCTTTCCCAGGTCTCAGAATCGAGACCTGAGGCACCCGGAGTTGTTCCTTCCCAGGTCCCCATTTCTCGCTGCCGCTCGAAAGCTGGACCTGGGGCACCCAAGGGAGATTTGGAGGCGGGGAGTTCGAGGAGGAGGGTGAACTCGCCGCGGATGCGGTCGCGCTGGGCGAGGGTGTGGCGGATTTCTGCGACGGTGCCGCGGAG
>DATKTQ010000114.1:0-33810 GCA_035531055.1 Occallatibacter sp. | reverse complement strand
GGTGCCGGGCGGCATGCTCTACCTGGGCATTCCGCAGTTTCGCCTTCCGCGGGAAATTATCAAGATGGAAGTGGACAGCATTCTCGCAATGGGCGTGACGCTGCACACGCGCGTTACGGTAGGCCGAGATATTTCCTTCGCGGAAATGCGCTCGAAGTTTGACGCGGTTCTGCTGGCTACGGGGTTGAACAAGGGCCGCGAGCTGAACATTCCGGGCGCGCACCTGGCGGGCGTCTACAACGGCATTGATTTTCTGATCAACGTCAACCTTGGATTTGAGATTGAGCTGGGCAAGCGCGTGGTGGTGGTGGGTGGCGGCAACGTGGCCATTGACGTGGCGCGTGCCGCAGTGCGCCTGGTGCAAGAGACAGGAGATATCGGTTCTCCGGATTCCGGAGACAAGAGCCTGCAGCCGGCGATTGATGCCGCGCGCATGGCCATGCGCTCCGGTGCGGAACAGGTGGATATGGTCAGCCTGGAATCGCGCACCCAGATGCCGGCATGGAAGGGCGAGGTGGACGAGGCCGAGCAGGAAGGCATTGTGGTGGACAACGGCTGGGGCCCCAAAGAGATTGTGGGCCAGGATGGAGTGGTGACCGGCCTCAAAGTCCGCAAGTGTCTCACGGTATTTGATGAGAACGGACGCTTCAATCCCGTATTCAGCGACGAAGAGAAGATCATTCCGTGCGAAAGCGTGATCCTGGCCATTGGACAGCAGGCGGATCTTTCCTACCTCAACAGCGAGGACGGGGTTCAGGTGACGCCGCGTGGCATTCTGAAGATCAACGAGGACCTGAGTACCACGGCTCCGGGAGTGTTTGCCGGTGGAGACGTGGCGTTTGGGCCTCGCGTGCTGGTGGAAGCGGTGGCGAACGGTCATCGCTCGGCGCGATCCATCCACTTGTATCTGAGCGGGAAGACTGAGAAGACAGTAAGCCGCCGCTTTCGCATCCTGCCGGACTGGAAGATGCCCAAAGGTTTTCTTTCGACTCCGCGCCAGAAGATGCCGATGCTTGCCGCCAATCGCCGCATCGGGATTGCGGAAGTGGAACTGGGCTTTGACGAGGAACAAGGACGGGCCGAAGGACTGCGTTGCCTGAAATGCCAGGTGAACACCATTTTTGATGGATCGAAGTGCATCCTCTGCGCGGGCTGTGTAGACATCTGCCCCGAGCATTGTCTGCGGCTTGTGGACCTGGTGCAAGTGAACGGCGACGCGCGGTACGACGCCCTGATTGCGGCGCGATACGGAAAGCCTGCCGAGGAACTGAAAGCAGGCCAGGCCGGCGCCATTATCAAGAACGAAGACAAATGCATTCGCTGCGGCTTGTGTGCCGATCGGTGCCCGACGGGCGCCATCACGATGGAATCTTTGGAACGGCATGAACGGGAAGTTTTTGAATAGGGGAGCAAGGGAATGAATCGTCGAGCTTTTCTCAGCTGGGGAGCGGCAGGTTTTGTCACGCTGTGTTCGGGCGTGGCAGTAAGCCTGGGAGCAGTTGTCCGGTTCCTCGTGCCGGACGTATTTTATGAGCCGCCTCAAGTGTTCAAGATCGGCAATCCTGCAGATTTTCCGTACGGTCCGCCAACTTTTCTTACGGACGAGAAAATTTTCGTGTTCCGCGACAGGGACAGGGGCTTTGCAGTGGCGAGTGCGGTGTGCACCCACCTTGGCTGCACTGTCGCATATTTCCAAAGCGACCACCACTTTCACTGTCCGTGCCATGGCAGCGTCTTCGGGCCCAATGGCCGGGTGCTGCATGGGCCGGCGCCGCGGCCCTTGAACTGGTTTGAGGTGACGATGACGCGAGACGGTCAACTCCGCGTAGACAAGGACAAGACAGTGCCCTCCAGCTACCGGTTGATGGTGTAACGATGAATCTTTTTAGAGAAGTCTGGCAATCGATCGTGCGGCGGGATCCGCTGTCAACCGACAAGGGAAAGTCCGAGCTGGTCTTTCACAACGTCTGGCTGCATATTCATCCAGCCAAGGTGAAGAAGGAGAACCTCCGGTTCAGGTACACGTTCTACCTAGGGTTCATTACCTTTTTTCTGTTTCTGATCCTGCTGACCACGGGGATTGCGCTGATGTTCTACTACCGGCCTTATCCGCCGGTGGCCTATCAGGACATGAAGGATCTGCAGTTTGTCGTCTTCATGGGTTCCTTTCTGCGCGCGATGCACCGCTGGGCAGCCCACGCCATGGTGGTGTGCGTGTTTCTTCACATGTGCCGCGTGTTCTACACCGCCTCCTATAAGAAGCCGCGTCAGTTCAACTGGGTTGTCGGCGTGCTTCTCCTGCTGCTGACTTTAGGTCTGTCGTTCACGGGTTATCTGTTGCCCTGGGATCAGTTGGCGTACTGGGCGATCACCGTAGGAACCAATATTGGCAGTTATGCGCCGATTATTGGCGGCCAGCTAAGGGAGATTCTGCTTGGCGGGCACACGGTCGGAGAGGCGGCGCTGATTCGCTTTTATGTGCTGCACGTAGCCATTCTTCCGTCGCTCGTCATCCTGCTGACGATTGTTCACTTCTGGCGAATTCGCAAGGATGGCGGGCTGTCGCGGCCCTTATGGAAGCTGAAGGCGAAAAAGACCGAAGCACTGGTGACCATTGGCGCGCCGGCAGACGTGGCTCCCTTGAAGACCGTTGCAGCCTCACAGGACAAGACCTACGGACTGATGGAAGTGGTAACCGGCAAGCCGATCTTTGAAACCATCACTCCAGAAGAGGAAGAAGACGCCGTCTTCTCCTATCCGTATGCGTTCTTCCGCGAGGCCATTGCGTTGATGGTGACGGTCACCAGCATCATGGCGATTTCCCTCTACTTTCATGCTCCGCTGGAAGAGATGGCCAATCCCGCAAAGACTCCGAACCCGGCCAAGGCGCCCTGGTACTTCCTGGGTCTGCAGGAGCTGGTGAGTCACTCGGCGCTGCTGGGGGGTGTGGTGGCACCGGCGCTGATGGTTCTTGCACTGTTGGCGATTCCATATTTTGACAGGAACCCCAGCCGCCGACCGGGGGACCGCAAGTGGGCCATCTGGCTGTTCACGATCTTCGTGGTGGCCAACCTGGTTCTGATTGTTATTGGAACGTTCTTCCGAGGCCCGGGTTGGGCGTTTGTTCCGCCGTGGGTACATGTTGTTGCGAGGGCAGAGTAATGGGACGCAAACTACCGCCAATTTTCTTTGCGCTGAGCATGCTTGCTCTCGTGCTGATCGTGATCGCAGTGTGGCAATCGAGCACGCCATCGTGGAAGAACTATCAACGCCAGTACTTCCAACTGGAAGCGCAGGGGGAGCCCAACGCGGTGGCCAAGGCCGCAGTTCTGGCGACTCCGCCGCAGATTCACCAGATTCTGCTGCCGGGGTTGCAGCGCGTGGACCGTTGCACCACGTGCCATCTGGGCGTGGATGACCCGACGATGAAGAACGCGCCGGAGCCATTTCGTTATCACTCAGGACTGGCGCCGCATGTGCCCTCCAAGTTTGGCTGCACCATTTGCCACGGCGGCCAAGGGCTGGCAACGGACGTGAAAGATGCACATGGGAATGTGCCATTCTGGCAGGATCCTCTGCTGGCGAAGGACTATATTCGCGCCTCCTGCGGCCGATGCCACAAGGAGGGCGATGTTCCCGGAGTGCCGGAACTGACCGAAGGGAGGCGCCTCTTTGAGACCGAGGGTTGCCATGGCTGCCACAAGCTGAATGGTGTGGGCGGCAGCATTGGTCCGGACCTGACCGCGGAAGGCGCAAACCACCGCTCGCCCGAGTGGCTCGAACATCATTTCCTTGCGCCCAACGTGGTCTCGCCCGGCTCAGCCATGCCGAACTTCCACTTCACCCGAGGGCAGGCCCGCGCCCTTACGTACTACATGCTCTCGCTGACCAATGCGGACATGGGCTCGTATTACTCGAGCGTGCGGCTGATTCCGAGTCCCGACTACGGGCGCCAACTCTTTGTCGAGAAGGACTGCATTGTTTGCCATTCCATTGGAGGAGTGGGCGCGAAGGTTGGCCCAGACTTGCTTGGCGTCATCAAGCGTCATTCGCCGGCGTGGCTCGACGAGCAACTGATCAATCCACAACTGGTGTACCCGGGAAGTACGATGCCGGAATATGACCTTGATACGAATTCCCGAAAGGCGCTGGTCGCCTTTATGGCGACGGCTACCGCGCGGGATGCGACAGAAATTGTGGCGCACAGGTCGAACAAACTTACTCCGGAAGATGTGGCAATCGAAGCAGGGAAGAGAGATTTTGCACGCTTTGGCTGCGCGGGTTGTCATGGGACAGAGCTTCAGGGCGGGGTTCCCAATCCGAACGCCCAGGGCGGGCAGGTTCCTTCTCTGCTCCACGTTTCCGATGACTACACCAAGGACGAAATCATCGAGATCATTCGGAATGGAAAGGTCCCGCCGCTGGACAATGCAGCCGGCCCAACGCCCCCGCTGTACATGCCATCGTGGAAGAAGCTGATGAGTGATGAAGACATTCATAAGATTGTTGAGTATCTCTGGTCAAAGCAGCAGAAGGCGAAGGATAGCTGGTAACACGGGCGGACTGAGGCGGGCACGGTCCCTCCCCATTCGCGAGGATTCCAGATTGCAGGCGTCGTCAAAAATTCGATTCTCGGCGATGCTTGCGTTGCTGGTAGTGGCGGTTCTTGCATTTGCCACAGCCGAAGAAGGTCAGCCAGCGGTGCGAAGCAGTTCACCGCGGCCCGCAGTCTATCCTGCTCCGACGAATCTGAGGGCCCTGCCGAAAGATTTAACCGGGCTGCAGGTGCACGACATCATGGAGGAGTGGTCAGGTTCGCTGAGTGTGCGCTGCGATTCCTGCCACACCGAAGACCCAAAGAATGTTGGCCCGGACGGGAGTCTGCGACTGGACTATGCCGACGACTCAAAACCGATGAAGGGCATGGCGCGGATGATGTACAGGATGACCGAGCAGATCAACGACGACTTCATTACTAAGATCCATGGAGCGGGCATGCCAGTCACTTGCGGCACGTGCCACAGGGGACGTATAAGCCCCGAACCTTTTCTTATCCCATTGACGGATGAAAGCTCCCCAGTTCTTCATTCGCAGGAACAGGGACCAACACCCCGTCAGCCGTGAGGAAGCGCCGCGCAGGCTACGTCGCTATGCCGGCCAAGTTGGCCCCATTCCCAAATCGCGAGGAAAATCTCGCTCGGTTTCCGTGAACCCGTCGTCGCGGATTGGCACCGCGTGCGTTCTTGCCTCCCACTGCACACACGGCGATGTTGGACAGCGGCTCCGTCCCATGGGGTGGCGGGGGGACTTGACTCTTCCTTTGTTGTCGTCCTCGACTTAGAAGTACCTAAGCCTTCGTCTTCCGCCTCGTATGAGACAATTCTCCCGCGCAGCGCCGGCCGTGCGGGTGGCGGGTTCAGCACCGGAACAAATGAGCCTGAGTGAATGATAAGAGTTAGGACTGTGACGCCCTTTTGACGCCCGAGACTGAATTAGATCGGGAAACTGCGAATGGCTAAAGGCCATCTCATAAATGTCTGAGCGGCATGAGAAGGCATCCGAGTTGTACGAACCCGTTCGGACCACAGGGGGCCCTATTTAAGATCCGCCATTGCGCTTTAATCTCCGGATCGTTGGTTACCCATCATCGATCGACGGCAATCGCGCCGCAGTTTACGACTTTGTCCAAGCAGACTTTCCGACACTGATTGGACAGCAGTGCAGAATTCAATAAGTCCCCACGGACCAAGAGTCGCTTCCTGCCCCGCGGGTAGCGCTGACGCGGGGCAGCCAGATTTTCAATCGATTGAGCGCACACTGCCGATCCCGCATGATTGATTCCAGCGAGGCGTCGGCCCGCAATTACTTGCGGGAAAGCTGCTGCACGATCGCCAACGCCTTCTTCACATGAGCATCCGGCGCTAAATGATTTGCCTCGGAAGAGAATACCGCTACGATCTTGCCATCTTTTCCAATCACGAAGGTTATGCGTTCAAAAAAGCCGTGGTCAATGGCGACACCGCGCACGTCTTTCAGGCCGGCACTTCCGGGAGCGGCCGTCACGCCGTAGGAAGCTGCGATCTTGCCGCTCGGATTGGACGCGACGGGGAAACGGCCCGCGCAGTACTTGGGATCGGCAGAGAACTGATCGAGGCGTGCGATGCTGTCTTCCGAGATGCCAATGATGCTGGCGCCGGCAGCTGTGAATTGGTCCTTGTCCTGAGCAAATGTGTGGGCCTCAAGATCGCAGCCGCCGGTGTAGGCAGATGGGTAGAAATAAACGACAACGGGACCCTTTTTCAACGCGGCCTTCAGCGAGAAATGGAATTGCTTGCCCGCCAGGGAGGCGGGGGCAGAAAACTCGGGTGCGTGGTCACCTGGCTTAAGGGCAGCGAAGGCGGGTATGGAGAGTGCGGCAGAGATCGCCAGGCCGAAGATCAGATTTTTCTTCACGAGATACCTCCGGGGAACTAAGACTCAATAGCGCGAGCGCGGCGTTCCGACTGCGACGCCGTCAGGACCAAAGGATAGCAGAGCGGCGAGGCGCGTCGTTTTCGCGCTGGATGCGTGGAGCACAAATTGCCTCCATTCTCCCTTGCACAAGACCGTGGAATCATGCGAACCCTGAAGAAGCTGTGGACGCAGAGCCCGCGGTAGCAAACCACTGCCAGTTGCAGCGGGCACCCTGAGCCGCGATGCCTGCTTACACCCAAGGGGCGCATATATCGGGGCTATCATGTGTTCGTGGGCCTGGCTGCCCTGTTTCGCATGCGCGCAGATGATTCTCTGTCGCATGCCCTTGAGCGCTGGCAAATTGCAGGAGCTGTCACGCCACGTCGTGCGTCATTCCTGTTGCTCAATTGCGGTAAACACCATCGTGAACCCTCAAACCGGATTTCGAAAGAGGTCTTATGTCAAGGAAAGCAACCGAATTGCAGCCGCGGCGCGAGTTTCTTAAGCTGGCCGCGTTTACCGGTGCGGCAGCGCTCGCGGGCAAGGCAACCCCGTCCGCAGCAGAGCAGCTCGCCAGTCCACAAGCAGCGGACATGTCTGAGGGCGACAACAAAATGGAGTTCCTTCGCGTCAGCGGCCGTCACATCATCGACGCCAAAGGGAATAAAGTTCGCCTGAGGGGAACATGTCCCGGCGGTTGGATGAACATGGAAGATTTCATCAACGGCCACCCCGGTGCAGAGCACACGCTCCGCGCTGAAATGGCGGAGGTGCTTGGTCCCGCGAAGGCACACTTCTTTTTCGAACGAATGCTCGACTACTTCTTCAATGAAGACGACGTGATCTTTCTCAGACAGGCAGGCGCTTCCGTCGTCAGGATCCCTCTGAATTACCGGCACTTCGAGGACGATGCCGCTCCCTTCAAATACAAAGAGTCCGGTTTCGCCCGTCTCGACCAGGTGTTGCGCCAATGCGAAAATCATGGTCTCTACGTGATCCTGGATCTCCACTCGGCGCAGGGATGGCAGAACGTCCATTGGCACTCTGACAACGCATCACGCATCAGTCTCCTTTGGACATTTTCGTCTTTTCAGGATCGCTATGTTGCCCTCTGGCGGGAATTCGCACGACGCTATGCGAACAGGGCCGTGGTCGCCGGGTACGACATCCTCAACGAGCCTTGTTCAAACAACGATATGGGCGACTACCCCTGGAATATCTATTCCAATTACAGGCCCCGCTGGGACCGGATGAATTCCCTCTTCCGGCGGGTTGTATCGGAGATTCGCAAGCTAGATTCCCGCCACATCATCTTCCTTGAAGGCGATAACTACGCAAAGCAGTTTCTGGGATTAGAGAAGCCCTTCGACGACAATCTTGCGTACAGCTCACATAACTACACCGTGCCCGGCTTTGGACCTGGCCGATATCCCGGCACCATCCATCCTCGATCCGCTGCGAAGAGCGGTTCTGAGGTTTGGGACCAGGCAAGGCAGGAGCGCTTCTTCCTCGATGCCGAGGGGACGAAGTTTACCAGGCAGCATAACGTTCCGTTGTGGGTGGGCGAGTTTGGGTCTGTTTACAATGGTCCACCCGATGAAAATCCTGACCGGCTTCGTGCCTTGGATGATCAGATTGGCATCTTCGAACAGAACGATGCACACTGGACAACCTGGAATTACAAGGACGTCGGCGTCATGGGTATGCTCACGCTCGACCCCGCATCTCCATACATGGAGCGCATCGGCGACCTTCTTCGCAAGAAGCGCGCTCTCGGGACCGACGATTGGATGAAGTGGTTGCCTCCAACGCCGGTCAAGGACGCGACGGCTCACCTTGCCGGCCAGATCCTTCAGGTCGTAGCCGATCCGCAGCTCGATCCGCGACTCAATGTACGGTGCGTCAGCCAAACCTTGTTGTGCTTCTATACAGGAACGCTTATGCAGCCGCTCTACTCCAGCCTCTTCAAGGGACTATCAGAGAACGAGATGGATCATATTCTGTCGTCCTTCTCGCGCAAGCAGTGTATTCCCAACCAGGGCCTGGTCAACGTTCTTAGCAAATACATGACCAAGCCGGCTTAGACCGCGTAGCTTCCTTTCGGAGGATGCCGGCAAGGGTTACCTAACGCGAGCGGAATCACTTCGGTGCTGGCCCATTGGAAGCACGGCATAGCAAGGCTTGTGTCCACGTCGCATTGCGCGACTGGAGTTGATTCAGCTGGCACGAGCCGACCCGCTCCGCAATCTTGTGTTCCGAGCCGCCGCTGTGATGGCAGCTTCGAGAATTTGCATTGCGCAACGGCAACCGGCTGCATCGCCGGACGCTTCGGTTGCGTCGTGGTGTGGAAACAGGTTCACCAAAGGGGGACGTTTGTCTGGTTGTCGATCGCGCAAGGAAGTGTACATTCGCGCCTTGATTCGAATCATGGTTGTTGTGTTGGGTTTCGCCGGGGCGGCGCTGCCGCACGTGCAGGCGCAGACGGCCCATTTCAGCTACGCAGCCGGCGCGGTGATCAACGGATTCAGTAGGCCATTTTCTCTCACTCCAACTGGTTCAGCATTTGCCGGGCACTCCAGTGGAGGCCAAGCCACGGAAGCCGTGGCCGGTCATGCGGCCCTTGTAGCCCATGCGTTCCAGCGCCTTGAGGATGGAGTTCTTGTTCATCGGCTCAATGGCGGAGGGAGAGGGATTCGAACCCCCGGTACCCTTTCGGGCACAACGGTTTTCAAGACCGCCGGTTTCAACCGCTCACCCATCCCTCCGCTGCAGGGATGACAGCCTGTTTCCTTAGTTTACAGCAGCTTCGATTAAGTCTGCGCCGGAACCGGTTGCGCGCTCGTTGTACGCGGCCGGTTCCAGGGTATCGATCGCCGACAAGCTACGTGAATCCACGGCATCCTTCAGAATGTAGCCTTTCTTGTCACGGTAATATCCCTATGACGCAAAATTGCCAGAGCGACGAGAGGGCAGGAGCGCGGGGCGCGCGTATGGGCAATTTCGGATTTCGAGGTTGCAGATGTTGCGGGAGAAATTCAGCGTTGCGCGAGGACGGACCACGCGGGCAACTCACTTCACCGGAAGGAACGCAGCACTGGTCAAAACAGAGTCTCGTCCATCCCCTGAGAGACTGAAGTGAAACCGTTCCAGCGCATCCGGAGCCGTCGGCTGCTTTTTTTATTGGATTGAGTCTTGGCAGGTTGGGTGGATTTGTAAGGTATATCGCACCCGTGCTCTATGGTCTGACCTCTCAGGCGGTAGAATGGGCTGCGACCAGAGGGCAGTTTGGGCCTCTGCGACCGACGTGTGCCATGCCGGGACAGGGATGCTCTAGCCTAGTGTGTGTAGAGCCTTCCTGGCCAAGTGTCTGCCTGGCGAAGCATTTGCTGGCCGTGCCGGCTGATTCGAGTTGCGGCATACGGGGAAGAAGGAAGGAAAAGAGGAGATCGGAACCATGGAATTGGGATTCAAGATTCGCACGGGAGGCGCATTGGATCAGCTCTCGCTAGGTGCGCTGGTACATCGCATTGACCCCGGCATTGTACCGTTCCGAAAAGCAGGGAATGTTGCAATCCACGTGAGCGGTGGAGAGTTCAACGTGGCTGCGAACCTGTCAGACTGCTTTGGCATGCGTACGGCCATTGCTTCCGCGATGGTTCGCTATCCGATTGGCGACCTGATTGCCGAGCGGGTGCGTGCGATGGGCGTGCGGCCCATTTACCGCATGTTTGAGCACGACGGAGTTCGAGGACCCAATATGGCTGCGGTCTACAGCGACCAGGGGCTTGGGGTGCGTGCTCCGGTGGTCTTCTATAACCGGTGTAATGAAGCGGCTGCGCAGCTCCAATGCGGCGATTTTGACTGGAAGACGATCTTCGCCGAGGGCGTGCGTTGGTTCCACAGCGGAGGCATTTTTGCTGCGCTATCGGAGACGACTGCAGACCTTGTGATTGAGGCGATGCGAGCGGCCAGTGAGGCGGGCGCCGTGTGCTCCTTTGACCTGAACTACCGGGAGAAGCTATGGAAGACGTGCGGGGGCGGTGAGCGTGCGCGGCAGATTCTGGGTGCGATTGTGGAGAACGTGGATGTGTTGGTGGGCAACGAGGAGGACCTGCAGAAAGGGCTGGGAATTGCGGGGCCTGAGGTGACTACCCGGTCCAAGCTGGATTCGGCTGCGTTCCTCTCCATGATCGAGCGCGTGGTGGAACGCTACCCGAAGGTGAAGGTGGTTGCGACCACTTTGCGGGAGGTGCATTCGACGAGCCGGCACAGCTGGAGTGCGGTGGCCTGGGTGAATGGCAAAGCGGTGACCGCTCCAACGTGCGAACTGGAAGTGCTGGACCGAGTTGGCGGCGGAGACGGTTTTGCTTCGGGGTTTATTTACGGCCTTTTGCAGGGAGAGACGCCGGAGCAGGCCCTGAGGCTGGGATGGGCGCATGGTGCGCTGATGACGACCTTCCCTGGAGACACGACGATGGCGACAGTGGAGCAGGTGCGGGCCTTTGCCGCCGGCGGATCCGCGCGTATCCAGCGTTGATTTGCGGCGGAGGAACGGAGAACCCGGCGACCTACGCCTATGCCGGGCCTGCGGCTGCTTTCGCCCCGAGAAATACGGGGGCGATGTGGCGCTGGAAAAGATTCTCGGTAACATTCTTGGTGATGACGGCTTCGTTGGCCTCGAGCAGATCCAGATAGCGAGGACCCATCTTTGCCGCGACTTTGAAGCCAACGTGCAGCAGCTGGCGAAAGCTGTTGTTGTAGTCGGGCGACCCAGGAACATGGCGAAGCGCAGAGGTGTATTGGTTTGAGGACCAGCCGCGCACTTCTGCCGGCGTGGGCAGGCGCGCCTCATCGATGTCGATGACTGAGGCATAGGGCGCGCAGAGTTCCTGACTATGCGCGTGGGCCTCGGCGTAGATCTCTTTGGCCAGCGCAAGGCCTTCGCCGCCGGCCTCCGCAAGGCCAATCAACTCTTCCAGCCAAGTGGTCCCGGCCGTCTTCAGGTGCACGCCGGCGTTGAAGCGTTGCATGGTGGCGTGAATCGCGGGGTAGATGGAGAACTTGTCACTGCCGGAGTGGACGCTGAGCTTGAGATTGGGCGGGAGCCCGAAATGGGTCACCGCGTACTGAATGGCCGCGACATCCAGACCGAATTCGCGCTCGAACTGTGCGACGTCGCCCACATAGTCCACGCCCTTGTTGAAGCGGCCGCTGAACTTGGGCGCAATGGTTTGAATGGGAATGCCTTCTTCTGCGATGGCGGCGAGGATGATGAGCAGTTCGACGGGGCTCTGCGCGCTGTCCGTCTCGTCCATGGAGACTTCCGGGATGAAGTTGCCAGCGCCCTTGGCCTGCAAGATTGCTCGGTAGACCTCGCCCGCACGCTTGACCGCTGCGAGATATTTCTGCGCGGTTTGGTGCAGTACTTCCGGGGTGATGGAGAACTCTTCCGCCGTGCCCTGAAGCTGGATGCGGCCAACGAGATGCGGATGGCGCTGGACGAAGGCATCGAGATCGGCAGTCGAGGGCGGTTGGCCGATGAATTCGGCGACATCAATCGTGTAGAAATCGCAGGCGTCTAGAAAGCGCTGCACGGTGTGGATAGTGATGTGATCCGCGTCGCAGAAGTAGGCGTGCTTCCAGCCAAGCGCCTGCACTGCGGCGTCCGCTGCCTGGCGCACCGATGTGGGCTCCGAGCCGATGATGGTGTGCTCGCGATTGGACTTGTTCCACACTGGAGTCACTTCCACGCCGCTCTGGAGCGCTTGCATGCAGGCGCTCAATTGCGCCTTGGCCTGATGCGCGAACCTGTCTCCCGTGCCGACGGAGTATTTGCCGAGTTGAAGACCCTGTTTTGCCATGTTGTCCTCTGAATTAAAGCCTGCTGCTGTGCGCCCAGAGCCCCAGACCGGGGTTGGCGATGAAGAAGAGATCCTCGCCATTTACGCGGTTGTGGCCCTGCGCGAGCGATTCCGGGTTGTAGCGCTTGAGCATGGCAGCCAAATCGCCAAACTGAAAGCCGACGCTCTCGACCTCCTGCCGGCTGAGGTGGCCCGGGCACCAGGTGATGGTGAACCGGCCCTCGGAGGAGCCGTGGATGAGATGCGCGGCAGCGCTGAGATCTCCGGCAAGCTCCGGATGGTCTTCCACCGCTTTGAGCGTGGCAGGCGTTCCAAAGTAGCCGAAGCGACGAATGAGCGCGTCGATTGCCTTGTCTTCTCCGAACTCATGCACGCCGGGCGCAAGGATGATGAGTTCCGCGCCGTCTGCCAGCGCCATGCGTGTGCGATAGACGGCCTTGTTGCCAATCCAGGTGCTGTGGAACTCTTCCGGGTCGAGATAGACGACCGCTTTTTGCAGAGGCTGCTCGACCAGCTCGAAATTCACTTTAAGGCTGAGCTCGGCAGCCAGGTGGAAGCACTCGGCGTCGTCCCCGATAAACAGGCCGCGTACGGCAAGGCGGCCATCCGCAGTGCGACCCACGACGGTGAGCACGTAGACGATGGGCAGGTGGCGAAGGAAGTGGTCAGAGGCGTAGTTGAGCACGTTGCGCACGGGATTCTCCGCGCGGCCCATGATGCGCTCCATTCCGTAGACCGCGCCCAGGTAATGGCTGCGATTGATGCCTTCGCGTCCACCGGTGCCAATGAGGATGTTCTTGGTGTAGTTGGCCATACCGATGACTTCATGCGGCACAACCTGACCGATGGACAGGATCAGATCAAAGCCACCCCGGGAGATGAGCTTGTTGACCTGAGCGGGCCAGGAGTAGTGGAGCTTTCCCTCGGACTGCTCGCGGATGAAGTCGGCCGGAACTTCGCCAAGTGTCTCAACGTCGTTTCTCCAGTCATGCACGCGAAACAACGAATGGGGAACGCCGGGAAACATGTGCGCAAGTTGCTCGGGGCGCATGGCTGTATGCGTGCCGAGCGCGGGAAGCACTGCTTTGAGCTTGTCGCCATAGTGGCGCCAGGCAGAGCTGGTGAGTTCGCCGGCGCGGGAGTGCGCACGGCTCTGATCGGGCGGCACAGCGAGGACCGAACTGCGCGGGCCAAGCCTGCCAAGGGCTTCCTGGAGCAGGTCCTGCAGTTGCGCGGAGGTGAGCTCTGTCTCCTGGCTTCCGATGGCACAGAAGAGGCTCATGCGGGCATCTCCACCCTTTTGAGTCCGGGCGCCAAGAGTACCACGACGGCGAGCGCGATGAGATAGGCGCTGGCAGCGATGGCGAACAGGCTCGCGTAGTTGTTGTGGGTGAACTGCAGGATGTAACCAGCGGCCGTGGCGATGAGCAGGCCGCCGACCGAGCCGGCCATGCCGCCGATGCCGGTGACCGAGCCGACGGCCGAGCCGGGGAACATGTCGGACGCGGTGGTAAACAGGTTAGCCGACCAGCCCTGATGGGCACCTGCGGCAAGGCTGAGGAGCGCAATGGCGACCCATTCCGAGTGGGTGTAATTAATGGCGAAGATGGGCACCACCAGGCAGGCGCAAAAAAACATAGCTCCCAGACGCGCGCCCGATGCGGAAAGGCCGAGACGCCGGAATGGGGCGGGCAGCCATCCACCGGCGATGCTGCCGATGGCCGAGCCGTTATAGACAAGGATGAGCGGGAGTCCCAAGTGAGAGAGATCCAGATGGTAGCGCGTGCTGAAATACGAAGGCAGCCAGAAGAGGTAGAACCACCAGATGGGGTCAGTGAGGAACTTGCCAATGGCGAAGGCCCAGGTTTGACGATAGCCAAGCAGGCGAAGCCAGGGCACGGATGGACCGGCGTCGGCGGCTGCGTCCTGCTGAATGTGTTGCATCTCCGGGCCGGCAAGACGAGGATGCTCGCTGGGCTTACGGTAGTTGAAGTACCACCACGCGATCCACATTGTGCTAAAACCGCCGGTGATGAGAAATCCGGCGTGCCAGCCGTAATGCACGGCGACCCATGGCACAATGAGCGGGGCCAGAACGGCGCCCACGTTTGCGCCGGAGTTGAAGATGCCGGTGGCCAAAGAGCGCTCACGCTGCGGAAACCACTCGGCGACGGTCTTGATGGCGGCGGGAAAGTTGCCAGACTCGCCAAGGCCGAGCGAGAAGCGAGCCAGCGCGAACTCCATAACTGTGTTGGCCAGCGCGTGGCCCATGGCAGACAGGCTCCAGACGGCCATGATGACCATGTAACTGATGCGCGTACCCACCTTGTCGACGAATCGGCCAGCAGCCAGCAGACCCATGGCATAGGCAATCTGGAAGGCTGCCACGACGTAGCCGTAGTCAATCTCCGTCATGCCGATGCTGTGCTGAATCGTCGGCTTGAGGATGGCAATGACCTGGCGATCCATGTAGTTGATGGAGGTGGCGGCAAAGAGCATGGCGCAGATAGTCCAGCGCACGTGGCCAGTGCGCTCACCGGATTCCGACTGGTCGATGCTCTGCGGGCTGGGATCCATAGTGTCTCCTGCTTGGCGTTTCTTACAGGCGGTACGCCTTGCGAACCAACCCGTAGGCCAGTTCGTACGCTACCTCAGATGCCTCGTCCTCTTCCAGTCGGTGTTCGGCAACCAGCCGAGCCAGGAAAGCGCAATCGACGCGGCGGGCAACATCATGCCGGGCTGGAATGGAAAGGAACGCGCGAGTATCGTCATTGAATCCGACTGTATTGTAGAAGCCTGCTGTCTCGGTGGCCTGCTGCCGAAAGCGCATCATGCCTTCCGGGCTGTCATGGAACCACCAGGGCGGGCCGAGGCGCAGGCAGGGGTAGTGGCCGGCAAGCGGCGCCAACTCGCGGCTATAGGTGGACTCATCCAGCGTGAAGAGGATAATGGTCAGACCACTCTCATTGCCAAAGCGGCCAAGCAAGGGACGAAGGGCATCCACATAATTGGTTGGGCGGGGAATGTCTGCGCCGGTGTCACGGCCGAACCGCTCATAGACGAGGCGATTGTGATTGCGGAAGCTTCCGGGATGGATCTGCATCACCAGGCCGTCCTCGAGGCTCATCTGCGCCATTTCCGTGAGCATCTGTGCGCGGAACAACTCCTGCTGCCGGGCGTCGGCCGTGCCGGCGGTAACGTGGCGGAAGAGTTCGGCCGCATCAGCAGCGGTCAAATCCGCGGTTTGCGCCGTGAGATGTCCGTGGTCTGTTGCCGTGCATCCCAGGGAGCGAAAATGGGCGCGCCTATTTCGCAGCGCGTTGCGATAGCCGTCCCAGGTGGAGGTATCTTCGCCTGTGATTTGGCCAAGCTGGCTTATCCGGTCAGTGAATCCGGCGAATTCAGGATCCACCACCGGGTCCGGCCGAAACGTGGGAAGAATCCTGCCTTGCCAGCCGGACTCGCGAATCGCCTTGTGATCCATGAGGGAATCGAGCGGAGAGTCTGTCGTGGCCAGGACTTCCAAATGGAAGCGCTCAAAAAGTGCGCGTGGAAGAAAGTCGGGTGTGGCGAGCTTCTCTGAAATTGTGTCGAAGTAAAGGTCGGCTGATTTGGCGGAGAGGCGCTCTTGAAGGCCGAAGAGTTCCTGGAATGCGAAGTCCAGCCACATGCGGGTGGGAGTTCCGCGAAAGAGAAAATAGTTATTCGCAAAAATGCGCCACACCTTGCGAGGGTCCTTGAGTTCGGGCTCCCCGATTTCAAGTTCCTCCATGGAAATGCCCGCGCTGTACAGCATGCGGTAGACGTAATGATCCGGCTGAACAAACAGTGTGGCCGGGTCAGGGAAAGGTTGATTCTTTGCAAACCATGCAGCCTGCGTGTGGCCGTGCGGGCTGACAATGGGCAAGGATCGTACGTGTTGGTACAGGCCGCGCGCGATGGAGCGAACACCGGGTTCGGAAGGAAGGAGGCGGTCTTCCTGAAGCAACATATTCAGTCCCTATCCTGGACGGCGCTAAGCGCCACGATTTGGCCCCGGAGGAGGTCAGACCGCAAGTATACACACAAGAGGACGGCTGGCATGAATACCCGATGGATCTGGACGATGCGCAGTGGTTAGAGCGGTGATAAGCTCTTATTATCGCTGGTGGAAGCGCTCAGAGAGGTGGTTCCAGTCCATGCCGCGAATGGCTCAAGAGACGTCCAACGGTCACCGCACGATGCAAGTGGTCAACCACGTGCGTGCCCTCATCGAGGGTGGTTCATTGCAGCCCGGCGACAAGATTCCACCGGAGCGAGAGCTTGCGCGGACACTGAAGATTAGCCGGGCAAGTCTGCGAACGGGCATCGGCTATCTGGCAGCGATGGGCGTGATGAAGATTCGGCACGGAGTTGGGACGTTTGTTGCCGACGGACCACCCGAGTTTGGCAAGACTTCCTTTGGCATGATGGGCGCACTGCACGGATTTCAATCCTGGCAGATGTTTGAGGCGCGCATACTGCTGGAGAGCAATTTGGCTGCGCTGGCGGCTGAACGGGGAAGAGATGAGCACCATGCAGTGCTGTCAGAAGCGGTGGCCGAGATGTTTGCCACAGTCAATGCGCCAACGGACTATCTGATTCATGATGTGCTGTTTCACCGCACCATTGCACAAGCTGCGGGAAACCCAATTCTGGCGGCAATCATGGAGACGGTGACTTCCTCAATGTATGACCAGCGGCGAAAAACGGTGGAGCGAGCCACGGACCTTCGCGAGTCCGCGGAGATGCATCGTGCGATTTACCGGGCAATCCGCGCGCACCAGCCTGCAGAAGCGCGAAGGCTCATGGAGGAGCATCTGAAGATGGCACAGGAGGCTCAGGGGATGGAGCGACCGAGCAACGAAGAAGGCCTTGCCCAGGCGAAACGCGCCAAGCGGACGCGTCCCACGCAACGGGCGCGATGAGGCGAGGGCCAGTCTGATGCGGCTTTGCCGAAAATATTTTTGCCTGTTTTGCAACCTGAAACCAACAGTATCCGGAGGCTCAGTGAAGACAGCGCGCAATGTAATCTGGTGCACTCTGCTTGCCTTTTTCTTAGCGACATCCGCTTTGACCTGTCCGGCGGAGACGCTGCCGTGGTCGCGCAGGATGGCGGACGCAACGCTTGTGCGGTGGCCTGACGGTCGCCTTTCTGCAAAAGGACAAGGGTCGAGATGGAACTATGAGCTTGGCATGCTGCTGGAAGGGATGGATGCGGCGTGGCTGCATACGGCCGACGGCCGCTACTTTCACTACATCAAGAACTCAGTGGATGCACTCGTGACCCCCGACGGCACCATCCCCGCGTGGAAGCCGGGGGAGCACCAGTTGGATGAAATGCAGCTTGGTCGTCAGCTTTTGCTTTTGTACGGCGTGACGCGGGATGCGCGATATGCCAAGGCGGCGACGTTTCTTTACGAGCAGCGGCAGCAGCAGCGCACTGCCTCTGGCTGCTCTCGGCACAGGGAGCGCTATCCAAATCCGATGCGGCTCGACGGGCTGTACAGGGCGGAGCCGTTCTATGCCGAGTATGCCAGCGAGTTCGGCCATCCGGAGGCTTTCCGGGAAATCACGCGGGAGTTTGTGCGGATGAACGAGCGTGTCCGCGATGGAAAGACAGGCCTTTCGCATCACGGGCCGGACGCGACAAAGCGGGAGTTCCGGGCGCGGGAAGTGGGGTGGCAAATGATGGCCCTGGTAGATACCATTCCCTACTACCTGGAAGACGACCCGGGGCGCGAAGTGCTGCTTGGCCAGCTGCATCGGGATGCCGAAGCTATTGCGCAGTATCAGGATGCGAAGACGGGCTTCTGGCATCCTGTGCCGGACAGACCATCCGAAAAGGGCAACGACGCGGAGTCATCGACCTCCTGCATGATTGTGTATGCGCTGGCGAAGGGCGTGCGGCGCGGCTATCTTCCGGAGAGTTTTCTGGCCAATGCGCAGCGAGGTTATCAAGGCATTTTGCGGAACTTTGTCCACGGGGAGGCAGCCACGAATGATCCGAAGGCGGTGGGCGCGTTCGTGCTGGCGGCGACAGAGATGGAAGTGGCAAACGACGCGAAGCTGGGTCGCGGCGACACAGTGCTGCTGGATGGCTGGTACAACATTCAGAAGCGTCCTGGTGCATCTGGACAGCCAGTGCTGTTTCACTACAAGTGGAATGAGCTGAGTGATCCGGGTTTTTCTTTGTTCGGGCACATTGTGCGCAACTTCGGCGCATCCACGCAACTGCTGAAGACTGCGCCAACACTGGAGAATCTGCATCGCGCGCAGGTCTATGTCCTGGTGTCTCCTGACATTCCAGTATGGAACCCCAATCCCAACTATATGGACAGGAAGGATGCAGCGCAGATTGCAGAGTGGGTGAAAGCGGGCGGCGTGCTCATGATTCTGGAGAATGATCCGCAGAATGCAGACCTGAAGCACTTGAACCTTCTCTCGGACCTGTTCGGAATCCACTTCAACGATGTGCTGCGCAATCATGTTGTGGGAAGTGAATGGAGTCTTGGCAAGGTTCCGGTCGCAGGCGGAGGGCCCATCTTCCACCAGTCGCACATGTTTTACATGAAGGATGTGTCCACCATTTCAGTGAGTTCCCCGGCCGTGGCGCAGCTCACCAAGGGCGGAGACATCTACATGGCGACTGCGCGATACGGCAAAGGCACAGTCTTTGCGATGGTGGATCCATGGCTCTACAACGAGTACACCGACGGCAGGAAATTGCCCGCGGAGTATGACAATTACGCAGGCGGAGTGGAACTGATGCGCTGGATACTTGGGCAGGTTCCAGGCCGACGTTGACCATGAGCGCAGCGTCTGGCGAATCGGGCTGGCATTGTTGCCCGCCCGCAGGTTTCAGGCGCGGAAGCTTCTCATATAGTCCGCATCCACCTTGAGCGCCTGCATGGGAGGCATGTCAAAACCTTCCTGCTCCACAAAGCAATGTTGGATGTTTGCCCTGCTGGCGGCAGCAAAAATGGGGTGATAGTCCTCTGTACCTCGGCCGAGTTCTGCCGGAGGCGGAGGCGCTGCAACAGAGACTGGTTTCGTGGACTTCTTGAAGTCCTTGATGTGGAGCATGGAAATGCGCGTGGGATAGCGTTTGAGATAGTAGACCGGATCCCCGCCGCCGACCTTGACCCAGCCGCAGTCCATCTCGAAGGTGACGAGCGAGGGTTCGGTGAGACGCATGAGTTCCTGGAAGGGAACCACACCTTCCTGCGGGGCGAATTCCATGGTGTGGTTGTGATAGCCAAACTGCATTCCGGCAGCCTTTACTTTTTCTCCCATTCGGTTGAACTCCTCGGCGTTCCACCTCCAATCTTCCAAGCGGAAAGATTGCACCAGGGTCTGAAAGCTGCGCGTGTGTAGGCGTGACGGGTTCTTGATGCCGGGGAAAGAGCAGATGAGGGTTTGCACGCCGAGGGAGTGGTTGAATTCGAGGATGCGGTCGAAGTCGCGGTGCAGGTCGTCATGGGAATAGTGCGCGCTGGGTAGGCGAAGGCCCGCGGAATTGAGTGCAGCGCGAACCTGCTGGACCGAGTGCTGAAAGTAGCCGGCCGCCTCGACTTCCGCATAGCCCAGGGAGGCGATCTGCCGAAGCGTCCCCGCGAAGTCGTGGGGGAGCAGGTCTCGTACGGAATAAAGTTGCAGTCCGATGGGAAGCCCGAGAGGCGTGGCATGAAGGCGGAGACCGGACAGCAGAGCAGAACTGCCGACGAGCGCGGCCGAAGATGTGCGAAGGAAGTCCCTGCGCGAGTAAGTTGTCATCGACATTCCCCTGACTTGTGATTCCCGGTGAACAAGCACGTCCATCGTAGATGAGGCAAGCGATTTTGTAATCTCCGAGAGGTAGGTGGGTGAGCAATCGCAGACTCTCCTTGGTCGGAAATCTTGGTCGCAGGTCGCCGGACGCCGGAATGTACAGCCGCAGGGATGCAACTGAAAACAATACATGTAGTAGGCGTTCGGTGGTACAACTGGAGGGCATGGGAAAGCGAACGAAACCGTCGACCAATCTTTCACCTGATCAGCCGATCAGTCTGCGGACGCTGGGCGAATATCTAAATCTGTCTCCTGCAACCATCTCGCTGGTGCTGAACAATGCTCCAGGTGTGCGGTCGATTCCGCAGGAAACCCGCGACCGCGTGAAGGCGGCAGCGGCAAAGTTTGACTATCGCCCCAGCTTTTATGCGCGCTCCCTGCGGAAGAGGCAAACCTTTACGGTGGGAGTTCTGGTCCCCGAATTGAGCGACACCTATGCAACACAGGTGATGGCGGGCGCGGAGGAGTACCTGATTGAAGAGGGATACTTCTACCTGACGGCGAGTCACCGCCGCAAACCCGATCTGATTGAGGAGTATCCGCGACTTCTGATGGATCGATCGGTGGAGGGATTCATTCTTATCGACACGATTCTGGAGAAGAGCTTGAATCTTCCGGTCGTAGCAGTGGCCGGCCATCGCAAGATTGAGGGCGTGACAAATGTGGTGCTGGACCAGCGTCGCGCTGCTGAACTGGCCTTGCGCCACCTGTACCAGTTGGGACACCGCAAGATTGCCTTCATGCGCGGTGGCAGTCACAGCTCCGATGCAGACGACCGCTGGCAGTGCCTGATGGCGGTGGCTCGCGAGTTGAAGCTTACTGTTCCAGAAGAGTTGTGCGTACAGCTGCAACTGCGCGTGTCCACTCCGGAGCTTGGCTACGAGCCCACCAATGAGTTGCTACAGCGAGGCGTCGATTTCACGGCGCTGGTCTGCTACAACGACATTTCCGCAATTGGAGCCATTCGCGCATTGATGGACCAGGGCTTGAGCGTGCCCCTCGATGTTTCTGTTGTGGGATTCGACGATATTCAGGGAGCGGCGTTCCACAATCCCAGCCTCACCACAATCCGACAGCCCCTGCCCCAGATGGGCAAGGTGGCGGCGCGGATTCTGCTGCAAAGGATTCGCGGCCAGGCAACGTTTCAGGATTTGGTTCCCATCCATCCCGAGCTTGTGATTCGCGAATCCACTTGTCCACCGAATCCGCGGCGGATGCGCAGCAGGCGGATGTGACACGCGGATGCTGGCAAGCGGGAAGCCCACCAATCGGCGCACTCTTGTGGTGTTGTATGCAGCCTTTGCGCTGACCGGTGTGCTGCACTCCATCGGAGGGCCGCTGATGCCGTCGATCGCGGCGTGCCTGCATTTGAGCGACAGCCGCTCCGGTCTGTTATTCGGACTCTATTTCGGCGGAACGGCAATTGGGGCGATCCTGTGCCGATGGAACTATGCGCGGAGCATGGCGATTGGTTTTCTGGCCACCGCGTTTTGCTGCCTGGGAATCTCCGCGGCGAGCAGCACGCTGCTTCCAGGCTTGTTTCTCATGCTGGGCGTAAGCGTAGGCGTGCCCATGTCTGCCATCAGCCTGTATGTGGGTCGCGCATTTCCGGAGCGCTGCGCTGCGCTGCTGACGTTTCTCAACTTTGTGTGGAGCGCGGGGGCTCTGACTGCGCCGCTGCTGGCGGCGAAGGTGCTTCAGCACCATAATTATCGAACTGCATATGCCCTGCTGGCCGTGCCTTCTGTTGTGGCGGCAGTAGCCTGCTGGTTCATGTTGCAGGAAGCATCTGAACCCGTGCGCACTGCGGTCTCGAGCAAGCGCGCCGGCAGTCTTCGCTTGATTGGCCTTTTCGCCCTGGCCGCATTCTTGCAGGTTGGCGTGGAGAACACCTCGACAGCCTGGCTTTCCACTTACGTGCTCCGCACTGCGGGCATCAGCGCGGCACTGGCCGCGGCGGCCACTTCTTTTTACTGGATTGGATTTCTTGCCTCGCGCGGAGTTTCTTCCGCAGTGCTGTTGCGGGCCAGGGCGTCGCTCGTCTTCGGGTCTGCGGTGGCGCTGGCTTTGGGCGCAGGGTTGCTTCTGGCCGTCTTCCCGATCTTTGCCGGCAACAAGTTGGCAATGTTGCTGCTGGGTATGGGGCTGGCGCCCATTTATCCACTGCTGATTGCGGGATTTCTGGCGCGCGCGCGGCACACGTCTGAGGCGCGCTGGGTGATGGCCACGGCAGGATTTGGTGGCTCCGTGATCCCGTGGCTGGCAGGCTGGATCTCCACGCAAACGGGAAGCCTGCGCATGGGAATGCTCACCATTCCGGCGGCCATTTTGCTGATGGCCGCGATGCTGCCGGCGCTGCGACCGCCGCGCATCCCCGCCGCCAGCGATTCCGCGGGCACAGCTTAGGCAGGCAGAAAGGCATCGACGGCCGCGTGAAAGCGCCGGGAATGGAGCCTCCAGGCGATCGAGATTTATGGCTGCGGCAGGACCAGGACTTCGACTCCAGAGGCGGCATTCTTCTGGTGGAAGACGGTCTCAGTCGCTTTCTGGAATTGGTCCGGAGCAGCGTAAGGAATGTCTGTAAAGGTTTGTGGATTCCGGTCCGTGAGTGGGAACCAGGAACTCTGTATCTGGATCATGATGCGATGGCCGCGGCGAAACGTGTGGAAGAGATCGGGCATGCTGAAGGCGATCTCGGTTTCCTTGCCCGGGATCAGCGGCTCAGGCTTCTCCATGCTGTTGCGGAACTTGGCGCGGAACGGCTCGCCCCGCAGCAGTTGCTGATAGCCACCCATATGCAGCGGGGGCGTGTCCAGGATGTGTTTGCTGCCGTGCGATGTGTCTTTCGGATCCGGATAGTTGTCTGGGTAGACGTCAATGAGTTTCACATCAAAGTCGGAGTCTGTACCGGTGCTGGCGATCTTCAACCGCGGCGAGATGGGCCCGGCGATGGTGACGTCTTCCTGAAGCGGATCCGTTTCGTACACGAGCACGTCTGGTCGGTAGCTGGCAAAGCGCTGGTCGTCGACCATGTAGCGCTGCGGCACGGTGTCTGTGGTGTAGCCGACAAAGGGCACAGGATGGTTGGGGTCACTCACATATTGGTCGGCGCCTTTCCCTTCTGTTGGCGGGTCAAAGCTGAGCTTTCCGCCGGCGTGAAGGTAGAGCGTGGCAGGTCTGGCCGTTTTCGGCGGCCAGGAGTTGAACTGCCGCCATACGTTGCTGCCGGTTTCAAACACAACCGCCTTGGGCATCGCCTCGCCCTTGCCTTTGAGGTAATGCTCAAAAAAGGGAAACTGCACGTTGGCGCGAAAATACTCCGCGGTGTTGGAATTGAATTCGACGTCGCCCAGGCGGTCGCCTTCGCTGCGCGCCCATCCGCCGTGCACCCATGGGCCTTCCACCAGCGTGGTCGGCGTGTTCGGGTTGAACTTGTTGATGGCTTCGAGGGTGCGATGCGGACCTTCGAGGTCTTCTGCGTCAAACCAACCGCCCACCACCAGTACGGCGCAGTGCACGTTCTTCATGTGGCGAGATAGGTCGCGCGCCTGCCAATATGCGTCGTAAGTGTCATGCCGGAACTGGTCGTCAAACAGCGGGTTAGAGCCCTTCAGATAGTCCTTTTCCAGAGTCTCGACATTGCCGGCCTTGAGATAGAACTCGTAGCTGTCTGGAGTTCCGAAATTGAACGGTACCGTGGGATGAGGCTGCACAGGAGTTTTCTGCGGGTGAAAAAAAGGCGCATAAAAGCCGAAGTTAGCCGAAAGCATGAAGGCGCCGCCGTGGTACGCGTCATCTCCGCGGAACAGATCCGTCATGGGCGCCTGCGGGCTGGCTGCCACCAGCGCGGGATGAGAATCAATGATGGACGCCGAGGTGTAAAAGCCGGGGTAGGAGATGCCCCAGATGCCCACCTTTCCATTATTGTTGGGAACATGCTTCAGCAGGAAATCGATGGTGTCGTGGGTGTCGGAAGCGTCGTCCACATCCTTCGCGGAAGTCTTGTGGTCGATGTACGGGCGCATCTCCACGAACGTGCCTTCGCTCATCCAGCGTCCACGCACATCCTGGTAGACAAAGATGTATCCGGACTTCTCAAACTCCGGGGAAGGACCCAGACGCTTGGGATACTCATCTTCGCCGTAGGGGGCCACACTGTAGGGTGTGCGATCCATCAGGAACGGATACGGTCCGCCGGCAGCATCCTTGGGAACGTAGACTGACGTGAACAGGCGCACGCCGTCGCGCATGGGAATGCGGTACTCGTATTTGGTGTAATGCGAGCGGGCGTAATCCGCCGGAAGCGACTCCGGGGAGGCTTTCTGGCCGTGGAGGGGGAGGGTGGCAAGGGCCAGGGTGGCCAACAGCAGGAAAGGGATGCGCGTCTTCAACATAGGGTGCGGATGTCTCCTGAGCGTATAGCCTATCCCATGCAGGCGACCGGCCGTCAGGGATTCGTCTTCCGCGCATCGGATGCTCGAACATCTCACGCGGGAACGGCGAATCCTGAACGACCGGCCTGAATGGTGCTTCGACGCTACTTGTCGTCCTTCTTGGTTTCCACAACTTTCTCCAGCTTGGTCAAGGGCGTTGTAATGTCGTCCAGATAATCCGGAGTGCCGGGGACCCGCTCCAGTGCGGGGTAGCGCTCGCCGTCGTGGTAATCAATGCTGGCCACGTGGACAAAGGAATCCGCCTGCACGATGAGATGAATTGGCTCGGTGGTTCCCTTCGACTTTCGAATGGCTTCGCGCAGAGCGTCGTTGGAAAAGACCCGGCCATCAACTGCAAGAATCTTTTCTCCCGGCGCAAGCTGGGCTTTGTCTGAGGGGCCGCCCCAGCGCACGTCACGGATTCTGCCGTCCCCGGTGATGTGCAATCCAATGGAGTACCAGCAATCAAGACCGCTCCGACGCCCGCCGGCCGAGGCCATGGTGCGCGCAGCCGCGTTGGGCTTGTCCTGGAAGATGAGCTTGTAGCCGCCCTGGGTGATGCCGGCCAGATCTGCGTGCGGGTTAATGCGATCGACGCGATCGTGCAGGAACGTTGCCCAGTCGTAGGGGACCACCTCGTTCAGGTCCTTAACCAGGTCGTCAAAGGCGTAGGGGACGATGAGGGGTCCTGTGTTGCCGCCCTTGCCCAGGAAGATTTTCTCAAAGTCATTGAGCGATTTCTTGTTGTGCGTCAGGGTGCGGATTTGGGTATCGGCGTCCAGCCAGAGGAGTTCGCCCTCGAAGTAGTAGTCCTGTCCGCGCCGCCAGTTGGACCAGGCGGGATTTCCGCCGCGCAGGATGCTGGCTGCGACGGCCGTGTCCTCGGTGGGCCTCCACAGGCGGCCGGGAGTGTAGTCCATTTCCGCCGCGGTTAAAGCCAGGATGTCTCGATACTCCGACTGGGTCTTCAATCCGGATCGGGCAGCCAGCACATTGCCCAGGTACTCGGTCATGCCTTCGTAAACCCACAGAAGCGCACCCTGTTGCGGAGTGGCAAAATCCGGCTGATAGAGGCCGGTGGGGCGGCGATACTTTCCGTTCCAGGAGTGGGTGAACTCGTGCGAGAGCAGGTCGGCGTTTTCCAACTGATGTGCAGGATCCGAGAAGCCCTTCTCGCCCACGCCGTTGTCAGAGGATTGTCCGTGCTCCAGCCCCTCGCCGCCGGCCACGTCTGAGAGCGTGAGCAGGAAATGGTAGACGTGATAGTGGTGCGAGTCATAGAGCGCGCTGGCCTCGCGGACGAGATTGCTGACTTCGGCCAGCAGCGCCGGCCGCAGGTTTGCATCCTCGGGGTAGTCGGCAACCACATCCAGAAAATGCTTGGGCGTGATTTTGGGCGCGAGGGGGTACTCGTGGAAATACTCGCCGGTGATGATGGGGGAGTCTTCCAACTGCTCCACGTTGGTGGCGGCAAAGTGCGTTACGCTGCCCGCGGCGGGTACGGGGTAAGAAGCCGCGTGGATGGGCGTGAGCGCAGTGCCAACACCCCAGCCGGCGGGGACAATGAGCGAGGGCTGGATGGGGATGTCGCGAACCGGCGTGTTGGCCGGATAGAGAAGCAGCTTTTCCCACTCCAGGACAGCCAGCTTTTGAGAGACGCGGTGGGTCACGATGCAGTCCAGGTGCGCATGCAGCGTGGTGACCCCCGCAGGGACGGTGAGGTGAAATTCGTACAGGTTCACATCGTCGCGTCGCCATGGCAGTGTTTTGCCGTTGGCGGTAAACACCACACCGCTGATGTACTCAGCCGGCCCGGAGGGCATGTGGGTGCCGGGGATCCACTCCGGCGTAATGAGCGAGAGCGGCCCGGGCTGAACCGGGAGGACAATGTTTGCGTGGTACAACTCGCGGGGTGCGTCGGAAAGGTCTGCCGTGATCTGGATGGGGGATGACTGGGCTACGGCGGAAGCGGCGGAGAGGGTGGCAAGCAAACCTGTGCAAAGAGCGGCAAAAAAGCGAAAACGCCTGAACATCATCGACTGAATCTCCTGAGAGAATCAGGGTACAACATGGGCTCGGGCCGGGTGCGGGCCATGAAAAGAGCGATTGAGTTCCCTGTGCCGGAAGAGGACAGAGCCGCTCGGGCAGGACGGTCGGGGAATCGGGAAGGAATCCCTGGTTCCTGATTGTGCCTTTATGTCCTGCGTGATACAAGCGAAGAAACAGGGTAGGCGCGGGACAGTTTTATTGAGCCGGCAGGCTGCGAGAGCAGCTTGCCCGGGCAGGGCCTTTCGTTCCCGAATTCCTGAATCTGTGTTGAAGAGAGCGCGCAACCTTACATGGGAGCCGGCACGCCAACGGAAGTGGAGACCCTGTTTGGGGACTACCCACTGGACCGCGCATTTGACGAGATGCGAGAGGCCAAAGGGGAGGTGCGTCCGCTCTATCGCGCCATGGCCGAGACGCTGGCGCGCCTGCCGCAGGAAGAACTCCATCGGCGGAAGCAGTCGGCGGAGCTCTCCTTTCTCACGCAGGGCATTACGTTCACGGTCTACGGGCGCGATGAGGGCACGGAGCACATCTTCCCGTATGACCTGATTCCCAGACTGGTGACGGCGGCCGAGTGGGAGCGGATTGAGCGGGGACTTACGCAGCGCATTACGGCGCTGAATCTGTTTCTGCGCGATGTTTACTCTGACGCGAGAATTCTGAATGACCGCGTGGTGCCAAGAGATCTTGTCTACAGCTGCAAGCATTATCGCCGGCAGATGCGCGGGTTGCAGGTGCCGCGCAACGTCTACATCTCGGTGGTGGGCACGGACCTGTTGCGCTTGAACAACGGCGAATTCGTGGTGCTTGAGGACAATCTGCGCGTCCCCTCCGGGGTGAGTTACATGCTCACCAACCGGCGCGTCATGAAGCGGACGTTTCCGCAGCTCTTCCAGCGCTATGGGGTTCGGCAGATCGAGCATTATCCGCAGCTGCTGCTGGCCACACTGCGCTCCCTGGCGCCGGAGGGCCGGCCGGAACCGAACATTGTGTTGCTCACGCCGGGCGTGTTCAATTCCGCCTATTTTGAGCACACGTATCTGGCCAGGCAAATGGGCATCGACCTGGTGGAAGGCCGCGACCTGGTGGCGCACGACAACGTCGTGTACATGCGCACGACGGACGGGCTGAAGCGTGTGGACGTGATCTACCGGCGAGTGGATGACGACTTCAGCGATCCCTTGGTCTTCCGACCGGATTCGGCACTGGGCTGCGCGGGTCTGTTCAATGCCTATCGGGCGGGCAACGTGACGGTGACCAATGCTTTCGGCACCGGGTTGGCCGACGACAAGGCGCTCTATGCCTATGTGCCGCGCATCATTCGCTACTACCTGGACGAAGATCCGATCCTTGCCAACGTGGAGACTTTCCTGCTGCACGAGGGGAAGAATCGCCAGCACGTATTGGCCAATCTGGACAAGCTGGTGGTGAAGGCGGTGGGCGAGAGCGGCGGCTACGGCATGCTGATCGGGCCGCACTCCACGGCTGCGCAGCGGGAGCAGTTTGCCCGCCAGATTGAAGCCAACCCGCGCAACTACATTGCCCAGCCCACGCTGGATTTCTCCCGCGCGCCCTGTCTGATTGGGGATCGCCTGGAGCCGCGGCACGTGGATCTGCGGCCCTACATTCTTTTCGGAGACAAAGTGAACATCGTTCCTGGAGGACTGACGCGCGTGGCTCTGGAAAAGGGGTCGCTGGTGGTCAATTCCTCCCAAGGGGGCGGAAGCAAGGACACATGGGTTCTGGAGTAGCAGTTCGACACGGAGTTCGGGAGAGTACAACGATGCTTTCGCGCGTTGCCGACAGCCTCTATTGGATGAGCCGCTATCTGGAGCGGGCAGAGAATACGGTGCGCCAGTTGGACGTGACGATGGGCCTGATGTTGGATACCGGCGGGGCCAGCGCGGAGACACGCTGGAGGCGGCTGCTGGACGCGCTGGGCCGCCCCGAAGGATTGGAATGGAATGGTGACCTGGAAGCCATGGCGCGAAAGCTGGTCTTTGACCATCTGAGCCCGGCCTCAGTGACCTACTGCATCGGCAACGCGCGCGAAAACGCACGCCAGGTGCGCGAAGAGATTTCCAGCGAGCAATGGCAGCGGCTGAACCGGCTCTTCCATCAGATGCAGTCGCCCCATGCCATCGGCCAGATGAATAGCAACGTCAACGATCTGCTGGCCTCCGTGATGGACGGCATCCACCTGTTCAAGGGCGTGAGCGACACCTTGATGATTCATGGCCAGGGATGGCAGTTTATCCGGCTGGGCAGGTACCTGGAGCGGACCTATGCCACGGCCACGCTGCTGGAGGTGTATCAGCCGATTATTTCCGGCATCCGGGAGCACGAGCAGGCAGAGCACGACTACCTGGAACTGGTGGGTCTGCTGCGCTGCTGCACTTCTTTTGAGGCGTACTGCCAGGTGTATACGGCGGATCTTTCCCGGGAGCGGATTCTGGAGTTCCTCTTGCTGAACCACGACTTTCCCCATGCCATCCGCTATACGGTGGATGGCATCCGGCATGCCGTGGAGTCAATCCAGCGCACGGGCGGACGCCGCGCCCCGGAGGAACTGACCTCTACCATCGGGCGACTGCATGCCATGCTCAGCTTTTCCACCATCGGGGAAATCATGGCCGCCGACACAGGGCCGTTTCTGCGCACCATTCGCGAACAGTGTCTCTGCATCCACGAGATGATCTACCGGTTTTACATCCACTATTCCATCCAGTCCGCACTTGCGGTTTGACGAGATTGAGAGCATGAATTTCTATTCCATCCGGCACCTGACGCGCTTCCGCTACTCGCAACCGATCAGCGAGAGCATCATGGAGACGCGTGTGCATCCGCGCTCAGATGCCAGCCAGCACTGCCTCACGTTCTCGCTTTCCGTCAGCCCCCGGTGCCGCGTCTTCACCTATCGCGATCACCTTGGCAACAACGTGCAGCATTTCAATATTCCGGGCGATCACACGCAACTGGTGATTGTGGCAGAGTCCGTGGTGGAACAGCAGGCGATGCCGGATGTGCCAAGCTTTCTGTCTCCGGATGCCTGGAAAGCACTGGACGATCTGGTGGACAGCGGAGACTACTGGGAGATGCTGCTGCCGAGCCGATTTGCTCTTCCGACTCCAGCACTGCTGGAACTCGCCGGCAAGTTGGGCGTTGTTCGGCGAGATGACCCGCTGATGCTGGTGGTGGAGCTGAATCAGCGACTGTTTGAGTATTTCGAATATGTGCCGAAGCACACACGCGTGGACTCGCCCATTGACGAGGCAATTTTGAGCGGCAAGGGCGTTTGCCAGGATTTTGCCCACACCATGATTGCGCTGCTGCGCCATGTGGGCATCCCGGCCCGGTATGTTTCCGGATATCTTTTCCGGAGCCTCGAGGACCAAGATCGCTCCACCCCGGACGCGACCCATGCCTGGGTGGATGTGCTGTTGCCGTACCTCGGATGGGTGGGGTTCGACCCAACCAATAATTTGATCACGCATCATCGGCACATTCGGACGGCGATTGGCCGTGACTACGCGGATGTGCCGCCCACGCATGGAGTTTTCAGGGGCGCCACGGAGAGTGAGCTGTATGTGGCGGTGCAGGTGGAGTCCAGCGAAGAGCCCCCTGCGCTGGACCGGAAATTGCCAATTCCAGATGACTGGAGCGTTCTGGTGGAGCGCGCTCAACTACAGCCAGAGCGAATTCCCGTCCAGGTGGATTTGCAGCAAATGCAACAACAACAATGAGTTAGAGGAGGTATCGGATGATTCAGTGGGACCGGAAGTTGCAGGTCGGAGGAATTTTTTTATTGAATCTTCAGTTAATATCGCAGAGAATGACGGGAAGGCCTAAAAAAAGGCCATGCCCCCCTGTATATCCGCTTGCCTACGGGAATTAAGAAAGGGTCTTGTCCCTCAACCCCGCAGGCAATTCACTCAGCCACATTTTCGGGCTAGAGAACCAGTACACTTCGGGCAGCGCGGAAACCGCAACCGCCGCATTGCATGGATGAAAAACAGGCCGCAAGGAACGATGCAGTAGATCTAGACATTATTTGGAGGAACAGTCGTGAAAAGATCCCTTTGGGGATGGGTGCTCTTCTGTACCCTTTCCACAGTAACTCTCGCATTTGGGCAAATGGCGACGACTTCGCTCAGAGGAGTCGTTAAAGACCAAACCGGCGCATTGGTTCCCGGTGCAACCGTGACACTGACCGATAAGGGTACAGGCAGGACCTTTAGCACAGCCTCAAGCCAAACGGGTCTGTATGCATTTCCGCAGATTCCTCCGGCCAAGTACACCATTACGGTCACAGCGGCCGGCTTCGGCGCACAATCCAAGAGTGCTGAACTTCTGGTGAATCAGCCGGCAACGGTGGATTTTTCCATGAGCGTGAAAGCCAGCGCAGAAACTGTGGACGTATCTGCCTCGGCGCAGACATTGAACACGACGGATGCGTCTCTGGGCAACTCGGCAGGCAATGCGCAGATCCAGGCGCTGCCCAGCGAAACCCGTAACGTACCAGATTTGCTTTCCCTGCAGCCCGGTGTGCTCTTTCTCCCTTCCAGCACGGCGACAGATAGCCGCAGCGGCGCCGTGAATGGCAGCCGTTCTGATCAGGGCAACATCACTATGGACGGCGTGGACAACAACGACCAGGTGGGCGGTCTTGCCTTTACTGGTGTGCTCCGCGAGACCCAGGATTCCGTGGAAGAGTTCCGCGTGACGACGGGTGGCTCGAATGCGGACGCTGGACGTTCATCCGGCGCCCAGGTGAGCCTTGTGACCAAGTCCGGCACCAACCACTTCCACGGTGCGGCTTACTGGTACAACCGTCCCACCATGACGGTAGCCAATGACTGGTTCAACAAGCAGGCACAGCTGAACAGCGGGGAAGCGAACATCCCGGGCAAGCTGATTCGTAACATTTTCGGCGTGGCGGTTGGCGGGCCGATTGTTAAGGATAAGCTCTTTTTCTTTGGTAACTACGAAGCCACGCGCCGGGCGGAAAATGCCCAGGTGAACCGGACCGCTCCCACAGCGAGCTATCAGGCGGGCAATCTGGTTTATCCCGACGCATCGGGCAACCCCGTGACTATTTCCCCCGCGCAAATGGCGCAATTGGATGCGGGCTGCCAGATCTGCAACACCAGCGACTATCCCAATGGTCCGGGTCCCAATCCGAACGCACTGGCATTCTTCAACCTGATGCCCGCGGCCAACGGAAGCACCCTTGGCGACGGCCTGAACACCGGTTCCTATTCATTCTCCTCCCCGAACCCGCAGCGGTTGAACACATCTATCGGCAGAATTGACTGGGAGCCCTCCGACCGGCAACGCATCTTCGTCCGCGGCAACCTGCAGAAGGACATTACGAGCGCTGTCGAGCAGTTCCCCGGCCAGGGGCCTTCCTCGGTGCTTGAGGACAACAGCAAGGGCTTCACCGTCGGCGATACCTGGACCATTTCTCCGACGCTGATCAACGACATCCGTTACGGCTATGTTCGTCAGGGCTTCAGCGACCGCGGCGTCGGTTCCGGCGACTACGTGGATTTCCGCTTCATGTCCTCGCCGACCGCCGAAACTCGCACGACGATCACCAGCGTGCCGGTGAACAACATCGTGGATAACCTGAGCTGGAGCAAGGGTAACCACACCATTGAGGTGGGAGCCAACTGGCGGCTGATTCATCAGAATCACTCGTCGGACGCCATATCTTTCAACGGCGCCAGCACTAACCCTTATTGGCTGGGTGGCAGTGCTCCGGTTCCAACCGATTCCAACGGGAACTCCCTAGTCCCGGACGGCTTCAGTAATTCTTATGAGATCGCCTTTGCCAACCTGGTTGGCACCGTTCCCTCGCTCAATATCAACTCCAATTACAAGATAACGAGCCCAACCTCTGGCAACCTTCTGGGAGATGGCGAGTTTATTGATCGCCACTTCAAGGCCAACGAGATCGAGTGGTATGTGCAGGATGCCTGGCGTGTGAGACCGAATCTAACCATCACCTTCGGCGTGCGTCACACGATTTTGCAGACGCCCTATGAAACACAAGGGCAGCAGGTTTCGCCAACAATTGATACCCATACCTGGTATCTGCAGCGGGAAGCCGCGGCAGAACAGGGTCAGGTGTACGAGGAAGACCTCCAGTTTGCCCCGTCCGGCCCCTACTACGGCAAGCCGGGATACTGGCCGAAGTCGAAGAACAACTTTGCACCTCGCCTCGCCATTGCCTACTCGCCGGATACGAAGACCTCAATCCGCGCTGGCGCAGGCATCTACTACGACCACTACGGCCAGGCGCTGGTGGATACCTTTGACCAGAATGGCTCCTTTGGCATGAGTTCGTCGGTCACCAATCCTGCCGGCATCTATGGCATAGAAGGCGACGCAAAGCACCTGCCGTCTCCCCGCTTTATTGACCGGCAGACCCTGCCGGCCATCGATAATGGACCGGTCGACACAACACAAACCTTTCCGTATACAGCGCCACAGTACAATTTTGCGATCACGTGGGGTCTGGATAGCAAAATCAAGACCCCCTATTCCGAGGCTTTTGATTTCTCGATCCAACGCGAGCTTCCTGGAGGATTCACTATCGAGGCGGCCTACGTTGGACGCTTGGGCCGACACCTGTTGCAACAACTCGATCTTGCGGAGCCAGTAAACTACAACGACCCCCAAGGCGGAGGTGACTACTATACTGCGGGCACGGAGCTTTCGCGTGCCGTGGATCAGAATGGCGGTGCCTCATCGGTGACCTACGACAGTAATGGAAATGCAATCACATATCCTACCATCACTGCAATTCCCTACTTCGAGCATTTGTTCCCGTTCATGGCCAATCTTGACTTCGACGGGGAGAGCGCAACCCAGGCAATCTACAACTATGAGTGGGCTCCATATCGTTCCCAGTACGGTGCTACGACCTCGCTCGCGGACCTGGATTTCTACTGCGTTTACCTAAGCGACGCACAGTGTGCAACGTACCAATCGAAGTTCTGGCAGGACCAGTTCTCGTCGCTGTATGCTCTGTCTAGCATCGGCATGAGCTACTACAACGCGGGCCAGCTCACACTCCGTCACCCGATGAGCCACGGCCTCCAGATGGATTTCAGCTACACGTACTCGAAGTCGATTGACATGGGCTCCGACACGGAGCGCAG
>DATKTQ010000113.1:0-22650 GCA_035531055.1 Occallatibacter sp. | reverse complement strand
TGGTTGCAATCCGCATAGTCACTTTGCGCACTTGATCGGCGCCGAATGAGTGCTTTTTGATGGGAAGCTCCAGGGCATCGAGGGGCGCCTGGATAGGCGACCCGACGGTCCACTTCTTGATGTTCGTGCGCGCAATTTCGTACCGCTCGCCCAGTCCATCCAACAGCCCGGCAGGATCCACCGAGGAGTTATAGGCCGCAAAGAAAGGCAAAAACATACTTGACTCATCAAAAAATGGTAAAAACATACCTAGGCTCATCAAGAATAGTTGACGAAGGAAATTTTGTATTTGAATAGAGGGATGCATAGAGCACTAGTATTCCCTCCGGGCGACAAGGAATGCACCGTGACGTTTCATTGCTGGTGCGGCAAGCGGCTCTACACGTTGGGAACTGACATTCTGCGGTACTGGGGAAAGTTCACGTGTCGCGGGTGCGGTTCGGAGTACTCCTGCCGGGGTTCGCGCGTTGCTACACTCGTGTCCCTTTCCGGGGCGCAGGAGCAGCGGTAGTTCTCAGTATGTCTTTGCGGCGGAACTCGTGAATTTCCCCGCAGCGTCGGCATTGAAATTGAAACTGTCCTCCGGGCGGTTTTCCATCCGGAACGTCGAAACTGGCGCTACATTCCTCCCCGCTCTTCGGACAGATGCAGTAAATCCTTCGCCATGTCATGGTGCCGAGAATTATACAGCGGTATGCTTAGAGCATGGACCGCTTGCCCCAGCGCGAATGGATCAGGGCGGAAGATGCCGCTGAGTACCTGCAAGTAGGCCGACAGACTATTTGCGCCTACATTAAGAGGCGGATGCTGATCGGACGGCAACCCAAGCGGCGTGGGACCATCTATGTGTCTACTGCAAGTATTCGCAGGTTGCTGGGGATGCCGGAGGTATCATTGAGCCATGACGAAGCCATCCGCTGAGTACACGGCATTCGACAATCTGGTGCGGCAAGTTCTGTCTGTTCCGCGCGAGGAACTGAAGCGGCGGGAAGCGGAGTACAAGAAAGCATCAGAGGCGCGGCTGTTCCGACCTGGACCGAAAAAGGGCAGCAAGCGCAAGCCGAAGAATAGCGAGTAACTATGCCAAGCGGCGTAATCGTCGGGCTGTTGGCTGCTATTGCGATTCTGCTTTTATTGTGTCTGTCTGTACTGCGCTCTTTATGGGGAGAAGTTCGCTCTCTGTCGATGACGATTGGCAGATTTCTTTACGAATACGAGAGGCTGAACAACTTCGAGGAACGAAAGCAAATTTCTACTGAGGCGGCCGTGGACCGCCTCAGTAGAAATTAGGCACAGAAAAGCCGGGGTGCCAGCCCCGGCCCTTCAACACCTCTGCTCAAAGAGATGATAGCAGAGGTGTGCGTGATGAAATCACAAATCAATAAGCTCAATGCGCGCCCAGCGCATGGCGAAGTCTTCCAGCATTGCCGTGTTATCGATGGCATGGTGAACGGGCCAGACGAGATTGGAAAGGACTCCGGGCCAAATTGGGATGGCGATATTTTCAAACCCGGGCAAAGACCGGAAGGCGGTCTTCCATATTTGCTTAACAGCCAACACCTGACACGCGAAATATCCAAACGCGAAGGTGTAAGCATACATATGGAGACTGTTTCCGAGGGGGGAATTACCATTGAAATAGAGGGTTTTGACACGCCCACCGCCCCCGTGGTCCTTGATTGCGCAAATCCAGACATTGACATCAGGAGGAATAGTTAGGCGCTCTCTAAAGGCGTGGCGAATGCGCCGCGAGAAGAACGGCGTTCTGCTCCTGTTTGCATGATCCTGAACAACGGCCTTATCGAAAGCGAACATAGCGATAGAACGCGCCGCCAACGGGTCAATGGGAATTCCGATTTGGCCCGTAATTAGCGGGGTGAGAACCGGCTGTGCGTTCCCTTCAATGTCGCTCATCCAAGTGTTGTTGCAGGTCTCGCATACAACGCGAGCTTTCCAATCTATGCTGTGCCGGATGAAACGCGATCCATATCCATCGGCGTACCAAGACGCGACCTTTCCGGGGAAAAGCTCTGGCAGGTGGCCCACTCATCGACTCTTAATAGAGGCCCTGTGGTCTCAGGAACTGTGCCCCGTTCATCGCGGCTCTATCGCGATGAGCGGGCGGCTCAATGAGGCCGCCGGGTGCCCCTCCCGGTTTTGGAGATGTGGGAAAGCAATCACCTCAATCACGCAACCGGTTCCCCGTCCCTGTCAATCCCTTCTCCGTCACACCCGCCCCCAACCCCCTCATTCCACTCAGCCGATTTCCCGCGCCCTTTTGCCGACCATTTCCCCCTCCCGCCGCACAATAGAAGCAGCATCCCGTTCCACGCATGCCCCCCCATCTGTGCTCTCCGGTCCCAGCCCGCAGCCAGGCCCTCCCCTGCTTCCCGGCTGTGCGGCTGTGACCCTGTGCAGCACAGTCCAAAACCTCCATTTTCGGCTGTGAAGCTGTGCAGCACAGCCCTGCGCGCGCCCCACCCCCACCAAGTTGGCGCTAGCCCGCCCTACGCCTCAGGCTTCGGCGCTGCCGGCGTCAGCCCGTGGCGCAACATCACCGCCATCATCTTCGCCTTGTCCGGCGGACCACCCCCCGCAGCCTTCACCACCTCTGCGGCTTCGCGAAAATACTCCGGCCCGATCGCCGCCGGAGTAACAACGCACAGCACCTTCGCATCCTGGCTCCCGTGATTGTCGAACCTGTGTACCGCGCCCCGCGGTATGCAAAGCGCCTGCCCCGGCCCAACGTCGATCTGCTTGCCGTCCACGGTCCACGTCAACACGCCCTCGACTCCGTAGATCGTCTCCTCATAATGGTCATGGCTGTGCGCAGGCGCCGCCAGGCGCTGCTTGCCCGGAACAACCACCTCAAAGGCCGCAATGCTGCCCGTCGAGTCGTCGCCGGTCAGCAGAAATCGCACTTCCAGCGGCCCCAGTCGGATCATCTCCTCTGCCGGATTCACGCCAATCCCCATCGCCGCATGCGTCATCGAAATCTCCTTTTCGCAATCCAAATCGGGGCCCGTCATTCCGGCGGAAGCAGCTCAAGGCCATACTTCGGGCCCGCCGCCATCGCACGCGCAATCAGTTCCCTGCTCGGCGCGGGAGGCACGGCAGTGCGATCCGTCGCCAGCTCAAACACCTCCGCAAAAAATCCCTCAAGCCCCGCCGGCGTCGTCAGCACAAGCGCCCGAACCTTCTCCTCACCGTTGTTCTTGAACGAGTGCGCAATCCCCCGCGGCAGATATACAAAGTCCCCCGGCGATGCCGTCATTGTGTGCCCGCCCACATTCACCGTCAGCTGTCCCTCCAGCAATTGGAACGACTCATCCTCGCGGTGATGGATGTGCGGCGGCGTGCCCCCGCCAGGCGTCACGCAAATCTCCGCAAGAAAGAACGCGCCGCCCGTCTCCTCGCCCGTCGCCACAAACGTCATCAGCTCTCCCGGCCCCCAATACGCCGCGCCGCTCCCCGCCGGCACATGCTTAACCCGGCTCTGCTTTGAATCCCTCATGAAGCTCCCGCCCTGCGCAATCGTCGGAGCCTCACTCACCTGTGTATTCATCTTCGACCTCCTCCTTTTGGTAAACTCTCTTTACCTTGAAAATATCGTAAACATAGTTTACCGTGGTCGTCAATGACAAATTTGCGGAAAACTTCGCCCGCCGCTACACCCCTCGCCTCGCCCGTCCCCACAAAGGACATGCTCATCGGTGCGCTTCTGCGCGTCCCTGCCGAGGCCATTCACCGCCGCATCATTCGCGAGCTCAACGCCGCGGGCTTCTCCGACCTCAGCCTGCCCCACATGGCCATCTTCCGTTTTCCCGGTCCAGACGGAGCTCGCCCCGGCGTCCTCGCCCAGCAAGCGGGAATGAGCAAGCAGGCAATGAACCGCCTCCTCGGCAGCCTCGAAGACCTCGGTTACCTCAAGCGGTCAAATGCGCCCCGCGAAGGCCGCGCCCGCATCGTCCGCCTCACCCGCCGCGGCCAAGCCGCCTTCGCCCGTGCCATCCACATTCTCCGGAAGATCGAGCGCGAATGGAACGCCGAGCTCGGCCCCAAGGACTTCGCCCTGCTCAAAAAGCTGCTCTGCCGCGTCTGGGAAAGCCCCTTGCTCCAATAGCTGGGTGCCCCTCGATAAGGTCGAAGGCTTTGTCGTCTCGTTTTTGAGACCTGGGAAGCCAACTCGCCCCCCCCAGACCTCCAGTTCCGCCGCCCTCCCGCCCCACCCCCCGCCAAACTCGCGCACTAACTCGCTACTGCACCGTCAGTTTTAGCGAAACGCTGTGCGTCAAGGTCCCGCCGGTTCCAGTTACGGTGATGGAATAATTCCCCGATGGGGTACCCGAGACAGAACCGCCTCCACCGCCGGTTGAGCCGGAACCGCCGCCACCGCCGCAGGATACAAGCCCGATCATCAGCAGGAGCATTCCGAGCATTGCTGCAGCTCTGCGACGGCGGAACCCGTAAATCGATCCAAGCGGCAACATCGCGCATAGGTCAAAAGGCAAGTTTGAGAAAGGGCTGCCCGGATAGGTGCCGGGGCTTGCTCCCCGTCCAACGGTTGCAGGAGTGGTGGTTATGGTCACTTCGAGTGTCTCTTCTGTCGATCCATTAACTAGGACGGAAGATTGCGATAGGGAGCAGGCCGCTTTGGCTGGTGCTCCAGAACACAATAGTTGGACAGTGCCGGAGTAGCCGCCGCCGCTGCCCAGCCTCACCACGAAATGAGCGGGAAATCCAGCCTGCACGCTTACCAAAGCGGGCGAGGAATCCATGTAGAAATCGGCCGCGCCCGCCCAGCCGGAGAGGTCGATCGCCTGCTGGCCCGGGCCCGCGTTATCGGTCAGGACCAACTGGCCCGGCGCATTTCCATTTCCAATGGGAGTGAACTGCACCTCCACGGTGCAGCCCTGGCCGACATTGAGTTTTGCGGGGCAATTATTGGTCTCGCCAAAAGGTCCAGTGGTCGTGATGCTGCTCAGGTTCAGCGGGCTGTTTCCCTGATTGTTGAACAAAAGACTCTGGCTCGAACTGGTGGTACCCACCATCTGCGGAGCAAATACAAGCATCGAGCGAGAGAATGTCGGGCTTGGGGTGCTGAAAAAGGTGTACTCCCAATCGTTGTTGGGGTCAATCAGGCCATTTGTAAACAGCAGAACAAGATCCGAGGCGTCATCCTGATTGAATTCTCCAGCTGCAATACCACTGTTAAAAAGATTCGCCGCAAGATACACCGGCGGCTTGAAAGTGCCATCGCCATTGCCAAGCAGAACGTCAGCCCATGAGGCGCCGGATGATTCTGCGATGTCCAGCTTCCCGTCGCCGTTGAAGTCTGCGGCGATTGGATAAGTAAAGGGGATACTCAATGGCGAGATCTTTGGATTTTGAAAAGTGCCGTCTCCATTCCCTGCAAAGAACTCGAGGCCCGATGTTCCCTGCAAAAGGAGATCGGCATTCCCATCGTGGTTGAAGTCCGCCGCCAAGACCGACTCCGGATACGAAGTGCTCCCAGTGCTGTAAGAGACCGATGCCAAGAAGGTTCCGTCGCCGTGCCCCAGAAAGGCCAGCAACTGCGAAGGAGCACCGGGGCCTGCCATCAGGTTCCAAGCGAGATCAAGATTGCCGTCGTGGTTGAAATCAGCGGCCGCCAGAAACCCTCCAGCCGTACCAACTGTCTGCATCACCTGCAACGACCGAAAAGTCCCATCGCCGTTGCTCAGCAGCAAGGTGGCGATATCGCCACCTTGGTCGGACGTCCGGGATTCGATTACCAGGTCATCCTTTCCGTCATGGTTGAAGTCGCCGGCGATGATGTTTTGCACTCCGCCGTCTGTGGAGATGGTTTGCGCTACAGGGGCCGCGAACGAACCATCACCCGTATTCAGCGCCACAAATACCTGCTCGGTCAGGCTTCCTCCCTTCAAGGGACCCCAAGTGGCAATATCCGGCAGGCCATCGCCGTTGAAATCTCCTTTCACAACCTGATGAATGCCTATGCCCGACTGACTCGATTGGATGGCAGGTTGGAAGGTCCCATCGCCATTGCCAGGAACCAACGAAAGGAACTCATTGACATAGGTATCACTCGGAAAGTCCTGATCGAACTCGGCTGTGACGATATCCGTCTTACCGTTGCCCAGGATGTCCCCGGTGACAGCCCCTACTATTCCAGGAGAAAAAGGCAAAGCAATCGCCGTATTATCCTCAAAGCCGCCTGAGCCATCGTTCAATGCAATGCCCACACCAATCCGACTGGGGTCTGCGAATGCCAGGTCCGGGTAGTTGTCATTGTTGAAGTCCGCTGTCGCCATCAGGGAAGGCGCGGGGAAAGGTGTATTCACGATTTCTTGGCTCTGGAACGTACCGTCGCCTTTTCCGGGAAGTATCAGGACTTCTGCTGTAGGTTGGCTTATCGATACGGCAATGTCGAGGTTGCCATCGTGGTTGAAGTCGGCTGCGGCCACGGCGCCCGGACTCATCAGCAAACCGTTGGGACTGAACAGGTATGTACTGACAGGCTGAAAGCTGCCGAGTCCTGTGCCCAGCAGCACGGTCACCTGTCCTGCGTCAGCACTTGTGGCTACAAGGTCCAGATTGCCATCCCTGTTCCAATCGCCCACGGCGAGCCCGGCCAAAGACGCTGAAAGGCTCTGAGTCTTCGAGGAGAATGAACCGCTCGACGAATCGAGCAGCAGTGTGATGGCGCCGACCGAACTACCCACCGCAATGTCCGAAAGGCCATCGTTGTTAAAGTCTCCCGTGACAATGGCCACGGGGGTGGCGGGAACTGAAACGGTCGAACCGGCCCGGAACGAGCCATCGCCGTTGCCATACAGAATTGAAACTGTGTCATCTCCCTGATTGATGACCGCGAGGTCCGCTTTACCATCTCCATTCCAATCAGCGGCAACGATGCCAGACGGCTGCCCTCCCGTGTCATAGGTTTGGGCGGCGCCGAATGTGCCGTCGCCCTTACCCAGCAGAACTGACACGGTGTTGTCAGTCTGGTTCACGACAGCGATATCGGGGATAAGATCTCCGTTAAAGTCCGCGGCCACCAGCGCAACCGGACCATTGCCGACTGGGTAATTCGACACCGAAGAGAAGCTTCCGTCGGACCGGCTGAGAGTTACGGATAAAGTGCCGTCAGCTTGATTCACGACAGCTACATCCGGCTGCCCATCTCCGTTCAAATCCGTCACGATGAATGCAGATGGCTGATTCCCAGTTGCAATGCTCGTCTGATTGTAGATGTAGGTCTGCGCTGTAACACTGGTTGACCGTATGCAGAAACAAACTGCTAATGGGACCAAGACTTGCCTTGAAATACTCAGCATCTGGACAGTCCTCGTTGGAAGGCATATCAGACTGAAATATGCTTTACAACGAGAAAATCTACAGATGGGGCCTGACTTGCTTCGATTTTCCCTGACCCGCTGACTCGCTAACTCGCTGACTCGCCAGAAAGAATCTTCTTTCACTTTGCCGATTAATTCCTGAATTCCGTCACACTGGGAATAGACCAATCTCTCCGCCCGCCATGAATCAACTGATCCTTGATCACTGAAAACTGACAACTGCTCCGCGCAGCGGAGCCACCCCCTCCCCCCCTATTGAAAATTTGCAGTTTTCCACAGCAGTTTTGCCGATTAATTCGAGATTTGCGAAACGCTTTGCCGCGCTCAGTACTGCGGCACCGTCGCGTCAATCTCCGCCGACCACGCCAGAATTCCGCCTGACAGGTTCGCCACCTTCGCGTACCCCGCCTGCTGCAGAAACTCCGCCACCCGCTGGCTCCGTGCGCCGCTGCGGCACATCACCACCACCTCGCGCTCCCGGTCCAGTTCCGCCAGCCGCTGCGGCACCTCGTTCAGCGGAATCAGCGTCCCGCCGATGTTGGCAATCTGGTATTCGTACGCCTCGCGCACATCCAGGAGCTGCACTTGCTCGCCCGCATCCAGCCGCTGCTTCAGCTGCTTCACACTCACCTGGGGAACTCCATTCATCGTTGCCTTCTCCTCTTTGTTTTCCGGCGTCAAGCCGCAAAATTGTTCGTAGTCCATCAGCGCCGTCACCGTGGGCCGGTCGCCGCACACCGGGCACTCTGCGTTCCGCTTGAGCTTCAGCTCCCGGAAGCGCATCTCCAGCGCGTCCACCAGCAGCAGCCGTCCCACCAGCGTTTCACCCTTGCCCAGAATCAGCTTGATCACTTCCGTGGCCTGAATCACGCCCACCAGCCCCGGCAGAATTCCCAGCACTCCGCCCTCGGCGCAGTTCGGCACCATCCCCGGCGGCGGTGGCTCCGGATACAGGCACCGGTAGCACGGCCCGCCCTTCGTCGCAAACACGCTCGCCTGCCCTTCAAACCGAAAAATCGAACCGTACACATTCGGCTTGCCCAGCAGCACGCAGGCATCGTTCACCAGATAGCGCGTGGGAAAGTTGTCCGTCCCGTCGGCCACCATGTCGTAATCGCTCAAAATCTGCAGAGCATTCGCGCTCGTCAACCGCGTCTCGTGCTTCACCACGCGCACCGCCGGGTTCAGCGCAGTCAGCTTTTCTTCGGCAGAGTCCAGCTTCTTCCGGCCCACATCGTTCGTCGAGTGCAGAATCTGGCGCTGCAGGTTGCTCGCGTCCACCACATCAAAGTCCACAAGCCCCAGCGTGCCCACTCCCGCCGCGGCCAGATAGAGCGCCAGCGGCGAACCCAGCCCGCCCGCGCCCACGCACAGCACCCGCGCGGCCTTCAGCCGCTGCTGACCTTCCACGCCCACCTCAGGCAAAATCAGGTGCCGCGAGTAGCGCTTCAACTCGTCGGTCGAAAGCGCCGGCAGTGTGTGTGCGTCCGTCATGGTGGCTCAGCAACCCCTCCGTACGAACAAGTTCCCGCACGCCGAGGCCGCTTCTGTTGTCCTCAGGGTAACAAAAGCCGCCACCATGCCTCCAGACACTGAGGCGGCTCCGGGCCTCCCGGAACCGCCTCACGCTTCAGCTTGTCGCCATCCGTTCCCGTCAGCGAGGAACCTACTTCTCCGCCGCGGGCGACTGCCCCCAGAACTCCGGATCGGCCTTCACCCATGCATCCGGCGGATAGCTCTGTTTCGGATTCAGCGCGAACAGCTGTATGGTGGAGCTTTCCACCGTCGAGCTGACCATCTCGCCCAGCTTCTTCATTCCCTCATCGCCCATGGCTTCGGCAAACTTCTTGCCCTCAGCCAGCCCATGATCGATAGAGGCCAGCGACTTATCGGAACTGAAGATCAGATAAGTGCCACCCGAGCCGCCAAACATCAGGCTGAACATCGCCCAGTGCGCGCTTGTTCCAGCCTTCTTCTCGTTCGCAATCACCATCTTTACCAGGTCGCTCCAGTCCTTCCCGTGGCCGGGGCGAACGTGATATTCCGTGATCTCCATGTAGCGCATGTGCGATAGATCGCCGTCCGCCTTGTAACTCAGATCCGGTTCATAGTGCAAAACCGCCTGGTCCACGGAATCCAGCAAATCACCGTCCGCCACCAGCGCCTCACCAATCGCGCCAGAAAGCGTCTTGTCCGCATCCACGGCCTTGCTGTCCTTCTCCCACGCCTCAAACGAGTCATAGGGTGTCACGTACAGGCATCTCAGCCTGCCCGTCATCGAGCACATCGCAATGTAATGCGTCGGCCACTTCGCCTCCGCCATCGCGTGCACAAAGGCGCTTTCTGAATTGTCGTGGATCGCGCCCGCCTTGCCGGGCTTCACAAACTCTCGTGTCAGTTGAACCACGTTCGGCACCGGGGCTGGTGCGCCTTCTTCGGTTTGCGCCGCGGCCAGCGAGCTTCCAACAACCGCGAGGGACACTCCCAATACAAGTGGGTACAGACTCTTCATTTGCAATAACCTCCGTGACTTGCTCAGAGATCACACACGCAGGGAAGAATGCAGGGGAGGACCGAGGGACGCGCATGGTCCAAGGCAAACGCAGCGTAGTCCAGGTCGGGTGCCATGTAAAGGAGAATCGACCCGCCGTCCGCGGAGCCCGCCGCGCTTCACGCCTCCACTCGCAACTCTTCCGGCGCAAACCGCTTGTCCTCTTCCACCGTCCCGGCAAGCAGATAGGCGCGCGTCTCCACCGCCCGGCCCTGCGCCACTTCCGTAATCACGTAGCAGCAACCCGGCCAGTGCGCCTCGGCCAAATCCGTCGCCGACCACGTCGGCGGATGATCGGGATGCGAGTGGTAGAAACCGGCAATCTCCAGTCCGCGCCGCCGCGCCTCCCCGGCCAGCGCCACAAGCTCTTCGGGCGCAATTTCGTACCGCTTGCGCTCCCGCCCCGCGCTGGCGTTGCGCGCCCTCAGCATCGCCCGCACCCGCCAGCCATCCTCCACCGGCTGGCCCAGCAGCGCACCGCAACACTCCGCGGGATAGGCCTCTTCGCCGTGGCCGCGCAGCGCCTCCCACACCGCTCTGGACAAGGTCAGCATCCGTCCCCGGCTCCCATCTGCCGTGTCGCCCGCATTGCAGCCCGCGCTCCCGGTGTGCGAAATTGAAGGTAGGGAGTGTGTACCCGCTGCTCCCATCATCTTCGCAGACACCATCGTCTTCGCAGATAAAAGGAACTGCCATGGCCGCCAAGAAACTCATTCTCACCTTTCCGAAACTGCTGGACGCGCTCCGCGCTCACGCTTTCGCCGTCGAGCCCTATGCCGGCGTTGCCGGTGGCATGCTGGTCAGCAAGAATGGCGCCGCCGCAGTGCTGGTTCCCGCGCGGCAAAAGGGTGCCGCCGCAGCCTACGCCGTGCATCCCGGAGCGCTCATCCGCCACGAGGTGGCGCGCCTGCTCGACCGCGGCTATCAAAAGTTCCTTAAAACCTCCCAATTTGAGCTGCCCGCAATGGCAAGTCAGTTGCATGCCATCCATACGTTTACTGAGGAACTGAAGCTGCTCTCCGGCGACTCCTGCCTGTACAACGAGTCACTCGGAACCACCAGCGACCTCTACCAGTACGACCGCCTGCAAGGCCGCGAAGAGGCACAGCCCGCACCGGTGCGCCCGTGGGAGCTGGCCGGGGGACACTGAGCCGTCCCCCCGCAACCGACGGGGAGGCTTATGAATCTGAACCAGAAACCCGCGTCCGAAGTCCTCAGTCCCCGTCGGCCAAAGAAACCCCGCAAACACCCGCGCATGCTGGCCGATGGCGAGGCCGTTCTCCATCTGGTCCACCCTGGCTGTTCCATGCCCTGCTCGCTGCTGAATGTCAGCCTCGGCGGCTGCCGCGTCCGCACCCGGGACCTCTTTGTGGCAGGCATCATGATCCGCGTGGAAGTTGACTTCAAGATCTGCGGCGTGCCCTTCCGCCTGCCCGGCGTCACCCAGTGGACCGATCGCCGCAACCTGGTCGGCATCCGCTTTCTGGAAATGGCAGCGCGCCACGCCCGTGAGCTTGCCGAGGCACTGGGCGAGCTGCAACCAGAGCCCCTACCCGAGCCGTTCTTGGATGCAGCGCCCGTCGGCCCCGCGGCAAATCCCACTTCGGGCACAGCTTAGGGGCCCCGCTTCGAGCCCATCTTCGCCCTGGCATTTGCCTATTGGGAAATCCCGCTCGTCTCCATCGCCACCAACTTGCACTCCGCGCACTGGCACACCCGCCGCAGGTACTCCCAGGAATAGATGCCGGCCGTATGCCCGTCCTCCCAGTTGAACTGCAGTGCGTAGCGGCCCACGGCGTGCGCGCTTGCGGGCTTGGCCGGCGCCTTGTACATGGGCAGCAGATCGGCTGCCTTGGGCTTTGGCTCTCCGGGGGCCCGGTCTTCGTTCTTCCGTTCTTCCACGCAGGTGGCGCAGGGGCAGGCATCTCGCAGAAACGCAAATCCCCAGGCGCTTTGGTGCCCGTCGGCCCAGTCAATCTCCAGGCCCTTGCCTTCGGTCAACAGTACCCGCACCTTCTTAGGCGTGGTGGCGGCACGCGGCAGGGGCTGCTCGCGCTGGCCGTCGCGCGCGGCCTCTTCTTTGCTCAAAAAGCGAATGCCCTCGTGGCTCATGAGGCTATTTTATCGCCGCCGGCGCACTTCCGGCCTCCGTCTGGCGGTCGTAGCGCAGCTTCAGCAGCAGGATGGTGAGAGCCAGCGCCAGGGTAATTCCGTTGGCCGTCGTTAACTGAACCGAGCCAATGCCCAGGCCGTAGACCAGCCAGCATGCCGTGCCAAACACAAACAGCAGAAACATGGCCAAGGAAATGTCCCGCGCGCTCTTGCGCTTCCAAACCCGGATCAGCTGCGGCAAAAACGAGGCCGTCGTGCAGCAGGCGGCTATCGTGCCAATCCATTGCAACAATGCATGCGGCAGAGTCAAACCAATCATCGCTCTTATCCTACCTTCCAAAAGAACCATACAGTCATAAACGCGCCCACGGCGATGACAAACCCGCGCAGCGCCGGTTGCGGCACCCGCCGCGCCAGACTGGCGGACGCATAGCCGCCAATCCCGCAGGTCACCATGGCCAGCAGGCAATAGCGCCACACCACTTGCCCGTTCCACACAAAGATCAGGAAGGCGGTGCCATTGGCCAGCGTGGTGGAAACCACTTTCAGCGCATTGATCTCATGGATGTCCTCGTAGCCGAAGAGCGAAAGCACCGTCATCAGCAGGAATCCCGCGCCGGCCCCGAAGTAGCCGATATAAAAGCACACCGCCACCGCAGACAGAAACACCGGCATCCTGCGCGGGGTGTGCCTCGCGCCGGCCATCAGGCCCCGGCGCCTGGCCAACCAGCGCGTCATGGGCCCGCTCATGGCAAAGATGGAAGTGGCCACCAGCAGCAGCCACGGCACCATGTGGAGAAATACCCGCTGCGAGGTGTGCAGCAGCAGGATGGCGCCCACGGACCCGCCCATCAGCCCGGCCAGCGCCATGGGCAGCGCCAGCCGCAGGTTTTTCCGGATGTCTTCGCGGTAGGCCGCAATGGACGTCAGCTGCCCCGGCCACAGCGCCACGGTGTTGGTGGCGTTGGCCTGGATGGGCAGCATCTTCATGCTCAGCATGGCCGGGAACAGCAGAAGGGAGCCGCCGCCTGCCACCGCGTTCAGCACGCCGGCCAGAAACGCAGCCACCACCAGCCACACCCAGTGCCAGTTTATGGTGAGCAGAAACCCGAAAGGGTGAGTCATCTTTGACTTATTCTAGTGTGCGCGCCGGGCCCCGCCTTGCCTCCGCAAAAGCGACCCATCCGCGTACACAAAATTCGCTGTTGTCCCTGCAGCCTGCAGAGTATGCTCTTGGAATGATTCCCTTTCCCCTGCGTTTGCGATTGGCTGCCGGCCTTCTGCTCGCAGCAGTTGCCGGTTTGCCGGCGTGGGGTGCCGTGCCCTCCGCAGCTCCCCTCTTGACGATTCAGGGTCTGGGCAAGGGCGCAACCACCATCGACGGCCCATGGCAGTTCCACCTGGGCGACAATCCGGCCTGGGCTCTTCCCCAAACCGGCGACGACTCCAGCAACGTCGGGTGGGAGCAGATCAGCGCTGACAAGACCTGGGGCGCGCAGGGTCACCCCGCGTACACAGGATTTGCCTGGTATCGCAAACACCTCAGCCTGGAGCCCGCGGCAGGGGCAAACCCTGACTTTGCGCTGCTCTTTCGCAATGTGGAGGATGTGTACGAGATCTACTGGAATGGGGTTCTAATCGGACGCCACGGCAACATGCCGCCGAATGGCTCCTACCCGTATCAAGCCCCAGCGCAGACCTTTGGAATGGGTCCGGTCCGGGGTGGTGTGCTTGCCATTCGCGTGTGGAAAGGTCCGCTGATGTCGTTCGACACCGACCAGCTTGGCGGGCTGGCGGCTCCACCCATCATCGGCAGTCCCGCGGCCATTGCCGCCGTCAAGGCTGAGCTGGATTACGGCTGGTTACGGAGTAGGCAATACTACTTCGGCCTGGAGTCTCTCTACCTGCTGGTGATGGCACTCAGCCTGATGGCCTGGCTGCGCAACCGCTCCCAGAGGCTGCTGCTGTGGATGGCCACATTCAGCGGCGCCCCCGTTCTGGTGATGATTCTGGTGGGGCTCAGATTGCCGCTCTCGATCCATTTCGCCCTGGGCTGGCTGCAGCCCATTCTGAGCATCGAGGACATCGCACTGTGGTTCCTGCTCCTTTACCTGCTCAAGCTGAATGAAAGCCCAACCCTGACCCACCTCACTCGGATGCTGGCAGTCATCAGCATCTGCAGCACTTCGCTGGACGGGCTTCTGATCCTCTTCGACTGGAGCAATCCGCTGCTGACCGGCTGGCTACAGGGCGCGGATGCCATCCTGACCACCATTTTTACGCTCGCCGAGCTGTATCCACTGCTGCTGGTGGCCATGGCTACGCGCAAACGGCTGGACCCGGCGCGATGGCTGGTGGCCATCTTTGCCTTTCTCTCCGGCATGATCTCCGTACTCCGCATCGCTGTGCAGCAGGGCAGCCGGTATACCCACTGGACGCTCGGTGAGAAAATCGGGGCTCCCCTGTTCACCATTAACGGCAACGTCTTTACCGCGCAGACCATCGCCAGCTCGCTTTTGCTGCTGGCCATCATCTACGCCGCCTATCGCTACATCCGGGAGGCCTCCAGCCGGCAGAATCAAATGGAACAGGAGTTCAAAAGCGCGCGCGAGCTGCAGCAGGTGCTCATTCCGGAGTCGCTGCCCGCGCTGCCCGGCTTTGCCTTCACCAGTTCCTACCGGCCCGCGCAGGAGGTGGGCGGCGACTTCTTCCAGGTGATCCCGCTGGAGGGTGACTCGGCCGGCTCCACGATGATTCTGCTGGGCGACGTGAGCGGCAAGGGGCTCAAGGCCGCCATGACCGTTGCGCTCATTGTGGGCGCCGCGCGCACCCTCGGGCGTTTCGCACCCCACCCGGCTGCCATGCTTTCTGAGCTGAACCAGCGCCTCTTCGGCCGGCTCCAGGGCGGCTTTGTCACATGTCTGGCGCTGCGCCTCAGCTCCGACGGCACCTGCGTGATGGCCACTGCGGGCCACCCCGCCCCCTTTCTGAACAAGCGGGAGGTCAGCCTTGCCGGCTCCCTGCCGCTGGGCGTGGTTGCCTCCGCCAGCTACGAGGAAACCACCCTGAAACTGCACGAAGGCGACCATTTTGCGCTCTACACCGACGGCTTGCTGGAGGCCCGGAGCGCAAGCGGCGAAATCTACAGTTTCGATCGGTTGGACGCTCTCTTTGCCACTCGCCCGGATGCGGCCAGGGCCACGGAAGCCGCCATCAACTTTGGCCAGGACGATGACATTACGGTACTTACGCTCACGCGCCTGGCCACGGGCCAACAATCCACGACGACCATCTCCATTCCAAAATTCGCCTAGGCAGGAGTTGCCCTCTGGTTAGAGGGCGGCACTTGGGAGCCTGTAAGCCGTTGAAACTAAATGGAAGACTAGCTTTTTCATAAAAGTGAGCGTATAGCGCTCATATTTTATGCATCGTTTGTGCTATAGTTACGTCAGATGATTTGAGCGGCAGGGAGCATCTCCCCACCCCGTCATCTTGAATGCAGATGGAGGAAAAGATCATGACAATCACTCGTTGGGACCCGTTCCGGGAAGTGTTGGCACTGCAGAATCGCGTGAACTCTCTGTTCCGCGATTTGAACGAGGGGGAAAGCCCCATGACGACTGCCAGCTTTGTGCCGGCGGTCGATATCTATGAAGACGACAAGAAGGTGATGCTCAAGCTGGAAGTTCCGGGCATCGAAGAGAAGGACCTGGACGTTCGCGTGGAAAACAACACGCTGACGGTGAAGGGCGAGCGCAAGTTCGAGAACGAAGAGAAGGAAGAGAACTTCCACCGGATCGAGCGGCGCTATGGCAGCTTCTATCGCGCCTTTACGCTGCCCTCGACGGTGGACTCAGAGAACGTGAACGCGAGCTACCAGGCCGGGATACTGAAGCTGGAGCTGAAGAAGAAGCCGGAAGCCCAGCCGAAGCAGATCAAGGTGAACATCGGCAAGTCGCTGGCCGCGTAAATCGGCGGGCGTGCCGGTGGATGCACCGGCGACATGGGGCGAATGCGCCGGGCGGGCATGGAAGCCTTGCCCGGCGCGTTTTTTTGCAAGGAGCGGAAGCGCGACAACACGCATCCGGTAAGAGTGTGAGCAAGATTCAAGATTGAGGAGGCTGGTGTAAAGAGACACACCGGCAGAAGGAGCAAACCACCATGGCGATTCGTTGGGACAAGCTGACGGTGAAGTCGCAGCAGGCGATGCAGCAGGCGCAGGAGCGGGCGGCCGAACTGGGCAACCCCGAGGTGCAGCCGGTGCACGTGCTGCTGGCGCTAGTGGAGGACCGCGAGGGTGTGATTCCGGCGGTGCTGGAGAAGATCGGCGTCCCGACGGAGCGGCTGGAGAGCGAACTGCACGGCACTGAGGAGAAAATGCCTCGTGTGGCGGGCGCGGCGACGCAGCCGAGCGTGAGCCAGGCGCTAAGCAAGGTGGTGGAGCAGGCCTTCCGCGAGGCGCAGAACTTCAAGGACGAATATGTGTCGACCGAGCACCTGCTGCTGGGCGTGGCGCACCAGAAAGGCGACGCGGCGCGCGAGGCGCTGGCCGCGGCGGGCGCAACGCACGAGGCGATTCTGAAGGCGCTGACAGCGGTGCGCGGATCGCAGCGGGTGACGGACCAGAATCCGGAGGGCAAATTCCAGGCGCTGGAGAAATATGCCAAGGACCTGACGGAGCTGGCGCGGCGGGGCAAGCTGGACCCGGTGATTGGGCGCGACGAGGAGATTCGTCGCGTGATCCAGGTGCTGAGCCGGCGGACGAAGAACAACCCTGTGCTGATTGGCGAGCCGGGTGTGGGCAAGACGGCGATTGTGGAGGGCCTGGCTCGGCGCATCATTTCCGGCGACGTGCCGGAGGCGCTGCGGGAGAAGCGGGTGATCTCGCTGGACCTGGGCTCGATGCTGGCGGGCGCAAAGTATCGCGGCGAGTTTGAGGACCGGCTGAAGGCCGTGCTGAAGGAAATCGAAGAGTCGAATGGGCAGGTTGTTCTGTTCATTGATGAGCTGCATACCTTGGTGGGTGCGGGCGCGGCGGAAGGCGCGATTGACGCGAGCAACATGCTGAAGCCGGCGCTGGCTCGCGGGGAGCTGCGCGCGATTGGCGCGACGACGCTGAATGAATATCGCAAATACATTGAGAAGGACGCGGCACTGGAGCGGCGTTTCCAGATTGTGTATGTGGGCGAGCCAAATGTGGAGGACACGATTGCGATTCTGCGCGGGCTGAAGGAGCGGTATGAGGCGCACCACAATGTGCGCATCAAGGACGCGGCGATTGTGGCGGCGGCGACCTTGTCGCATCGCTACATCAGCGACCGGTTTTTGCCGGACAAGGCGATTGACCTGGTGGACGAAGCGGCGGCTTCGCTGGCCATCCAAATCGGTTCAGTTCCGACGGAGGTGGACCAGTTGGAGCGCGCGGCGACGTCACTGGAGATTGAGCGTGCGGCGCTGAAGCGCGAGACGGACACCAACAGCCGCGAGCGGATGGAGGCAGTGGAGCGCGAGTTGGCTACGCTGAAGGAGCAGACGACGGCGTTGCGCGCGCGCTGGACCATGGAGCGCGAGGCGATTACGCGCATCAGCGAGCTAAAGAAGCGGATTGAGGCGCTGCGCTTTGAAGCCGACGAGCAGACGCGCAAGGGAATGCTGGAGCGCGCGGCGCAGATCCAGTATGGCGAGCTGCCCAAGATGGAGGCGGAGCTGAAGACGCTGAACGCCGCGCAGGACGGCAACGCTGGGGCACAGCGCATGCTGAAAGAAGAAGTGGACGAGGAAGACATTGCCGGGATTGTGAGCAAGTGGACGGGGATTCCGGTGTCGCGGATGCTGGAAGGCGAAGTGAAGAAGCTGGTGCAGATGGAAGAGCGTCTAGGCGAGCGCGTGGTGGGCCAGGATGCGGCGCTGAGCGTGGTGGCGAATGCGATTCGCCGCTCGCGCGCGGGGCTGAGCGATCCGAAGCGGCCTATCGGGAGCTTCCTATTTCTGGGTCCGACGGGCGTGGGCAAGACGGAGACGGCGCGGGCGCTGGCGGAGTTCCTCTTCGACGACGAGCACTCCATGGTGCGCATCGACATGAGCGAGTACATGGAGAAGCACGCCGTGGCGCGGCTGATTGGCGCGCCGCCGGGCTACGTGGGTTACGACGAAGGCGGCCAGCTGACCGAGGCGATTCGGCGGCGGCCGTATGCGGTGATTCTGTTTGACGAGATTGAGAAGGCGCATCCGGATGTGTTCAACATTCTGCTGCAGGTGATGGACGACGGGCGGCTGACGGACGCGAAGGGCCGGACGGTGGACTTCAAGAACACGGTGCTGATTATGACGTCGAACCTGGGCGCGGCGATGCTGACGGGCGACCAGTTGAAGACCGAGCACGACTTTGACATGGCGCGCGAGAGCGTGATGCGGGTGCTTCGGGAACACTTCCGGCCGGAGTTTTTGAACCGGGTGGACGATTTGGTGATCTTCCGTCCGCTGGGCACGGCGCAGCTGAGCGCGATTCTGGAACTGCGGCTGAACGAGGTGCGGAAGATGCTGGAAGACCGGCAGATTTCGCTGGAGCTGACGGAGCCGGCGCGGCAGTTGATTCTGGCGGCGGGCTCGGATGCGGCGTATGGCGCGAGGCCGCTGAAACGGGCGCTGCAGCGGATGGTGCAGGATCCGCTGGCGATGAAGATTCTGGACGGCGAGGTGCTGCACGGGGCGCATGTGCGCATCGACGTGGACCGGAAGCGGAACGAACTGCACTTTGAGCCGATGGGCCGCGAGGCGATGGCCTGATCTAGCTTCGGTGGGGTGTCTCGTGTAAGTGTAACTGTAGGAATGGTTCAAATCGGCCTCGGAGGGGAACCTCCGGGGCCTTTTTTTGTTGGGCGGGCGGACTGGAGGCTGGGCGGCGAAGGCGGAGGCGAAGAAGGGGCTAAGGTAGACGCGTAATTTTCGGCAAAACTGCTGTGGAAAACTGCAAATTTCGTATAGGGGGTGGGGGGAGGCTCCGCTGCGCGGAGCAGTTTTCAGTTGTCAGTTTTCAGTTGTCAGAGATCAAGGGCTCAGAGGGCGGCATGCTTCTATTGTGCGGCGGATGGGGGAAATGATCTGCAAAGCGCGCGGAGGTTCTTGGCGAGTGGAATGAGGGGTGTGCGGGCGGGTGCGGAGGTGGAGGGGTTGACAGAGGGCGCCGCACATTCGGGACTCGGCGCGGCGTTGCTTTCCCAAGTCCCAGAAGCGGGACCAGGGGCACCCAGGGTCTTTTGGTCAGCCATCATCCCAGGGACCTGGGCCACCTGCCAACTACTGGCGGAGTTCGACGAGGGTGGCGCCCTGGCCGCCTTGCTAAGTGCGACCGGACTTGCGGGTAGCCTGCGGGGCGGAGTCGGCGTTGCGCAGAGCCTCGTGAATGATCATTTTCAGGTAGGTCTGGTAGCGCAGGCCCCGCTCGGCCGCCTGCTCGCGGGCCTTGGCGATGTCGTCGGGGTCTAGGCGGATGGTTGTGGAGGGAATGGGCTGGGCAGGCTTGATGCCACGTTCGGCGAGTAAGCGCGCGACTCCTCCCGTCTTCAGACGGCCTTCCTTCGCCGCCTTTTCGAACTCATCGGAGACTTTCTCGCGGTTGTCATACCACCATTTGGCCTCTTCGGCCTCGGTGGCAAACTTAGGAACCTTCAGACTGGCCATATTTCCCCAACTTCGTCTCCAGATAGAGACGTTTCTCATGCTTCGACGCATCGTATGCCGTGACTACCCGAATCTTCTCACTCCGCAAAGTGATAACAACCTGCAGGATGCGTCCAGTATTGGTTTCACCTAGGTACGCCCAGCGCTCCTCGCTTCCTTCCTCTGGCTGAAAAGCGAAATCGAGCGGGTCTCCCAGGAGGACTTCTTCGGCCTCGTCCGGTTTCACATCGTGCTCGGCGATGTGGCCGATGTTTGCGCCGTCCCAATCAAAATTCACATTGTCCATGGTCTCTCCAACTGTTCTAGCAATCGCTGAACTTTGGTTGTCGAGCCATGCGCCTGGTCCTCGAAGAGAGGTAGGGTCAGAATCTCTACGAGTTCGGTCCTGCGGCAGTTTTCGATCTCATCGCTAGTCCCAAAATGGGGGCATGTGGAATTCGAAAGGCCGAAGTACATCGTTGGAATATATTGTAGCTACGTTGTAGCTATTTTGCAACTACTGGCGGAGTTCGACGAGGGTGGCGCCCTGGCCGCCTTCGTTTTGGGGGGCTTCGGCGATGGTGGCGACGTGGGGGTGGCTTTTGAGGAACTCGCGGACGCCGCGGCGGAGGATGCCGGCGCCGTGGCCGTGGATGACCCGGACCCGCGGAAGACCCGCTAGAAACGCACGATCAAGGTATTTCTCGAGCTCCTCGGTGGCCTCGTCGACGGTGCGGCCGATGAGGTTGATTTCCATGCGCATGTCGTCGGTGTTGGCACTGGTGACGGTGACATGGACGCCCTTTTGTTTACGAGCGGCGGCGAGGGGGTCGGCTTTTTGCGCGGCGGCGGCCTCGGCGCGGGAGGGCTCGGCAAGCTCATCTCTGCGGACGCGCATTTTGATGGGGCCGAGGGCGACTTCGAAGAGGTCCTTTTCGACTTCGCGCTGGACGACGGCGATTTTGTTCATGGATTTTAGGAGGACCTGGTCGCCGGGGGCGACGTGACGCAGCAGGTGCGGCTGGGCATTCTGATCGCCCTGGTCGGCTCCGGTGCGGTGGGCGACGACGGTCTGGTTGAAGCTCTCCTGGAACTCGTGGCGGAGGCGGGCGATGCGGCGCTCGGCTTCTTTGGAGAGCTTTTGCTGGGCGGCGCGGTCCTGGACGACGCGGACATTCTCGCGCATCTGGAACTCGAATTCCTTGAGGAGCGAGGCGAGTTTCTGCTCGAGCTCGCGGGTGCGGTTGCGGAGTTCGATGTCGCCCTCGCGAGCGAGGCGGGCGCGCTCCTGGTTGAGGGCGTACTGCTGCTCGCGGGTGGCTTTTTGCTCGACTTCAAGCGCGGCGAGCTCGGCGTGGAGCTTTTCAAGGAAGCGGGCGAGGTCTTCCTGCTGGGAGCCGAGGCGGCGGCGGGCTTCTGCGATGATGCCGGCGTGGAGGCCGAGGCGGGCGGCGGTTTGGATGCCGGCGGAGGCGCCGGGGACGCCGAGGCGGAGCTGGTAATTGGGGACGAGGGTGAGCTCATCGACGCCGGCGGCAGCGTTGCGGACGCCGGGGGTGTTGGTGGCGTAGACCTTGAGCGAGGAGTGGTGGGTGGAGATGAGGGACCATGCCTGGGCGGCAAGGAAGAAGTGGGCGACGGCGACGGCGAGGGCGGAGCCTTCTTCCGGGTCAGTGGCAGAGCCGAGCTCGTCGAGCAGGACGAGGGACTGGGGCCCGGCGAGGCGGGAGAGGCGGTCGAGGTTGGTGATGTGCGCGGAGAAGGTGGAGAGCTCGGCCTCAATGGATTGGGAGTCGCCGATGTCTGCGAGGAAGGCGGTGAAGACGGGGAAACTGGCGGCGGCGGCGGGGACGGGCAGGCCGGCCTGAGCCATGAGGGCGAGCAGGGCGGTGGTTTTGAGGGTGACGGTTTTTCCGCCGGTGTTGGGGCCGCTGATGATGAGCTGGCGGGAGTCGGCGGCGAGCGAGAGCGTGAGCGGGACGACGGCTGAGTTGTGCGGCGCGCCGGTGGCGCGGAAGTGCTTTTCAAGCAGGGGGTGGCGGGCAGCTTCCAGACGGAGAAGTTCGGGAGAAATGGAGGGGGCGACGCAGTCATAGTCGCGGGAGAAACGGGCGCGGGCCTGGAGGGTGTCCACGAGGGCGAGGACGCGCGCGCCGGCGAGGAGCGGGACGGCAAAGCCAGCCACCTGAGCGGTGAGGGCGACGAAGATGCGATGGATTTCGGCCTGCTCCTCTTCGAGGAGGCGGACGAGCTCGTTGTTCTGCTCGATGGTTTCGAGGGGTTCGACGTAAACGGTTTGGCCGGAGGAGCTGACGCCGTGGACGACGCCGGAGACGCGGCGCTTGAGCTCGCTGCGGACGGGGATGACGAAACGGTCGCCGCGGATGGTGATGAGCTCGTCCTGAGTGGCGCCGTCAGAGGAGAGCTTGCGGAGGGCGGCGCGGAGACTTTCTTCAATGACGCGCTGCTGGCGCTCCTGCTCGCGGCGGATGCGGCGGAGCTCGGGGGAGGCGTCGTCCGCGAGGGATCCGTCGGGGAGGAATTTGCGCTCGATGGATTCGGACAGAGTCTTCAGGCCGGGAGTGAGCGCGGCGGAGAGCTCGGCGAGGCCGGGAAGGCGGCCGACAAGGCGGGCGGGCGGAGCCTGAAGGAGGGCATGCCAGGCGGCGACGTCGCGGGCGAGGTGGGCGACGGCCTGGAGTTCGGGGGCTTCGAGAGCGGCGCCGGGGATTTGGGCCTTGGCGAGGTGCTGGGTGGGATCGAAGAGGCCGCCGAGGGGGATGGAGACCGGCTCGTCGAGGAGGAGGCGGAGCTCGGCGGTGAGCTGATGCTGGCGGATGATCCATTCGGAATCCACCGAGGGGCGGAGGGCGAGGATGGCGGCGCGGCCGACGGACGAGGCGGCGAAGCCGGCGACAAGGTCGAGGAGCGGCTCCCACTCGAGCGCGACGAGGTCAGCGTGTTCGA
>DATKTQ010000112.1:0-13867 GCA_035531055.1 Occallatibacter sp. | reverse complement strand
CAGCGCGCGAGTTCCTGCTGGAGCGATTGAAGAATACCGCGGATGTCTGCGTCACCAGCAGCTTCCAGGCCGAGGACATCGTCGTCCTCCACATGGTGCGCGAAATTCTTCCGGATGTCCCCGTGCTTTTCCTGGAGACCGGCTATCACTTCGCGGAAACGCTCACTTATCGCGACCGCATGGCCGCCGATTGGAAGCTGAACCTTGTCAACGTTGTGCCGGAGCAGTCCGTCGCCAACCAGGAAGCGCAGTTCGGCATCCTGAATCAAATCGCTCCCGACAAGTGCTGCGCGCTGCGCAAAGTCGGCCCGCTCTTCAGTGCGCTCGCGGGCTATCGTGTCTGGGTCACCGGCCTGCGTCGTCAGCAATCCAAATCACGCGCCAACCTGCAGCCGGAAGAATCCTTCGCGCTTCCGTCCGGCCAACAGCTCGCCAAGCTCAGTCCGCTGGCAGAGTGGACCACGCGCGACGTGTGGCAGTACGCCGAGGCGCATGCCATCCCACTGCTCTCGCTCTACGACCAGGGCTACACCAGCATCGGCTGCCAGCCCTGCACCTCGCTCCCCTTTGACCCCGCCGATCCGCGCTCCGGGCGCTGGTCCGGCCAAAAGCTCGAGTGCGGCATTCACATTCAGGCTTCGTAGCCGGAGATCGCAATGGAGCTTGTCCTCGGTTTCGCCATCGCCGCGCTCATCGCCATCACCGGCGTCGGCGCCGGAACCATCATCGCGCCCATGCTGATCCTGTTTCTGCATGTGCCGGTCCCGGCCGCCATCGGAACGGCGCTTGCGTACTCGGCGGCCGTCAAGCTGGTCGTCGTGCCTGTGCAGGTGTGGCGGCGGAATGTCGTCTGGCACACCCTCGGCGTAATGCTGCTGGCCGGCGTGCCCGGCGTCATCTTTGGTGCGGAAGTCTTTCAGCGCGTCGCCCGCGGCCCCGGCAACAACTTCTGGCTCTATCTCGCTCTCGGCGCTATGATCGCAATCTCCTCGGCCTGGCACATCTATCGGCACTTCCGTCCCGGCGTCCAGGGCGGCGCGCGCCGCTCCCGGCCCGCACTGCTGGCCGCGGCCATGCTGCCTGTCGGCGCGGAAGTGGGCTTCTCCTCCTCAGGCGCCGGCGCGCTCGGCACACTGGCCTTGCTCGGTCTTTCGCCGCTGGAACCCGCGCAGGTTGTCGGCACGGACCTCGCATTCGGCCTCTGCCTTGCTCTCATCGGCGGCTCGCTCCACATCAGCCACGGCGGCCTCGATTTGGCGCTCCTCCTGCAGCTCGTCGCCGGCGGCGTCCTCGGCGCCCTGGCTGGCAGCGGACTCGCCCCGCGCATCCCCGCGCGCGTCATGCGCCTTGCTCTCTCACTTTGGCTGTTTGCCATGGGCATGCAGCTCTGCTGGCACGCTCTCGCCCGGGTCCACGGCTAGCGCGCCTTGCCATCTCCGCGTCCCTCTGGCGATACTGCCCTTGGCGCATCCCCGGCCGCATCCTTTCATCCAGGCGAGAATTCATTTTGGCGCAAGAGCTCCTCACCGCACGACTGGCGCACAAGCAGTGCCTCTCAGAATCCGCGCAATGCTTCCACTTTGATTTCGTCCTTGACGATCTGAGCAGCTTCGCCTTCGCGCCAGGCCAGTTCATCACGCTCGTCGGGCAGGACCAGCACGGCAAGCAGCAGACCCGCGCCTACTCGCTCGCCTCCGCGCCCAACGGCAACCGCTTCGAGCTCTGCGTCAACCGCGTCCAGGACGGCTACTTCTCCAACTACCTCGCCGACCTGCCCGATCTCAACGTCCACCAGACCATCCAGGTCTACGGACCCAACGGCTTCTTCACCCTCCGCCAGTCGCTCACAGACTCCATCCTCGTCGCCACCGGCACCGGCATCGCGCCCATCCGCGGCTTCGCGCAATGGCTCTTTCCGCAGGATGGACCAGACCGCAGCGAAGGCCGCGACATCTGGCTCGTCTACGGCACACGTCATGAATCTGAACTTTACTATCGCGAGGAGTTCGAAGCGCTCGCCGCAGCGCACCCCAATTTTCACTATCTGCCCACACTCAGCCGCGCCGCTCAAAGCTGGACCGGCCTGCGCGGCTACGTGCAGGATCACGTCGCGCGCATCGTCCAGCAGCGCGCCGCCCGCCTCGGCCAATCGCTGCCCCTGCCGCCGCCGGACCCCGCTACGCCTGCCGCAAGTTTGCATTTTGATGTCTATGCGTACATTTGCGGCCTGCACCCCATGGTGAATAGCGTGCGCCAGTGCCTCGCCGGCTTCGGCTGGCATCGCAAACAGATCGTCTCCGAGCGCTACGACTAGCGCACCCTCACGGATTTGTGCCGTCCGACGAGTGCGTCGTGAACCGCTTCAGCACAAACTCGCGCAGCACATTCTCCCCCGCATTGCTGGCAATACCAATCGCCCCGTTCACTGCCATCAGCGACACGCCCCGGCTGCTCGACGGGTAATACAGGTTCGAAATGCCACCCGCCGCAAAGCTGCCCAGCACGTGCGAGTAGTTCGGTTCCCAGTGCCCGTTGTCCCCTCGCGTAATCAACGCCGCGGCCAGCGCATAGAAGAATCTTGAGTGCAGGCTGCCCGAGCCTTTGTAGAAATATCGCGGGTCCTGATGAAACACCGCGGGCAGGAGGGCATTGCCCAGAATCCGTTCCGCCGCGTCATCGGCAAACGCCGCGCCGTAGCGCTTCGCGTAGCCCTGCGCGCCCTGCCCGAATCCCGGAAAGATGTTCTTGTACTGCTCGGCTCCCGCCACCGCGCCCACAGTGAAAAACGTCACCGGGTCCACCAGGGACCGCAGCGCCAGCTGGAACTTCTGTTTCGGCTTCATCGGCGGCGCATGCCAGTCGTAGGTGCTGTAGAAATTCGGAAACACGCCCAGCACCCGCTGATGCACCGCAATGCTAACCTGCTCTTCTGACACCGTCTCCGGGTTCGCAACCACCCGCACCACAGACGTCACGCCTTCCACCGGAAGCCGCAGGTGCGGCACAATCAGGAAATCGCCCGCCTTCACCTGAAGCGAGCGATGGATCGTTCCCAGCCCCTGCCCGCTCACCGCCAGTTGGAACTCGCCCGGCGGCAACCCCGCAAAGGAAAACTCCCCGTTGCCCCCCGTCTGCAACTCGCTTACCTTCGCGCCGTCCCTGGTCAGCAGCACGTCTGCTCCCTGCACCTCAGATCCGTTCGTGTCTAGCACCGTCCCGGCAACTGTGGCGGGCGCGCTTTGCGTATTCGCTGCTGTGCCGCCGGAGCTGACACCCGGGCTCACCGCCGGCGCATCCGGCAGGCTCGCTGTCTGCGGGCTCTTCGCAGCCATCTGCTGCGCCTGCATCCACAGCGGCCCTGCCAACACCAGCGCCACTGCCGCAAGCCGCCACGGCCCGCTCCTGGCGCGTCTACAAACACTCATGCAATCTCCCACAGAAAAAGCTGGTTGGGTTGTGCAGTTTGGGAATAAGATGCTCAACCGCGATACAAAGTACATGTCTCTGCGATTTGCTCCGGCTTCCTTTAGACGTCTCTTGACCGCAGGTGTAACCGCCCGGCTGAATGACGTTTTCGTCATAAAAGCGGCACAGCTTTGCCTGCGCCGGAAGCTCGCAAAAATTGTCTAGTGTGAGAGATGCAGAAAACGGGGATCGCGTCGTGCAGGGCGGGGAATCGCTATAGGTTGAACAGTTCCCGCAGCCGCTTGGTTTGCGCGCGGCTCACCGGAATCTCGGTCTGTTTCTTGTCGTTCATCCGCAACTGGTAGCTGGACTTGAACCACGGCACTACTTCGCGAATGTGGTTGATGTTCACCACAAAGCCGCGATGCGCCCGCCAGAACAGCGCCGGATCCAGCACTTCCAGCAGCTCTTCCAGTGTCCGGCACTTGGACTGGCCTTCCATCTGCTGCGTCACCACGCGAATCACGCCTTCATCAATTGCCGCGTAGCAAATCTCGCTCTGGTCCACCAGCAGCAGCCGGTTCTGCGCCTGCACAATCAGCCGGTTCGGTTGTGCCGCGCGACTTCCGTTCTGCGGCCGAGCCAGCAGCCGCAGCAGCGCGTCCAGTTGCAGCTCGGGTCGTGCTCCCGCTCCGCCGCCATTCATCCGCCCTCGCGCCCGCTCCAGAGCTTGTTTCACGCGCATCTGGTCAAAGGGCTTCAGCAGATAGTCCACCGCGTTCACGTCAAACGCGCGCACCGCATACTGGTCATACGCCGTGGCAAAAATAATCTGTGGCAGCGGCTCCGCTTCGGCTTCCGGCTGCGCAGCATGCTGCTCCATCAGCCGCTTGATCACTGCAAACCCGTCCAGCCCCGGCATCTGAACATCCAGGAACACCACGTCCGGATGGTGCCTCGCAATCAGGTCCACGGCCTCAATGCCGTTGGCTCCCTGCGCCACCACGTCCACGTCGCCCGCCTGGTCAAGCAGATACTTCAGCTCGTCGCGGGCCAGTTTTTCGTCGTCGATGATGAGTGCGGAAATGGGCATGCGGACCGGATGCCTTGATTGTAGGAACCCCGCACCGCCCGGTCAACGCGCAGCCTGCAAGCCGCGCCTTCCGCCGTCCAGCCCTGGCGCTTACTCGCCCATCACCCGCAGCCGCGCCGGCATCTCGTCCTGGCTCAGCTCGTGCCCGCACCGCGTGCAGAACTGGTCTGTCGTCCGCACCGTCCGGTAGCAGTTGCCGCAGCTCGCCGTCAGCTGGTAATCGCACTGCGGGCAAAAGTGAAAGTCGCTCTGCACATGCGTGGAGCACGCCGGGCAGTTGGAAATCAGAGGCTGGCGCAGCAGGAAGTACAGCACCGCCCCAATCCCGCCCGGCAGCACAAAGCAGATCAGCATCCAGAACTGCGAGCTCATTCCGCGCCGCGGCGCGTCCTTGCTCACATAGCCGATCATCAGGAAGTACAGCGCCGCCAGCAATCCCCAGGAAAGATTGAAGTAGATGCGCAGCCCCAGCGGGGCATGGTGATGGTGGTTCTCCGGCAGCACCAGCCAGAAGTAGTACTCCACCAGCAGAAACGCCGCGCCAGCCGCGGCCATGGACCACCACGGCACCAGCCGCGGATCGTCGTTCACCGTAATGGATTGTGGATCTCGCATAACCAATCCCAATGAAACAGAGGGAGTGAAAGGGGTAAGCCCAGCTTATTCCTCTCTATACTGGACGCGAAACAAGATTCTGAAGTTGCGCTGGGCTTGCAATCTACAAAATTCCTAGGTAACCGCGCTACGGACGCCGCCGCAGCCATCCGGCCAGTAGCACGCAGGCCAGCAGGGCCGCGCTCAGAAACATGATCCACAGCCCGATTTCGCTCTGCAGATCCGTGAACCGCCCGCCAGACACCAGCGAGTCCATCGTCCACCACACCAGCGGGCCCAAAACCAGCACAATCAGCAGGATGGCTGCCAGCGCGAGAGACCGCGTACGATCCCGCCCTGCCTTCTGGTCCGCCATTACGCCCAGCGAGGCCAGCACCACTCGCCGCGTCTGGTGGCTCACCGCGCATTCCCGGTTGGCCTGTCTGCCGGCCAGCGCATCCAGCAACTCCCGATCGGCTCCCGCGCCGGTACCCTGGGCCGTCCCAGTCGCGGCTCCGGTCGTCGTCCCGATTCTGGTTCCGGCCGGCATCAAACCGCCTCCCGGCTGCGCTGCTCCGCCCTCTCCAGTTTGGGCTTAATGGCCGAAAGGCCTCGGTAAAGTCTTGATTTCACAGTAGAAAGAGGAGCCTTTGTCACCTTGGCAATCTCGTCTAGCGAAAGCTCCTCATGAAAGCGCAGCACCAGCACCTCGCGGTACAGCGTGTCCAACTGCAGCAGTGCCCCGGCAATCCGCTCCCGATCTTCCAAGTTGCACAGCTGGTCAAACGGCGTCGGCTGGTCATCCGCCACTTCAAACGCCATCGGCTTGTCGTCTTCTGAGCCCACTTCAAACAGCTCATCCAGGCTGGACATGGTCCGCTTCCGCCGCAGGTCGATCACCAGATTGCGCGCAATCGTGAACAGCCAAGTCTCAAACCGCGACTTCCCGTTGAACTGCCCACCGCGCACCAGCACTCGCATCCAGACCTCCTGGAACATATCCTCGGCCATCTCCCGGTTCCCGGTCAGGTACATCAGGTAGCGCAAAAGACGGTGTTGGTAGCGCACGATCAGCTGGTCCAGCAGCCCCGGCTCCCGCCGCTTCAAACCTTCTGCAATGGCAAGGCTCTCATGCCTTGCCTGTTCGTCCACCAGGACGGAGGGAGCGGGAGTAAACAGGGCGCGGATCGCGGAAACAGAAGTCATCGTATTCAATTAGACGACATTTGCCCCTTCCAGGCCGACAGAAAAAGCGATTTTGTTCCTTGAAATGCCATTCCTAAACAATTGGACGGCGCATTTTCCCCTTCCGTCGCGCCGCCTCCCATCCCATACACTAGCCACATGGACGTTCTTTACGGCCTGCATCCGGTCGAGGAGGCCCTTCGCGCCGGCAAACGCCGGTTTGACCACGTTCTGGTGGCCCGCGAGCGGCAGGATGACCGCCTCGCCCGCCTCGTCGCCGACTGCCGCCAGGCTGGCGTCCGTGTCCGCCAGGAGTCGCGCGAGCAGCTCACTCAGCTTGCCGGCACCGCCGCCCATCAGGGCGTCGTCGCTCTTGCCCACCCGCAGGAATTCCTCGTCCTCGAGGACCTGTTTCAGCCGCCACCCGCCTCCGGCTCCTCGCCCGCGGCCCGCCTGCTCCTCGCGCTGGACGGCGTGGAAGATCCCCAGAACCTGGGCGCGCTGCTCCGCGTGGCAGACGGCGCCGGGGTTGACGGCGTGCTGCTCACGGAGCGCCGTTCCGCTCCGCTCAGCCCAGTCGCCGTCAAGGCCAGTGCCGGCGCGGCAGAGCACCTCCGCATTGCCCGCGTCGTCAACCTCGTCCGCGCGCTCGAGGACCTCAAACGCCGCAACCTCTGGGTCATCGGACTCGACGAGCGCGGCTCGCAGGACTATGACCAGTTTGACTTTACCGGCGACTGCGTGCTCGTCCTCGGCCGCGAGGGCGCCGGCCTGCATGACCTCGTCCGCCGAACCTGCGACCACCTGCTCCGCATCCCCATGGCGGGCGGCGTCAGCTCGCTCAACGTCTCGGCCGCAGGTGCCGTCGTGCTCTATGAGGCCTTCCGCCAGCGCCGCCGCAACTCCGCCGCTCGCCCCGCATCCCCGGCCGCGTCCAAACCCAAGCAACAGAAAGGCCTCGGTTCATGAAGTTTTCCCTCGCCCGGACGCTGGCAATCGTCGCGGTTGCCCCTGTTCTGGCCCTCGCCGTGACCGCCCAGTCGGCTCCCATTCAATCGGTTCCGGCCCAGTCGGTTCCAGCCCCGCCCGCTCCTCAGAACCCCAAACCCGGTAGCCAGGTCATCTTCTCGCGCTCCACGGATGCCAACGGCCAAACCACCACCGAGGCCGGCCCCGCAGCTCCGCAGCCGCGCATCCTTGTGGCCACCAAGCCTTCCGTACAGGACGCGGACCGCCGCGCCGTCACCTTTACCGCGCTCAACCTCGACGTCCACCTCCATCCCGCGGACCACCAGATCGCCGTGCGCGCGCTGCTCACCGTGCGCAACGACGGCAAGACCCCCCTCGCCCGCATTCCGCTGCAAATCTCCTCCGCCCTCAACTGGGACCAGATTCGCGTCGAAGGGCGGGACGTCTCCTTTCCCGTGGCCACGCTCAACTCGGACGCGGATCACACCGGTCAGCTCCATGAGGCCGCCGTCCCCCTCGCCACACCCCTCGCGCCCGGCGCCTCGCTGCATCTGGACGTCGCCTACTCCGGCGTCATCCTCGCTTCCGCCAAACGCCTGCTCGCTCTCGGCACCCCGCGCAACCTCGCCTTCGGGTCAGACTGGGACCAGATCACCGTCCCCTTCACCGGCCTCCGCGGCTTCGGCAATGTCGTCTGGTACCCCGTCTCCAGCGTCCCCGCCATCCTCGGCGACGGCGCCCGCCTCTTTGACGAAATCGGCTCCCAGAAACTCCGCCTGCAGGGGGCGCGCTTCACCCTCCACCTCGCCGTGGAATTCCCCCACGGCGAGCCGCCCACCGTAGCCCTTGTCAATGGGCAATCCGTTTCCCTCGAGGTGAAGGACGGCCCCGGGCCCGACCCCACCCTGGAAGGCATCGCCACCGCCCAATCCACCACCACCGTCGGTTTCCAGGTGCCCAGCCTCTTCGTCGCCATTCGCACCGCTCACGCCGGCACCCATTGCACCGCCTGGACCCAGCCCGCGGACGAAGTCGCCGTGCAGGACTGGGTCACCGAAGCTGCCGCCGTCTCCCCGTTTCTTGAAAGCTGGCTCGGCCAGCATTCTCGCTCCAACCTCACCCTGCTGGACCTGCCCGACCCCGACGACACCCCTTATGAATCCGGCTCTCTGCTCGTCGTCAGCCTTCAGGATCAGCCCGCCGCCCAGCTGGACGGCATCTTCGTCCACGCCCTCACCCACGCATGGCTGCAGCCGTCGCCCGCCTGGCTGGACGAAGGCGTAGCCTACTTCATGAGCACCCTCTGGGTGGAGCAGCATCAGGGCCGCAACAAGGCGCTCGAGATGCTCGAGGCCGATCGCACCGCCCTGGCTCTGGCAGAGCCCGTGAGCCCCGGCGAAAGCGCCGGCCAGCCCCTCGCCTCCGCCATTCTGCCCATCTACTACCGCACCAAGGCGGCCTATGTCTTTTGGATGCTGCGGGATCTGGCCAGCGACGCCAACCTTTCCGCCGCTCTGCAGGCCCTCGCCAAGGCTCCGCCTTCCCCCGCGGGCCCGTCTCTCGAAGACCTGCTTCGCAAGGCCGGAGTCACCCGCGACCTGTCGTGGTTTTTTGCCGACTGGGTCCACGCCGACAAGGGATTGCCCGACCTCTCCATCGTCAGCGTCTTTCCCAGCGCCGCCCAGGCGGGCGCTTATCTGGTCGCCGTCAACATGGCCAACACAGGCTACGCCGCGGCCGAGGTTCCGCTCACCGTCCGCACCGCCACCACTTCGCTCACGCAGCGCGTTCTTATCCCCGCGCGTGGCACCCTGGTTCGCCGTCTGCTCGTTCTCGGCAAGCCCACCCAGGTCCAGCTCAATGACGGCACCGTCCCCGAGTCCGAGGCCAGCGTCCACGTCACCCATCTCAAGGATGCGCCGCCCAGCTCCAACTCAAGTTCGAGCCAGAGCGCAGACCCCGAGCCTTAGTCGACCTTCATTTTAATCGTCCTTCTTCGCATTCCGCGCCTTCACCTTGAACCAGATGGGCGTTCCTTCAAAGCCGAAGGCCTCGCGAATCTGGTTCTCCAGGAAGCGCTCAAACGCAAAGTGCAGTTGGATGTCGCGGTCGGTAAACAGAACAAACGTGGGCGGCGCCACGGCGGCCTGCGTCATATAGAAAATCCGGATCCGCTTGGACATCGGCACCGGCGCCCGCTGGAAGTCGATCTTCTCCAGGAAGCGGTTCATCTGCCCCGTTGTCACGCGCTTGCGCCGCTCCGCCGCCACTTTCTTTACTTCGCGCAGCACCTGGCCCATGCCCTTTTTCTCCAGCGCGGATAGAAAAATCACCGTCGCATAGCTCAGGTACTTCAGCACGTTCCGCAGCTGCCGCTCAAAAATCTCTCGGTCCGCGGGCGGCTTTCCGTCCGTACGTCCCGTCGTCACCGCGTCCCACTTGTTCACCACAATAATCACACTGCGCCCGCTCTCGTGCGCATAGCCGCCAATGGTCGCGTCGCTCGCCGTCACGCCCGCGGTCGCGTCAATCACCAGCAGCGCCACGTCGGCGGCCTCCAGGTGCCGCCGCGCCATCACCACGCTCAGCTTTTCTGCCATCAGGTGGGTCTTGCCCTTGCGCCGAATGCCCGCCGTATCCACAAAGCGCAGCATTCCGCCCTCAAACTCCACCACCTCGTCCACCGCGTCGCGCGTGGTGCCCGCAATCGGAGAAACAATCGCCCGCGAAGTCCCCGTCAGCGCGTTCAGTAGCGTGGATTTGCCCACATTCGGCCGCCCGATGATGGCCACAGACGTTTCATGCTGGGCATATTCGCCGTGCGTCCGGTGCACGCCCTCGGCCTCTCCGGACTCGTCGCCCGGCTCGGCCTCCTCACTTTCTGGCTCGGCAGTCTCGTCGTCTTCCGGCGCGTCCGTTTCCGGTTCCGTCGAGCCCACGCCTTTCAGTGCCTCGGCCAGCGCATCCAGCAGGTCGCCAATCCCCAGTCCATGCTCCGAGCTCACCGGAAACACGTTGCGAATTCCCAGCTGCCGGAAGTTCTCCGCCTCCAGCTCCATCGCGATGCCTTCCACCTTGTTCACGGCCAGAAACAGCGGCTTGCCCCCGCGCAGCAGCATCTTCACCAGGTCGTAGTCCGGGCTGGCCAGCTCCGTCCGCGCGTCCACCACCAGCACCAGCGCGTCCGCCTCTTCCAGCGCCACCCGCGCCTGGGCGAAGATTTCCGTAGGAATCAGCTCCGGGTCGTCCGGCACAATTCCACCCGTATCCACCAGCCGGTACTGCCGCCCCGCCCACTCGTATTCGCCGTAAATGCGGTCGCGCGTAATCCCCGGCTCGTCGCCCACAATCGAGCGGCGGCTCCCCGTCAAACGGTTGAAAAGCGTGGATTTGCCCACATTGGGCCGCCCCACAATCGCCACCACCGGCAGCGCCTGCGCGCCGGGCCGGGTGGGCACCACCGATCTGCGATACGTCGGCAAAGTCTTCTCCTGACAGGATTCCTGCCGGGCTGCGGTTCTGGCCCGGTTCATGGGAAAGCGGCCCCGGCATTCCGCCGGCATGGCTCTCTGTACGCTCCCTCTATTCTATGGCCTGCGCAACTTTTCTATACATCCCATGCATCCAGCGCTAAACTGCTTGGAAAATCCCCAATCGCAAGGAGGTCCATCCCATGCCAAAGTACGTCATTGAGCGGGAAATCCCCGGCGCTGGTGCCCTCACGCCACAGCAATTGCAGGCCGTCTCGCAAACATCCTGCGGCGTCCTCCGCAACCTTGGCCCGGAGATCCAATGGCTGCACAGCTACGTCACAGCCGACAAAATCTACTGCGTCTACATCGCGCCAAACGAGGAGATGGTCCGCGAGCATGCCCGACAGGGCGGCTTCCCGGCCAACAGCGTCGCAGAAGTGAAAACCATCATCGATCCCACCACTGCCGAAGCCTGAACCCTCCGTGGGCCGGCCGCCCTCTCTATGATGGAAAGAGCCGCCGGCCCTCATGTCTCCCACTGACGCCCCAACCCGCTCCCTGCCCAGCCTGCATGAGTTCTTCGCTCCAGGCGGCATCCTTGCCAAGTCTGAGCTGCCGTATGAGTACCGCCCCGGCCAGCTGGAAATGGCCAAGGCCGTGGAGCGCGCACTCGCCGAGCGCCGCCACCTCATCGTCGAGGCCGGCACCGGCACCGGCAAGACCCTCGCCTACCTGCTGCCCGCCCTGCGCACCGGCCAGCGCGTCATCGTTTCCACCGGCACCAAGGCCCTGCAGGACCAGCTCTTCTTCCGCGACATTCCCTTCCTTGAGTCGCTCCTCGGCCCGCTCCGCGTCTGTTACATGAAGGGCCGCGCCAACTACCTCTGCCGCCACAAGCTCGTCACCCTCCGCACCCAGCCCATCCTCTCCGGCCTGGAAGAAATCGATCAATATCGCCAGATCAGCGAGTGGGAGCCAACCACAGAAACCGGCGACCGCTCCGAGCTCTTCGGCCTGCCGGAATCGAGCGCCCTCTGGCACAAGCTCGATGCCCGCACCGAAGCCTGCCTCGGCACCACCTGCCCGGACTACCGCCGCTGCTTCATCACCGAGATGCGCCGCAAGGCTCTCGAGTCCGACATCATCATCGTCAACCACCACCTCTTCTTCGCCGATCTCGCCGTCAAGCAGGAGGCCGCCGGAGCCCCCGACGCCGGCATCCTTCCCGAGACCGCCGCCGTCGTCTTCGACGAGGCCCACGAGCTGGAAGAAGTCGCCTCCAGTTACTTCGGCCTCTCCGTCAGCAACATCCGCTTTGAAGAGTTGGCCCGCGACACCGACATGTTGCTCCGCGGCAAAGACGGCACCGCCAATCTCCCCGCGGTCACCCAGCAACTCCGTGAACGCGCCCGCCTCTTCTTCTCCGGCCTGCCCATGTCCGCTGACGGCCGCCAGCCCTTCCTCGACCGCGAGGAATTCCTCGAAACCGAGGGCGACCTCTACCTCAGCGTCCGCGCCACCCTCCGCCGCATGGAGGCCGAGATGGAGGCCCTCAAAGGCATCGACGAAGCCCCCGGCCTGCGAAAGCGCGTCACCCGCCTCCGCACCGAACTCGAATTTCTCCTCGAATCCAACGCCAGCAACATGGTCTATTGGCTTGAGCGCCGAGTGGCAGGAACCTTCTCCGAAAAGTCCACGGCGCGAAGCGCCCGCAGCCAGTCCCGCACCACCTTCCTGCAGGCCACGCCCATTGACGTTTCCGAGCTGCTCCGCGAGCTCGTCTTCGAAACCATCCCGACCGTAGTGCTTACCTCTGCCACCCTCACCGTGCAGGGCGGCTTTGAGCACATGCGCCGCCGCCTCGGCCTGGCCGAAACCCGCGAGCTCGTCGTCCCCTCGCACTTCCGTTACGGCGAGCAGGCCCTGCTGTACCTGCCGCCGGAGATGCCCGACCCCCGCGACCCCGAATTCCCCCAGGCCGCCGCCGACTGCATCCGCAGCGTGCTTCAGCTCAGCCGCGGCCGCGCTTTCTGCCTCTTCACCAGTTACAGCCAGATGCGCGCGCTCTATGAGCTTCTTCTGCCCGTGCTCGATTTCCCCATCCTTCTCCACGGCATCGCACCCCGCAAGGCGCTGCTGGAGCAGTTCCGCTCCACCCCCAACGCCGTCCTCTTCGGCACCTCCAGCTTCTGGCAGGGCGTCGACGTGCAGGGCGAAGCCCTAAGCTGCGTCATCATTGACCGCCTGCCCTTCGCCGTGCCCAACGACCCCGTCGTCCAGGCCCGCATGCGCGCCATCGAAGAAGCCGGCGGCCGCCCCTTCTTTGACTACCAGGTCCCCGCCGCCGTCCTCACCCTCAAGCAGGGCTTCGGCCGCCTCATCCGCTCGCTGGAAGACCGCGGCGTCCTCGTCCTCCTCGACCCCCGCATCCGCAAACAGCGCTACGGCCGGACTTTCCTCGAAAGCCTGCCGCCCTATCGCATGACGACCAACATCACCGACGTAGAGCGCTTCTTTGGCAATAGCAAGGGCATTTGAGCTAAGGCTGCTTCTGCACATGCCTCTTCCCGAGACGGTGCACTTGAAGTGATAATCAAGAGCGCATGACCGGCTATTTCAATGAGGTGGCGATTCCGGTGATAGCTGCGGCAATCGGTGCAGCTGTCGGGTCGGTAGTCACTGTAGTATTCACCCCGCTTGCTAAGCGGGTATGGCGGGCGTACCGGGTAAGACGCTTCGATCCAAAGGATGCGCACTACAAAGAATTGCAGGAAGAGGCAAAATGGTTTGAAGGTCGAGCAGCCAAGTTGGCGGCATTTCGCATGAATATAGCCCTTAATCAGTCGACTTCCGATAGATTCAGGCTGGCGGAATTGATCTCAAAGCTTGATCGGAAGGATGCTGAGTGGGTTCGACAAACGGAAGTTGCGCTCCTATCGGAAGCTACAGAGAAGAAGCAGGTGGAGTGCCAGGATAATGCAGCTGAGTGTGCACGTCTCGCGGATGAGGTAACGCGAAGAATATTCTGGTGAGGTCATGCCCAAAGCATCGTAGCGGTCTGAATGAACATGACTCCCCAAGACGTTCTTCTCGTCGTGGATATCCAGAGCAACTTCTGCCCCTCGAGCGCGGAAGAACAGGACACGGC
>DATKTQ010000111.1:0-20843 GCA_035531055.1 Occallatibacter sp. | reverse complement strand
GGGCGCGTGACGGCGCTGAAGCTGCCGGACTACAATCCGGCGGTGAGCCGGGTGAGCTGGTTTCGCGATTACGGCGCGTACTGCGGGGTGACAGCGAGCGGCAAGAGTCTGTATGCCGTGGTGGCGCAACTGGCGGTGCGGCGGCCGGTGCTGGCCAGGAAGCTGGAAGACTACGATGCCACAAAGAGTGCGGACCCGGCCTGCGGCGCGACGGAGTGGCAGCGGGAGCCGATGAGGGTGACGTTTCATCCGGCGGGCAAAGGGGCCGCGAGTTTCGACCTAGTGCCGGGATCAGCGGTGCTGGTGGAGGACGCCGGCGACGATGCGGAGACTCCGGCTGAGCCTGCAAAGCCGAATTAGCAGAGAGCAGGACTCGTCCATGGAAAGGCGGTGCGCCGATGGAAGCGCTCGATGAGCTGTTGCAAAAGGCGGAGGCGGCCCACGGGCACATGTGCGCGGGACAGATTCTGGGCGTGCGCATGGCGCTGCTGGGGCTGGAGCGGTTGGGCATCGAAGACCCGCGCGGAGCCGACCGCAAGCGGCTGGTGACGTACGTGGAGATTGACCGGTGCGCGACGGACGCGATTGCGATGGTGACCGGATGCCGGCTGGGCAAGCGGACGCTGAAGTTTCGCGACTGGGGCAAGATGGCGGCCACGTTTGTGGACCTGACGACGGGGCGCGCGGTGCGCGTGACGGCGATGGAGACTTCGCGCGAGCTGGCGCGGGAGCGGTATCCGCAAGTGGAGAGCAAGAGCCGGCAGCAAATGATGGCGTATCGCGAACTGAAGGACGAGGAGCTGTTTGCGGTGCAGCCGGTGCGGGTGACGGTGGACGAGAGTGAGCTGCCGGGAAAACGCGGGGACCGCGTGGCGTGCGGACGCTGCGGCGAGGGCATAAACTTTGGGCGCTTTGCGGACGTGAACGGCGAGCGGCTGTGCCTGAGCTGCGCGAGGCCGGACGAGCGCTATTGGCAGGACGAAGACCGGGGCTGACGCTGGGCGCGGCGGCAAGCCGGATGTTCGCTTAGAACTCCTTCTTTACAGAATTGATGTAAGCCTGCCAGATGCCGGCCAGAGCGCTCCACTGCGCGGGCGTGGGGCTCTCCTGCGTGGCCTCCGTGCGGCTGACGAAGTAAAGCGCGGGGATGCCGATGGAGGGTTGCGCCTGGGCGTAGTCCCACCACTCCTTGAGGGTGGTGGAGGAGGCGTTGTCGGTGTCGACGAGGGGCCAGCCGGAGATGTTTGCGATGCGGGCGCGGAGGCGCATGACCTGCGGCACGTTGCGGGTGGCGTACCAAATGTCATTGAGTCGGATGAGGTCCGACGACTCACGGAAGAGGGCGTTTGGCGTTTGGGTTTCGACCATGGCGTCGGGCTTGTCTTTGTGGGCCTGGCTCCAGAGAATCCACTGGAAGCGGCGGACGAACTCGATGCCGGTGGCGGGGCCGGTGAGGGGCAGGCCGGACACGGCAGGCGCGCCGACCCAGTCCTCCTTGAAGCCGTCAATGCCGATGTCCGCGACGAGATGGTGGATGCGGGCGCGGAGGAAGGTTTCGTAGGCGGGCTTGCCTACGTCGGCGATGACGCATTTGCCCTGCGCCATGACACAAAGCGAGTCCGGCAGGCCGTCGGTATCGGCGACAGGGACCCAGAGTAGAACGTGGCGGCCCTTGCGATGCTGGTCGGCGATGAAGGCCTTGAGGTCCGGCCATTTTTGCGTGTCGACTTCGAAGGTGCCGTAGTGCTTTTGCCACTTGTCGTCAATGACGATGGTGCCGACGGGGAGGCCGCGCTGTTCGAGCGTGGCGATCCATTTTTCGTAGTTGGCCTGGGTGGCGAGCTTGTTAGGCGCGCCGCCCAGCGGGACGGACTCCGTGGTTTGCTCAGCCCAGCCGCAGAAGATGGGCAGATGGTGCCAGAGGACGTCTTTGGCGCCGTGTTGCGTGGAGAAGCCGCTGTGGTCGAGCCAGGCGGTGTACTGGGCGAGGGCGTCGAGCGGCGCGTAGGCAAAATGGAGGGCGAGGACGGGAGAGGCGAAGTCGCCGTCCACGGAACGGTAGCCCTGGTAATCGACGAAGAAGGACGCGCCCGCGTAGCGGGAGCCGGTGTACTCGAGCGCGGGGAACTGGTAGTCGCCGGGTTTGGCGCCGATACCGATGCCGGTCCAGGTCTTGTTGAGGTGGAAGGCGAGGAAGAGCGGTGGCGGGGCGAAGATGCCGGTCATGCGCTCGGGGCGGAAGTCCTGGTCGGAGTTGGACTCGCGGTTGACGCTGAAGCCGAGAATCTGGGGCATGGCGATGTTGAATTCGAACTGGTTGGCGTGGTTGGGATTGGGCGCGAAGTAGCGATCGGCGTCGATGGTCATGTCCCAGAGATGGCCGTCGGTGGTGCCGCTGTCCCAGCGGTTGGAGACGCCGTTGGAGAGGAAGTAGGCGCGGCCGAGGGGGCCGTGGCCGGAGGCGAACTGCTGAAACTCGATGTGGTCTGGGAAAAAGCGCCACTGGAAGCGGCGGCCTGACCAGAGATTGCTTTGGGCGGTGGCGTTGAGCTGGTAGTTGCCGTCGGCGGTGCGGGCGAGCGAGTAATGGATGTTCGAAAGCTGCTCCTGCCGGGTGGGCGAGGCAAGGCCGGCGACGATGGGGAAGGCGAAGACTTCCTGGTGGTTGCGGAGCAGGTTCAGGCGCGGCTGGACTCCGGACTCGACGGCGACGGTGTACTGCGGCATGGAGACAAACTGCGTTTTTTGAGGAGATTGGGCGGCAGCGGGGAATGTGGCGAGAGCGAGCAGAGCGAAGGGCAGAAGGAGCGGGAGTTTGAGCACGAGAAGGTCCCTGTAGTCGAAGATGGAAGGCATGGTACTTGCGCGGCGCGTGGGATGTCCAACGGTGCCGAGAGGCAGGCTGGAGGGAGCCGCGGAAACGGCGCAAAAGGGCTGCGTCTTGACACTTGCCCGCTTGCACATTTCTTATCTTGCTATGCCTTCTTTTGGATTCCGGCTGGGGGGATTGCGGCGGGAGCAGTGCAAACTGCCGAGGCGGCTCCGGGAGCGAGGCTGTGTGGTACAAGGAAGTTAACGGTGGCAGGGAGCAAGGTTTCCGAGGCGCGCGGGGCGGAAGTGGGATTTCCCGGGCAATCGGCTGCCATACCCTACTTTCCGAGCCTGGGCCGGACCATTCCGGAAGTCAGGAACATTCCCGAAGGCCAATTTTTCTGCAGACTACCGGACTGAGACCGGGTGTGTCTGTGCTCTGCGGTGGGTGGAAGCCGGCGGTGGGGCGAGCAAAGGACGAGAGTGGCGATAAGTTTGGCGATGTGGGCGGATCCGGCAGCTGGTGGCAGCAGCATTACGATGCTTTTGCCGCTGTTGCTGATTCCAGTCTTGTATTTTGTGATGATCCGGCCGCAGCAGAAGCGACAGAAGCAGTGGCAGGAGATGCTTTCCAGCATCAAGGCTGGGGACCGGGTGACGACCTCCGGCGGACTTCGCGGCATTATTCTTTCCATCAAGGATGATGTGGTGATTTTGCGCGTGGCTCCGGATAACCTGAAGATGGAAGTGGCAAAGAATGCGATTGCCTCAGTGACCACCCAAGACGGGTCGTCGGCCTCCTAGAGACTTTCAGCCTTGGGCCGGCCAATTTGGATCGGGTTCAAGTAGAGAAGCGGAAAAATGAAGAAGAATCTGAAAACCAAAATTGCGTCAATCATTGCGATCATGGTGGTGTTCATTTACGGCATCATTGGCATCCCGTCAGGCGTATCCGGCAAGGCGCTGATGGAGGCGATGACGCAGCGTATCCACCTGGGCCTTGACCTGAAGGGCGGCGCGCACCTGATCTTGCAGGTGAAGGTGCTGGAAGCGGTCAACGACGAGACGGACAACACTGCTGCACGGATCCAGGAGGACCTGAAAGGCGCGCACCTGACGTTTTCCCAGGTGTTCAAGCCGAGCCCGCTGAAGGCGGACGGGACAGGCCAGCCGCAGACGATTCGGGTGGAAGGCGTGACTGCCGACCAACAGAGCGCGGTGCGGAGCCTGCTGGACTCAAAGTACGGCAGCGAGTACGACATTGCGGGCAACGGCGACAACAGCATGACGGTGACGATGAAGCCGATGGTGGAGACGGCTCTGGAAAAGCGGACCGTGCAGCAGGCGATTGACACCATCCGCGACCGCGTGGACACGCTGGGCGTGAGCGAGCCTGTGATTCAGCAGTACGGCCTGGGTGACAACCAGATTCTGGTGGAGCTGCCGGGCATTTCCGACCTGGATCGGGTGAAGTCGATTATCCAGTCGACGGCGCGCCTGGAGATTCACGCGGTGATTGGCGGGCCGTATCCGGATGAGCAGTCGGCGCTGGCCAGCGTGGGCGGGGTAGTGCCCGCGGATGAGGAGATGGTGCACTTCTCCGGCATGACGGGCTCGGACGCAGACAGCGTGTACATTCTGCAGCGCGTGTCCGTGGTGAAGGGCAACGATTTCCGCTCGGCGGACCCGGGGACGAACCCGAATACGGGGCAGCGCAACGTGCAGTTCACCCTGACCAACGAGGCGGGCGACCGCTTCTATCAGTACACGCGGGCCAACGTGAGCCGGAGCATGGCGGTGGTGCTGGGCGGCCGGGTTCGTGAAGTGGCGAGCATCCGGGAGCCGATCCGAGATCGGGGCGAGATTGAGGGCAGCTTCAGCCAGGAAGAGGTGACGAACCTTTCCAAGCTGCTGAGCTCGGGCGCTCTGCCGGCCTCACTGACGTATCTGGAGCAGCGGACGGTGGGTGCGTCGCTGGGTGCGGACTCGATTCGCGAGGGCGTAACGGCGGCAGTGGTGGGCCTGGTGGTGGTGCTGATCTTCATGCTGGTCTACTACCGTGGCGCGGGCATCAACGCGGATCTTGCGCTGATCCTGAACCTGGTGATCCTGCTGGGCTTCATGGGGTTTTCGACCGCCACGCTGACTTTGCCGGGCATTGCCGGCGTGATTTTGACAATCGGCATGGGCGTGGACTCGAACGTGCTGGTGTTTGAGCGCATCCGCGAAGAGATTCGCGCGGGCAAGGCTGCGGCGGCTGCGGTGGAGCAGGGCTTTGCGCACGCGTGGACGACGATTTTCGATACCCACGTGACGACGATTGTTTCCGCCGCGATTTTGTTTGTGTTTGGAACCGGTCCGGTAAAAGGTTTTGCCACGACGCTGGTGGTTGGTTTGTGTGCGAACCTGTTTACCGCGGTGTTTGTATCGCGAGTGATTTTTGACTCTCACCTGAACAAGCTGAAGCCGGGGCAGATGGTTTCGATTTAAGGCCGGCGGAGGCACAGCGCAGTCGAGCTGTCAGGTTGAACCCATTGCAGGCCGGCGCCAGTGAGTGCCGATACCGAGGAAGGCAGAGAACCAGTGGAACTGTTTCACAACGTAAACGTGGATTGGCTGGGGAAGAAATGGTACTTCCTGGCCTTTTCAATGATCTTCAGCGTGGCCGGCGTCGCCTCCATGGGATGGCACTGGGTGCACATCGGCAGCCCTGTGCCGCTGGGCGTGGACTTCCAGGGCGGCACGCAGGTGCAGGTGAGGTTTGCCGAGCACCCGAACACGGACAAGATTCGGTCAGCCATGGACGCCTCCGGCGTACACGATGCGCGCATCCAGGCGTTTGGCGAGGCGGTCAACAACGAAGTGCTGATCAGCCTGCCGGAGCAGACCAACGAGAACTCGCTGGACGCGGGCCGGGAAAAGATTCAGACCGCGCTGCACGAGCAGTACGGCAACTCGTTTACGATTCGGAATGTGCAGGTGGTGGGCCCGACGGTGGGTCACCAGCTGGAGAAGCAGGCCGCGTTGGCGACGCTTTACTCGCTGATCGGCATGCTGATCTACCTGTGGTTCCGGTTCCAACTGATTTACGGCGTGGCGGCGGTGGTGGCATGCTTCCACGACACGCTGATCACGGTGGGAGCGTTTACGCTGGCCAACCGCGAGCTGAGCCTGACGGTGATTGCGGCGATTCTGACGCTTGTGGGCTACTCGATGAACGACACGATTGTCGTGTTCGACCGCATCCGCGAGAACCTGCGTTTAAGCCGGCGCGAGCCGCTGGCGGACCTGGTGAACCGGAGCATCAACCAGACGCTTAGCCGGACGGTGCTGACTTCTGGCCTGACGTTCCTGACGGTGCTGTCGTTGTTCATCTTCGGCGGGCAGGTTTTGAATGGATTTTCCTTTGCGCTCGTGGTGGGTATTCTGATCGGCACATACTCGTCGATTGCCGTGGCGTCTCCGATGCTGGTGGCGTGGCAGGAGTGGCGCGCGGGGCGGGGCAAATCCGCGATTCTACCGGCGTCGAAGCGCTCCAAGGCTTAAGAGACTGGATCGCTTTGTTGCACTATTTTTGGAGCAGGTTTTGCAAGTGTTGCATGGTTCTGATATAGGTGGAACACATTTGTGTGGTAACGTTTTGATGCCCGGGAACAATTGAAGTTCCAACGGTGTCTAAATAGAGGTAACCAACACCCGATTCGAGGCTGGCAATGTTTGAAGATTCCACATTTGAATCCGCAGGCAGGATTAAGAGCAAGAGCAAGTACTGGATGATGGTGACGTTCATCGTCAACGGTTCTATCTTGGTACTCCTGATTCTGATTCCGCTGATCTACCCAGAGGCTCTGCCCAGGGCTGCGATGCTCACGGTTCTCACGGCTCCTCCGCCGCCTCCGCCGCCTCCGCCGCCACCGCCGCCGCCTGAGGTGCACGTGGTGCACGTTCAGTCGGAGATGATGAACAACCAGCTGATTGCCCCAACGAAGATTCCGAAGACCATCAAGGAAGTGTCGGAGAGGGAAGCGCCTCCGTCGAGCTTTGGCGTGGCCGGCATGGAAGGGCTGGGCGGAAGCGCAGGCGGTGTAATGGGCAGCGTGTTTGGCAGCGCCAAGCCCCAAGTGAAGGTAGCTCCGCCGAAGAAAGTAAACATTTCCGCGGGTGTTGCGGCCGGTATGTTGATCCAGCGGACGATGCCGGTGTATCCGCCGATTGCCAAGGCGGCCCGTGTTTCCGGCACCGTAATTTTGCAAGCCCTGATTTCCAAGCAGGGCACGATTACCAATCTTCACGTGGTGAGCGGACCGGCGATGCTGCAACAGGCGGCGATCGAAGCGGTGAAGAGTTGGCGCTATCGTCCGTACCTGCTGAACAATGAGCCGGTAGAGGTGGAAACCACGATCAACGTTATCTTCAGCCTGGGTGGCTGAGATTCCTTGTGGCCCTTTCCCTTGTCCAAGGTTGAGGGCCTTGCATTTGGCCCGAATGCGAATCCGCAAAGAGCCGCATTCCTAGCAGCAGCCCGCCGCGGCGGGTAGTCGCAATACACAAGAAACTCCTTAGGAGGAACGATTCAGTGATTCTCGCTCAGCTCTCACATTACGCATCACACTCGCTCAGCACCCTGGCGATGATGTTCCAGGATGATCAGACGGTCAGCTTCAGTCCCATGGGGCTGTGGAACCACATGGCATGGCTGGCCCGCTCGGTGGCCATCCTTCTCTTCATTGAGTCGATCTGGTCACTGGCCGTGATGATCGACCGTTACCTGTACTTCTCTGCCGCCCGCAAGCAGTCGCGTGAGTTCGCTCCCAAGGTTGCCGGCGCCCTGAAGGACAGCAAGCTCGAAGAGGCAATCAAGATTGCCGATCGCAACAAGAAGTCGCACCTGGCTGAAGTGGTCACAGCAGGCCTGCAGGAGTTTCGCGCATCTTCCGGCACAGCCACTGAGGCTACGATCGCGAGCTCGCAGCGCGCACTGGAACGTGCCGAAGCGATTGTCCACGCCAAGCTGAAGAGAGGCCTGAGCGTGCTGGCAACGATCGGTTCGACGGCTCCGTTCGTGGGTCTGTTCGGAACGGTCATCGGTATTCTGCACGCCTTCAACCAGATCGCTACCCAGAAGACTTCGGGTATCGGCGCCGTGGCCGGCGGTATTTCAGAGGCCCTGGTGACGACCGCATTCGGTCTGCTGGTGGCCATTCCGGCGGTTATGGCGTTCAACTACTTCACCGGACGTGTCGAGGCATTCGACGTGGAGATGGACAACTCCTCTAGCGAACTCATCGACTACTTCATCAAGCAGAGCAACAAGCGCTAGCTGGTGATGTTTTTAGCTCGAGCGGGAAGACGAATGGACAGGAGAGAGGCAATCTCTCCTGTCCGCTGAATTCGAACTCCGGTCTGGGCGCAGGATTAAGAGAGAGGCCGGAAGTTATCCGGCACGAAAAACTGGAAGGCATGGAGCCTGAGCAATGGCAATTTCAGTTCGCAACGAAGGCAGCAAGATTAATTCCAACATCAATGTGACGCCCATGGTGGACGTGATGCTGGTGCTGCTGATCATCTTCATGGTCATTACCCCGATGCTGACGAACAAAGTGGCGATCGACATGGCTAAGGTGGAGAACGCCGTATCTATGCCGGATGCCGACAAGGATGATGCCATCGTGGTGGCCATCACGCGGGACGGGGGCGTATTTCTTGGCCAGACCAAGATCGCGACGAGCGAGCTTGGCGCCAAGGTGCGCGACAAGCTGAGCAACACCCCGGGGAGGACGATATTTGTCCGCGCAGATGCGCGGGCGCAGTACCGGGCCGTGGAAGATGCGATTGACGCGGTACGCACAGCCGGCGTAGACCAGGTGGGTCTGCTGACACAGAAAAAGGGCAACAACCTGGCGGGCGGCGAATAGCTGGTTGGCCCGGCAGTGCCCGGCAACGATTTTTTTGAGGAACCGAGGAGTTTGAAGCCATGTCAATGACAACTGGAGGCGAGGGCACCTACTCGTCCGACATCAACGTTACGCCCATGATCGACATTCTGCTGGTGCTGCTGATCATCTTCATGGTGATTGTGCCGGTGACGCCGAAGGGTCTGGATGCCCTGGTGCCGCAGCCGCCGAAGAAGCAGCAGCAGCAGCAGCAGAACGACCGCACGATTGTGGTGCAGGTACTATATCGTCCCGGCGCGGCTCCGACCTACAAGATCAATGACACGGAGGTTAATCACTCCGATCTGCTTCCGAAGCTGACCGAGATTTACGCCAACCGCGCCGAGCGAGTGATGTTTGTGAAAGGCGATGACGATCTGGATTTCCGCTATGTGGCGGACGTGATTGACATTGGCAAGGCGGCGAACGTGGACCACATCGGCTTGATGACTCCGAAGATTCTTGCCGGGCAGTAGAGTCGCGAGCGGCGCGCCGAAGGGGGCACCGCAAGCGGTTTGACCGGCCTTGGCAAATGGTTCCAGCGGAAGAGTAAGAAGGGGCCTTGCGGAGAGATACAGAACTGAAAGATGCCTCAGTCCGTGCCATGAAAACGCAGCCGGGCCAGGAGCCGACCGAGAACAGGATGCAGGAGTAGAATTTCGGCATGTCGAGACCAGTCCACCCAGGCAGTGGCCAGCAGACATAAAAAGATTCCAGGCGCGCGAGGAAAAGGCACGACCTGAAGGAGAAGATACCAAGATGAATCGACCCGCACGTATTACGGCGTTTGCAGTGGTTTTTGCCGGCATGGTGCTTTCCATGAGCGGGTGCAACCGCCTGGCAGCCCGCGATCAGCTGAACAAGGGCGTTGAATCGTACAAGGCTGGCAAGTACGAGGAGGCGATTGGGCACTTCCAGAAAGCGACGGAACTGGATCCGGCACTTCCGATGGCCAAGACCTATCTGGCCACCGCACTTGCGCAGAACGTGGTGCCGGGACTGGACACTCCGGAAAACCTGAAGACGGCACAGCAATCCATCAACATCTTCAAGGACGTCCTGGCGAAGGATCCGAATGATGTGAACAGCCTGAAGCAGATTGCAGGCATTTACTTCAGCATCAAGAAGTTCGACGACGCCAAAGTGTGGCAGAAGAAGGTGCTTTCCGTGGATCCGAAGGATCCAGAGGCGGCTTACACCGTTGGCGTGATTGACTGGACCGAAGCACACGAGAACGTGCTGAAGGATCTGCAGGGCGCGGGCATCAATGACGACGGCGAGGGCAACACGAAGGCACCGAAGAAGGTGATGGAGCAGATCAAGCAGGAAAACAGCGCATTGGTGGCAGAGGCCCTGCAATATCTGAACCAGGCTGTGGCCAACCGTCCAAACTATGACGATGCTATGGCGTATCTGAATCTGGTGTACCGGCGCAAGGCTGACCTGGATTTTGGTAATTCCGCTGCAGTTAAGGACGACTTGGCACAGGCCGAAGACTGGCGCACCAAAGCGATGGGCACGCGCAAGGCCAACGAAGCAAGGAAGGACAAGGGTCCGGGGGGCATTACCATGGATTCGAGCGGCAACATGAAGTAGCCCCTCGGGTCTCAAGACCCACAAAGCAGTGATGGCGGTCTCCGTTTTACGATGGAGGCCGCCTTTGCTTTTTGGGGGGAAGGCCTGGGCGGAGGGACCCCTGCCGGGTTGGAGACCTAGCGGATGGATGCACCTTGAGCGGACTGGCAATGGGACAAGAGCCAGCCGAAGCCAGCCGGAGCCTGCCGGCAGACGCTGTCACGGGCTTGAGCAGGCAGATAGCGGGTCTGGCTCCAGCGATGGGGGCCAAAGGGGCGGGTGGAGAGCCGCAAGTCGGCCCTGCTTGGGACAGGCAGCGGGGTGGCCGGGAATCTACGGCGTGAGAGGTTACTGAACGCCGTTCTTGAGGATATTGTCGGCGTAGAAGTTGCGCACCTTGGCCTGGTCGCGCAGGGTCTCAAAGTAGGCGTTCTTGAGCAACTGGGCGCGGGCGTCGCGGAGCGTCTGGCGGATGGCCTGCTGGACGCGCGGATCGTTCAATTCGCGCTGGCCCGCGGGCTCCTTGGAGAGAAGCTTGAAGATGGCGTAGTCGACGATGTGGCGGCCGGGGCCGGTGCCGTCATACATGGGCAGGATGCCGGTGATTTGGCCGGGCTTGAGCTTGCTGATGGCGTCAAAGGCGGCGGGGTCAGTGCGCAGGGCGGATTCACCGACGAAGCCCATGTTTCCGCCGTTGGAGGCATTGTTGGTGGCGTCGGAGGCGGTCATGGCAACGGTGCCGAAGTCCTCGCCGCTGTCGAGGCGGTTGAGCAGGACCTGTATCTTTTTGCGCGCGCTGGCCTCGTTGTACACCTTATTGGCGGGCATGCTGCCGTTTTGCTGTACGGGAATGGCGCTGGCGACGACTTCCGCAAGGTTGTAGCGAGGTTCGATGAGGTTGAAGTCGGCCTTGTGCACGCCGTAGTACTTTCTGATGTCGGCGTCCGTGATGTTGATTTTGGACTCGATTTCCTTGTTGAGGAGCTTGTCCTGGGTGAGGTTGCGGCGAATCTGGCGCTTGAGGTCGTCGAGGGTCAGTTCGCGATCCTTGAGCTGCTTGGCGAATTCCTCTTCGGTGTAGGGCAGTTTCATCTCAGTCAGTTTGGCGTTGACGTCCTCGTCGGTGGCGGCGAGGTTGAGCTTGGCCGCGCGCTGCTGAAGGATTTCGTCGTCAATCATCTGGCGAAGAATCTGGAGGTGCAGGATGTCGGCCTGTTCGGGGCTGGGCTCCTGGGGACTCTTCCCCATGCTCATCATGTAGTTCTTATAAGCCCTGTCGAGCTCCGCCTTGCTGATTTCCTTGCCGTTGACGGTTGCCATTACGCCGGAGGATGGGGCGCGATGGCAGGCGGTGATGGGGGCGAGGGCCAACCCGCCGGCAAGAAGGACGATGGCGAAACGACCGCGCGAGAACGAACGAGTTTCGACTTGCAACCTGAACACTCCTGAGGAGCCGGAATAAGCCCCGGTCCTAAAGGATAAATCCCTAGACCGGGAAGGCGATAGCGCCCGAGGCAAGGGCCGGTAGGGCAAGGCACCTGGCGATGCACACGGCATGGCGGCGTCGCGCCCTGGGACGGATTACTTGCCTGCTGCGGGTGTTTGCGACTGCGCCGGCGTATCCGCGGGGGGCTCCTCACCCGCGGCGCGCAGAGCGCGATCAATCACAGCCCAAAGCTGGGGTTCGGGTACGGCGCCGTTGACTCGTTCGCCTTCGATGAAGAGGGCCGGGGTGCCATCGACTCCGAGGGTGTCTGCTTCATGGGCCTCAGCACGTACCTGAGTTTCGTCCTGCTTGGCCAGGCAGGCATCGAGTTTGACCGCGTCGAGCTTGCCGGACGTGGCCTCCTGACGGGCGATGCGGTCCAGTGCCGCAACGCTCTTGGCGAGGTTGCGATCCTCGCCGGTGATTTCGTCGCCGTGCGTGTGCAGGTAATCGATGTAGGTCCAGTAGACGGTGCCGCTCTGCGCGGCGAGGCAGTTGGCGTCAACGGCGGCATGCATGGCCCAGGGATGGATCTGGGTGAGCGGGTCGTCCTTATAGACGAAGCGCACCAGGCCCTTGTAGTGCTCGAGGGTGGCGGGGAACAGCGTCTGGTGCATGCGGGCGCAATAGGGGCACTCGAGGTCATCGAAGTTGATGATGGTGACCTTGGCACTTGGATTGCCGCGAATGGGCCGGCCGGCGATGTTGATGTTCAGCGCCGGATTCTTGTCGAGGCTGAAGGTTTCCAGGCGCGCGAGGGTGGTGCCGTCCTTGGACAGGAGAAAGTTGACGACCGAGGAGTGAGAACCTCGCGCGATGGTAACGGGCAGCGAGTCATAGCCGGAGATGGGACTGGGCGAGCGCTGGCCGACGCTGACGGCGTAGTCTCCCGGGACGTTGTACTGGGAGCGGACCATGACCTCAACGCGGCGATTGAGCGAAAGGGCGGAGGCGCTGGTCTGGGGGGTCTGGGCTTTGCAGCCGGCGGCGAGGCTGAGTGCGAGCAGCCCGGCAAAAAGACGGAAACGAGACAATGGACAATCCTCTTGAAAAAGGATACCGCAGCAAGGGGGCTCCTGGGGCGGCCAAGCCGTGGGCGACCCTGGTTTGGCCTCTTAACTGAGTGGACGCAGGAGAGGGCGAAAGGCAAACGGCCGGAGCTAATACGCCGGCGGCTGGGAGGGGTCGCGGAAGACGGTGTTGGTGCGGCGGATGTCGCCGACGTTGCCGAAGTTGGCGAGGGTGAAACCGTAGAGGAACTGGGTTTCGTCGCGGACCGCGCCGAGGGCGAAGCGGCGGTAGCCGACGGTGATGCCGCAGCAGTTCCAGTTGTAAACAGCCTGAATTCCGGCGTACTGCAGGGCGCCGTGGACGAAGTCATACCCGCCGTTGGCGGCGAGGTTGAAGCCGACACCGTTGGGTTTGCCGATCTGCAGGAAGGGCTGGAGCTGCTGGCTCTGGATGGTGGAGGCGGCGATGCCCTTTTCGTCGACGGCGTTGAGGAGCGCATGGCGGATGCCGACGGTGGTCTGTCCCCAGCTGTAGCCGGCGTAAAGATTGTCTGCTCCGAGGCGGCCGCCGCGGGGGTCGTAATCCATATCCCACTCGATGCGGAGATTGTCGATGGCCTCAAAGCGCAGGCGGGAGGTGATGGGTGCGAGGTTGCGGGGCGCGGTGAGGAAGGCGATTCCGCTGAGGTCGAGGGTGGAGTCAAAGACGTTGCGGCGGCCGGAGATGAGCGCTCCGCCGAAGTCGGGGTTGATGAAGAATTTTTGCTCGATGCGCCAGCTGGCCCACTCGCGGGGCGGAGCCGGGCAGCCGTCGGGGATGGGAAGGCCGGCGGCGTCCTTGCAGGGCTGGGGATGCGTGGGGCGAAGGTAGAAGCGCTGGTTGAGGGCGAAGCCGGCTTCGTTGGTGTCTGTGGCAATGTCTGAGGTATCGACCAGGAGGACGTTGCGCGCCTGCGAACCGATGCCGCCGACGAAGCGGTAAAAGAACTCGGGCTCGATGACGTGGCGCAGCTCGCGATTCCAGCGAGCGAGGGCGAAGTCGCGCTCGAGCGCGGGGGCGCGAAGGTCGATGGAGGCTTCGAGGTCAGACCGATTGAGCGGCTGGTGGCTGACGGATGGGGTTCCGCTGTTGACGCCGGTGAGGTCTGGCCGCTGGCTGCCGGCGTAGGAGGTATCTCGCAGGGCGAAGGTGGGAACGATGCTCCAACCGCCGGCGTGGAAGGGCAGGGTGAGATGAGGATAGACATCGATGCGGCCGATGTTGCGAGCATGAAAGTCGGATTCGGCGCGGCTGAGGTGGCTGATGGAGGAGTCCAGCCCCCAGTACAGCGGGGTGGCACCGAGGGTACGGTCGAGGACATCGAAGCGGAGGCTGGGCAGGTGGAGGATGCGGGCCTCGTCTCCGGGAGCGGAGCTGGCAAAGGTTTGCAGGCGGCCGACGTAGGCCGACGGAATGTAGCCGTTGTGGTTGCTGGTGAGGGCGAGGGTGCTCTGCACCTCCGAGGTGATGGCCTGGTTGTAATTCTCATTGAAGACGAGCTTGTAGACGTAGCGAGAGAGGTACTCGACGTTGCCGGCGATGTGGGTGTTGGGGCTGAGGTCTTCGCGGCCGAGGGCGACGACGTCGACTCCGCCCTGGTTGACGCGGCCGGTGGCGGGCGGGAGGGCCTGGAAGCCGCGGTCAAACAGGGCATTCCAACGGACGTTGAGGAAGTTGAGGCCGGCGCCCTTGAAACGGAAATCGCCGTTGGGCGCGAAGCCGCGCTTGGCGTAGTACTCGGCACCGATGACCATGTCCATGCTGCGGTTAAGGACGAGGTAGACCTGTTCGCCGAGGATGAGGCCCTTGATGGAGGAGTTGCTGATGATGGGGATGAGGAAGCCGCTCTCGCGGCCGTTGGCGCTGACGGGGTGGCGGAGGTACGGCAGATAAAAGACGGGGACGCCGCGCACCTGGAAGAAGGTGTTTTTGGTGGAGGCCTTTCCGTCAGAGACCTGGATGGCGTGGGAGATGAGCTGCCAGTCAGGATGGGGCAGGCGGCAGTTGGTCATGGTGCCGTCGATGACGCGGTATTCGCCCTGGCCGGTCTGGAGGAGGACGCGGCCGGAGAAGAGGAACGGATTGGGCGTGGAGTATACGGTGGTGCGGCCGGCACGGCGGACGCCGAGAGAGCCTTTGACGTCAAAGAATCGCGCGGTGTGGTTGTTGAGGCGCAGCTCGCCGTGCGAGGCCTCGATGAAGGCGTCTTCCACGCCGCCGGTGACGAGGATGTGGCCGTCGGCCTGAAGTTCGGTGGTGGACTGGTGATAGATGACGCGATCGGCGTGGAGGATGTAGCCCCGGTAATGCACGACGACGTCGCCACTGAGGGTCCAGATGTCTCCGACGCGGGACTGATTCTGCGCCTGGAGCAGGACGGGCACGCCCTGCGGCGGCAGGGGTTCAGGCTGCGCGATGGGAAGGAGTTCCTGGCTGGGATCGTCGGGGAGCGAAGCGGGCTGGGCGGTGGCGGGGTCCGGTGGCGGAGCGGAGTTGGACACAGAGATGCTCACAGGCCGAGGGACGGCTGCGGGGGGTTGCGCGGGAGGTAACGCATTGGTCAACACCTGCGCGGCAAGTTGCAGGTGACAGAGGACCAACAGCGTGATAAACACGAAATTGCGAGGATGCATCCCGAACCAAGGCCAGAATAGCAAATGTGGCCTGCAGGATGGGACGCAGGCCAAGCGGCTCTGGCAGCAGACAAACCCGGCAGGCTCCGCACGCTCGCAGGTTATGAGCCGGGTACGACTGCATGAACACGCGCACCTCCTTGCTCTTGCACGAGCAACGTCCGCAAGCGGCAGCAAACTATGAGTAGGCGGACCTGAACCGCGACTCCGGCAGGGTCCGGAGCGCTTCAGAAGGGGATCTGGAGATTTGAGCACACTGTTGAGCCAGCCAGCACCGTTACCCCAATGGAAAGAAGAAGTGAGTCGACGTCTTGCGGCGCACAAGAGCCGCAAGGTGCAGACCGGCCCGGACGAGGACGCGACCAAGGTTCCGCACTTGGCGAAGAGCGGCCGGGCGGCGCAGGCCGCAGCCCGCGTGGCGGCACGCTACGCCCAGGCGCCGAGCTTCAGCGAGATGCATGCGGCGGAAGCGCGCGTTGCACTGCGCGCCGCCGAGACGGCCACGCGCGCCGCTCTGGAGGCGCAGGTTGTGGCACAGGAAGCGCTGTTTCAGATGGAATCTGCCGCAGCACGCGAGCAGGCTGAGGCGCTGGAGAGGGCGGAAGCTGAGGCGTACCCACAGGAAGAGATGAGCGAGTTTGCCGCGGAGAGTGAGCCGGGGCAGGCGATGGATCCGGCGGAAGTGCCGATTGTGCGAGCGCGGCAGGAAGGGCTTGAGATTCGCTGGGAGCCGGACATGCCGGCGCGGCCGACGGCGCCGGCGGAGGCCTATGCGCACCGCGAGACGGAAGCAAGCGAGTGGCATGACTGGCGGCGGAGCCAGCGCTTTGAGGATGAACGCGCGCTGGCGCCCGTGGAGCCGGCGCAGCCGATTCACGCGAACTTGATCGAGTTTCCGCGCGAGCTGGTGGCGACGCGGCGGATGCGGCCGCGGATTTCCGGCGCGGATCCGAACGCGACGGGGGAACTGTTTGGGCAGTTGAGTATTTTCGAGGTGGATCCGACCACGGTGGCCACGGTGCCGGCGGAGGCCGCCGCGGAGGCTGCCGCGCCGTTGCCGGAGTGGAACGAGCCGGGCTGGTCCACGATTGAACTGGACGAGCAGCCGGAAGAGGCTGAACGGGCGGAGACAGAGGCCAGGGTGGAGATGCCCGCGCTGGAACGGGCTCCGCTGGGACTGCGGCTGCTGGCGGCGCTGGTGGATGGGTCGCTGGTGGTGGGCGCGACGTGTGGCGCGGCCCTGTGGGCGGCGCAGCACATGCAGCACGCGCCGACGATGAAGATGGCCGAAGCAGGGGGGCTGGGCGCGCTGGCGGGGATTGGCGCACTCTACTTTGCGGTGGCCTTGTTGCTGGCGGGCACGACGCCGGGGATGCGTTATGCGGACCTGGAACTGCGCGACTTTGAGAACGAGCGGCTGAGCCGGACGCAGGTGCGAGGGCGTCTGCTGGCGATGGCGGTCTCCATGCTGCCGATGGGGCTGGGACTGGTTTGGGCGGTGTTTGACGACGACCACCTGAGCTGGCACGACCGGCTGTCGCGCACGTATCTGCGGGCGCGCTGAGCGGCGGCAAAACTTTTCAGGATTCAGAGCAGGCAACGGCGCGGAGGACTCGCGCCGTTTGTGTTTATTGGGCGAGGGCGCGGATGGCGCTGACGCCGGCGCCGAGCAGTGCGGTTTCGTCGTCGGGTGCGAGGATCTCCAGCGAGTAACTGAGCAGCGGACTCATTTTGACCATGGTTTCCAGATGGCCGCGCAGGACGGGCAGATCGAGGAAGCCGACGTTGTGGCCGGTGAAGTAAAAGCGGCCGGGGCCGGCGAGGTGGATGAAGGAAGCGGTGGCGGCGGCGAGCGCGCGATGCCAGAGTTCGACGAACTCACGGCAGCGGGTGTCGCCCTTTTTTGCGAGTGCGAAGACTTCTTCGGGTTCGAGGTCAAGGAAGCGCATGCGCATGGCGCGGTACCCCATGATGCCTTCGAGGTGTCCGACGCCGCCGCAGCCGCAGAAGCGCTCCTTGGGGTCGAGGCTGACGGTGATGTGGCCGCCCTCCCAGACGCCTTCGACGTAAGGCCAGCGGCCGTAGCCGATGCCGTTGCCGATGGTCCAGACGCGGGTGAGCTTGTTGAGTTGTCCGCGGGTGGCGGCGACTCCGGCGGCGATGGCGTCGGCGTCATTGGCGATGTGGACGGGGGCGTGGATGCCCTTTTCCGCGAGGACGCGGGCGAGCTCGTCGGCCATGCGCATGCCCTTGAGCTGAGTGAGATTTGGGGAGTCCTCGACGACGCCGTGGCGAATGATGCCGGGGACGGCGACGCCGATGGCATCGACGGGGCCTGAGCCGTCGGTGGCGAGGGTGGCGATCTGCTCGGCAACCATGTTGACCAGCTCGCTGCCGGGAATGATGATCAGCGCGTCGAGCTCGTCATGCTGGCTGGGAAAGCGGAGCGGTTTGCCGGTGAGGCGCTGGTCAACGAGCCTGCCGGTGACGATGTGTTCAGTGATGACGACGCCGATGGCGGTGGTCATAGGGACGCTCCCCTGGGACAGAGGCAAGCGCACGCGAAGCGGCGGGCTGCGGATGGTCCCACTGGTTGGATGCGCGGATTGAATGCCCGAATCACGATGGGCTACTCCGACTGATAACGGTGGAGGCGGCCGAGCCCGTTGAAGGCGGCCACCTTGTAGCACTCGGCGAGGGTGGGGTAGTTGAAGACGGTGTCAATGAAGTAGTCGACGGTGCCTCCGAGAACCATGACGACCTGGCCGATGTGGACGAGCTCGCTGGCGCCCTCGCCGATGATGTGGACGCCGAGCACCTTGCGGGTATCGCGGTGAAAGATGAGCTTGAGGCGGCCGGTGGTGTCTCCGCGAATCTGTCCGCGTGCAGTCTCGCGGTAGTAGGCCATGCCAACTTCGTAGGGCACGTCCTCGTCGGTGAGCTGCTCTTCGGTTTTGCCGATGAAGCTGATCTCCGGGATGGTGTAAATGCCGTAGGGATAAAAGCTGGGGTTGGAGGTGGTGGCGTGGTCGTTGAAGGCGCGCGCGGCGGCGATCCGGCCCTGCTCCATGGAGACGGAGGCAAGGGAGGGGAATCCGACGACGTCGCCGACGGCGAAGATGTGGGGCACTTTGGTCTGGTAGTGCTCGTCGACGGGGATGCGGCCGCGGGAGTCGGCCTCGAGGCCGGCGGCGGTGAGGTTGAGTTCGTCGATGTTGCCCTGGCGGCCGACGGCGTAGAGCAGGGCATCGCCGGAGACGCGCTTCTTGCTTTGGAGATTGGCGATGACGGTGCCGTCGGGCAGCTCCTCGACGCCTTCGACCTCTTCGCCGAGGCGGAGGGTGACGCGGCTGTCGCGGAGGTGGTAACTGAGCGACTCGACGATTTCCTGATCGGCAAATTCGAGCAGGCGGTTTCGCTTTTCAATCAGGGTGACGCGGACGCCAAGGATGGCGAACATGCAGGCGTACTCGACGCCGATGACGCCGCCGCCGACAACGATGAGCGAGCGGGGCAGGTTGGGCAGGTCGAGCACCTGGTCGCTGTTGACGATGGTGGTGCCGTTGATGGGAACTTTGGTCGAGGAGGCGGGACGAGTGCCGACGGCGATGATGATGCGGCCGGACTCGAGGGTGGTGTCAGCCTGCGGGCTCTCGACGCGGATGTGGGTGGGATCGACGAAGCTGGCGATGCCGTGGACGACGTCAATGCCGTTGCGAGAGAGCTGGGCCTCTGTGACGTCGACCTCGGTCTTGATGACCGCCTGCACGCGGAAGGCGAGGTCGGCCATGGTGATTTTCTCTTTGACGCGGTAATTCATGCCGTAGACCGAGCGGTAGTTATAGCCGGAGAGGTGCAGGACGGCTTCGCGCATGGTCTTGGAGGGGATGGTGCCGGTGTTGATGCAGACGCCGCCGACGACGGAGCGGGACTCGACGACGGCAACGCGCTTTTTCATTTTGGCTGCGGCCACGGCGGCGCGCTGTCCGGAGGGTCCGGAACCGATGACGGTGAGGTCGTATTGGACGGCGCTCATGCGCAGTGCTCCCGTGGCTTTTGAGGGGTTTGGCCGGCGTGCGGCAAACAGAGGAAGCGGCCTTGGCCCTTAACCGGAGGCTACCACAGAGTGGCTGGCGAACCGTAAGGCGCAGGCGGCTGGGGCGCGGTGGCAGGGGCGAAGGAAGATAGAAGTCGAGTGCGTAATTTTCGGCAAAGTTGCTGTGGAAAACTGCAAATTTTCAATATGGGGGGGAGGGGGGTGGCTCCGCTGCGCGGTGCAGTTGTCAGTTATCAGTTGGTTTTGGGGTCGGGTTGAGGGTGGGCTATTTCCAGTGTGCGCGATTTGGGGAATTAATCGGCAAAAGCGGCGGGGGGAATTTTTTGGCGGGGCTGGAGTTGTGCTTTCCCAGGTCTCAGACGCGAAACCCGGGGCACCCAGGATTGTGGGAGAACTTACCTTGCTCCCCCCGGCATCCGGGCCAGCTTCCCAACCCACTCATGCGCAAAAGACGCGCATGAATGGGGCACACGGGAATTGACGGCGGGTTAGGGTGGCCTTAGGCTCGTAGGTATGGAATTCAAGGTAAGCGAGCTGGAGAAGGAGCCGATTGAGTTCGACCTGCAGCTGGGGCCGGGGGCGGTGGACTTTGGCGAGGAGGCGGAGCAGGTGGGTCCGCTGGCGGCGTCGGGTCTGGCGGAGGTAATCCACGAGCACCGGGGTCCGAAGGAGATTGTGGCCGATATTCGGCTGCGGGGCCGGTTTGCGGGGGAGTTTATGGCGCCGTGCGCGCGCTGCGTGGAGCCGGTGCAGTTGCCGCTGGAGGCCGAGTACGACTTGATTTTCAGGCCTTTAGGGGCGGACGGGGGTGCTCCGGAGCGGTCGATTTCAGCGCAGGAGACGGAAATCGGTTATTATCAAAAGGACAGTCTTTTGCTGGAGGATGTTCTGCGCGAGCAGGTGCTTTTGTCCCTGCCGGTCAGGACGCTGTGCAAGGCTGACTGCAAAGGACTTTGCCCGCGCTGCGGCAAGAACCGGAACCTGGAGGCGTGTACCTGCGAACAGGGTCCTACGGACCTTCGCTGGGAAGCGCTGGAGGGTCTCCGCAGCCGGATAAAGAAAGAGTAAGACGACCCCAAGAGAATGAGGGTGTCCCGCCGGGGCTGAACGGCAGAGCAGAGGCAGTTGGATCTGCGGGAGAGCCGGGAGCGGGCGAAGACACGAAAGGAATTGCACCATGCCGAATCCGAAAAGGCGCCACTCAACGCGCCGCACCGCACTCCGCCGCTCTCACGATTTTTTGACGGCCACGGGCCTGTCCGAGTGCCCGAACTGCCACGAGAAGAAGTTGCCGCACC
>DATKTQ010000110.1:0-16414 GCA_035531055.1 Occallatibacter sp. | reverse complement strand
AAAGCCCACGTTGGACGCCTGATGCGCAAAACGGGCGCGGAAAACCGGATTGACCTCTCCATGCGCGCCCTCAACGGCTCCCTCTCCGTCCGCCCAGGAAGCCGTGTTTCTTCTGAAAGTTAGGTCCTTCCTGCCAGAATTGCGGAAATTCCTCGGTCGCATTACTAAATGCCAACATCCTTCCGTGCTCTTGTTCGCTGGAGCCATTTTGACGACACTCACATGCAGAAACAACGCAGTTCTGGGGAAAGGAGTTCCCAGGCAGCATGTTTGGCATGAAGCCTGGGAACTCCTCTTTTTTCTGTGCGATATGTACATTCAGGTACTCTGTCGGTTCCTTCCAGCCCACCCCCACCCAAATCCAGGCATCTGAGAACTAAGAACAGTGTTTTACTGGTTCGGTGCCCTGCATTTTGTGCGTGCCGAATTCGTATCCCACACGATCCGCGAGCCGATTCGCTTTGCGGCCAAGTGGGAGCGGCTTTTTGCGATACGCTGATTCATGGACAAGAGAAATGTCTGGGATTCGGCGTTTGATGTGCTCAGGTGACAGTTTCCGGAGGTCGCCGTCTTTTGTTGTTAGACCCAAAAGCCCGCGACGAAATGAGCGCGGACCGAAAGGATTTTCCAGGATGAAAAAGATTGCCTCGATTTGCCTCTGTTTCCTGCTTACGTCGACCGCATTTGCGGCCTCTTCCCGCGCCAGCCTGCAAGCCCGCGTGGACGCTGCAAAGCAAGTGATGGATGAAGTGATGTCGGCTCAGGACCGCAGTATTCCCATGAACATCCTTGAGCAGGCTACTTGCGTCGCCGTTGTTCCCGGTCTGAAAAAGGGCGCGTTCGTTTTTGGTGGCCAATATGGCCAGGGCGTCGTGACTTGCCGCACCGGCCACGGATGGAGCGCGCCGGTGTTCATCCGCATGGCGGGCGGGTCTTTCGGTTTTCAGATCGGCGGACAGTCCACGGACCTCGTGCTGGTTGCCGTGAATGACAAGGGATTTCAGGACCTGCTGAAGAGCAAGTTCAAGATTGGCGGGGACGCCTCCGCCGCGGCAGGCCCGGTGGGCCGCTCGGGACAGGCCGCCACGGACTGGAAGATGAGCGCCGAGTTGCTCAGCTACTCCCGCAACAAAGGATTGTTCGCGGGAATTGATCTGGATGGAACCAGCGTAAGCCAGAATCAAGACGACACGGAGTTGTACTACGGAGCACCCCATACGTTTGAGTCGATCCTCAAGGGCGACGTGGGTGTTCCCTCGGGTGCTGTTTCTTTCGTTCGCACCGTGGCGCACTACTTTGTGAACGCCAAGCGCAATTACTAGGGGTTGAACCAGCAACAGTAGAGGCGGCTCCCAGGGAGCCGCCTCTTTTTGCCTTCCATTCCATTCGGATCGCATATTCCCGTCATCCGGTGCCGGTCTTCCTCCGGCCATGCCATACACTTGTTCTTTGCCATCGATGATGCGGAAAGAGATTGAATACTGGCTGGTCCTCGGGATCGTGCGCTGGCTGGGCTGGATGCCGCGGCGGCTGGCGCGCCTGCTCGCCAACGGTCTTGCGGGCACCGTGTATCTCGCCCTGGGCCGGCTCCGCCGTGTGGGCGTACGCAACCTGCAACTTGCCATGCCGGAACTTTCCCCCTTGCAGCACAGGCAAATTCTGCGCGGAGTCTACCGTCAACTGGGTTGGCAACTGGTCGAATTCTGCCGCATGCCCCGCTACACTCCGCAGAATACACAGGGCTGGATCCGCACGGAGGGCATGGAGTATTTTCTGGCGGCCAGCCAGCGCGGTAAGGGCGTGCTGGTGCTTACCGGGCATCTGGGTGCGTGGGAATTGTCCAGCTTTTACCATTCGCTCATGGGGCATCCCATGGGCATGGTCATTCGGCGCCTCGATAACCGCCGGCTCGATGAGTATGTAAATGGAATCCGTTGTCTGCATGGGAATCGCGTTCTGCACAAAGACGACTTTGCGCGTGGTCTGCTCAAGGCCATGCAGGAAGGGGGCACTGTCGGCATCCTGATGGATACCAACATGACTCCGCCGCAAGGGGTCTTTGCGGAGTTCTTTGGCCACCAGGCCTGTACGGCATCTGGGCTTGCCCGCGTCGCACTTAAAACAGGAGCCGCCGTTTTGCCCGGCTTCCTCCTCTGGGAAGCTGCGGAAAAGCGGTACGTGCTTCACTTTGGCCCGGAGCTCACGTTTTCGCGGAGCGCAGATCCCGAGGCAGACGTGGCTGCAGCGACGCAGCGGTGCAACCAGGCGCTGGAATCCTGGATTCGGCGCTATCCTGATCAGTGGCTCTGGATTCACCGCCGCTGGAAGACCCGTCCGGCCGGCGAGCCGGGACTTTACTGAGGAAGACGCCAATGACACTGGATCAGCTGATGGAAGAGTTGGGCGGCACGCTTATTCAAGGAGATCCCAAGTGGACCGTGGACGGCGTCAACTCCTGCCAGCAAGCCGGCCCCTTTGAGGTGGCTTTTGCCGACTCGGGAGCCACAGCCACTGAGGCGATGCACTCCAGCGCCGGGGTGGTTGTGTTACAGCCCGGCTTGCTCCCCTCCTATCCGCAGCACAAGGCGATTGTCGAGACCCGCCAGCCGCGCCTTTGGTTTGCCCGCGCGGCAAATCTGCTCCAGCCCCGTGAGCATCAGGCCGGATTGCATCCCGCTGCGGTTGTGGCTCCCGATGCGGTACTCGGTGTGGGAGTTTCCGTGGCCGCGGGAGCCGTGATCGACGCCGGCGTCCACATTGGCAGCAGTACTCAGATCGGTTCCGGGGTCGTCCTGGGCACTGGTGTGCGCATCGGCGCAGGGTGCCACATTCATTCGCGAGTGGTGATGTATCCCGGGACCACACTTGGTGACCGGGTCAGCGTACATGCCGGCGCGGTCCTCGGCGCCGATGGCTTTGGGTATGTCCGCGACGAGGAGACCGGCGCCTACACGCAGTTCCCGCAGCAGGGAACGCTGGTGATCGAGGACGATGTGGAGATTGGCTCCAACTCCACCATCGACCGGGGCGCCCTGAATGAAACTAGAATTCGCCGGGGAACCAAAATTGATAACCTTGTGCACGTGGGCCACAACTGTGACATCGGAGAAGACGTGATTCTGGTTGCGCTCACCGGCATCTCGGGCAGCAGCAGTGTGGGCAAGGGAGCCGTCATCGCCGGGCAGGTCGGCATTGGGGATCATGTGCATGTGGGCCCCGGAGTAATTCTGGGCGGTCAGGCCGGCGTCTTGAGCGGCAAGACCGTGACCAATGAAGGACTGAAGCCGGGCACGGTGCTCTGGGGTACGCCCGCAAGGCCGCTTCGTCAGGTGCTGCGGGAGCAGGCTGTCTTGACGCGCCTGGCCCGGCGTTCGTCAAAGAATCAGGGGTAGTGGTGCGGAGTCAAGGCCGACTCCGGGAAGGGAATTGGAAAAGGATGAAGAAGAATGTCGTTGGAGCGATTGGGATCGTCCTTGCGATTGGAGTGCTGTTGCTGTTTACCGGCAAGACTCACTCGCCGGCGCACGCCATGACGCAGCTCGATCTGGCTTTGGTTGTTGTCCTGTTGGGCGCGGTGGCGGCGATTCGAGGCTCCTTGGTTTGGCTGCTGCTCAGCGTGGTGGGGTTGGCCGAGCTTATCTTTATTATCTTTTAGCGATCATCTTTCAGCGATAGACAGGGTCGCATTCCGTGGCGGAGGACTCCGGGCAAGTGAGTGTCATTGTTGTCGGCGGCGCGGCAAAAGGAGTGGGGAAAACTTCGCTCATCTGCGGTGTCCTTGCCGCTCTGCCGGAACTGCACTGGACTGTTGTGAAAGTGACATCGCATGCCCATCGAGGGACTCCGCTTTGGGAAGAGTTCACGCCCGGGCAGAACGCCGATACCGAACGGTATCTGGCCGCAGGCGCAAAGCGCGCCCTTCTTGCGGAACTGTCTGAACCGGACTGGTCAGTCTCTCCCTTGCGGATCGCACTTCAAGATGATGTGCATGTCCTGTTTGAGTCGAATCGCATCCTTGCTCAGGTGCGTCCCAATGTCTGTATCGGCGTGCTGGGGGAGTGGGATGAGCCAGTCAAGTCATCGTTCTATCCGGTTCTGGAGACAGCGCATGCGCTTGTATGTGGGGCCTCCGCCAATGCGGAGCGAATCACCATGCGCAACGACATTCCGCTCTTCCGCTTGTCTTCCTTTCAGGAAATCTCGCTGGAGATGCTCACCTGGCTGCGCGCGCGCCTCAATCCTCTTGTTCGATAGAGAAAGGCTCGGCCTTCAGCGAGCCGTCGCGTTGCTTCAGGAGCGTCTGCACCTTGCCTTCGGCGGCATCTAACTCTTTTCTGCAGGTCTCGGACAATCCCATGCCCTCTTCAAAAAGCCGGAGCGAGTCTTCCAGGGACAGATCCCCCTTTTCCAACTGCTCCACGATAGTTTCCAGCTTCTTCAGCGACTCTTCAAACGTAGGCATTGCTTTCACTCCGGTTGTGTCGCGGCCTTTGGCAGCACTCTGGCAATCACTTCCGCGGCGGCGCTGTAGCGCCCGAATGGCGCACTCACCTGCACGCCCTGCACCAGCGGCCGAATCACATCCAGCATCTCTCGGGCAATCTGGATCCCTTCCTGGCGCGCGGCTTCAGGGGTGGTTGCCTGCGCCATGCGCAACATGATCTCTTCCGGCATGGAGACGCGCAAATCATTTTTCATAAACTCGGCGTTGCGCAGGCTGGTCAGCGGCCAGATGCCCGCAATCACCGGGATGCGGAACTCCTCAATGCGTTTGAGGAAGATCTCTAGCAGCCGTAGGTCAAACACCGGCTGGGTGATGGCATATTCGGCGCCCGCTTCCACCTTGTAGGCAAAGCGCCGCAACTCGTGCTCAATGTCGGGCACGCCCGGATTCGCCGCCACGCCGATGGTGAAGTTGGTTGAGGCGCCGATCGAGTTGGACCCGATGTCCAACCCGTGATTCAGCTGCCGCACCAGGTTCACCAGCCCGATGGCATCCACATCAAACACGGCTGTGGCATCCGGATAATTGCCCAGCTTGGGCGGGTCACCGGTGAGGCACAGGATGTTGTGCAGGCCAATGGACGACGCGCCGAGCAGGTCCGACTGGATACTGAGCACATTGCGGTCCCGGCAGGTGTAGTGCAGCACCGTCTCAATCCCCGTGTGCTGCTGAATCTGGATGCACAGGCTCTGTGCGCTCATGCGCGCGGAGGCGCGCGGAGAGTCCGGCACATTGATGGCATGCACGCCCAACTTCGCCAGCAATCGCGCTCCCTCAATCTCTTTCGCGCAGTCGATTCCTTTGGGCGGAACAATCTCTACCAGAGTGACGAACTTTCCCTGCTCAATCAAGGAACCGATAAGCGACCGCTGGCCCAGCGGAGCCGGCGGTGTTTCGGTGGACAAAGCAGCAGCAGTTCCGCCTTCCACCACGCGAGTCTGTGCGTCGATGGCGCGCATCGCTGAGCGCATGGCGCGAATGTGGTTGGGTGTCGTCCCGCAGCAGCCGCCCACCAACTGGGCTCCGGCGGCAATCGCCTTGCGCGCGAAGCTGGCCATGTACTCCGGTGAGCAAAGATAGATGTTTCTTCCCTCCACCGCGCGAGGCATACCGGCATTGGGCATGGCAGCCAACGGCAGGGTCGTGGCTCCCCGCATGGCTTCAATCGCCGTCAATACCGTGGAGGGTCCGGTGGAGCAGTTTACGCCGATGGCACTTGCTCCCCACTCGGTGAGAAGTGCGGCGGCCTGCTGCGGAGAAGAACCGTCCAAGCAGTTGCTCTCGTCGTCCACCGTGACCATGACTAGTACGGGCAAATCCGGCGCCGTTTCCTGCGCCGCCAGCAGCGCCTCGTGCGCCTCATTCAATGCCGGCATGGTCTCCACAATCAGTAGGTCTGCACCCGCATCGGCCAGGGCCCGAATCTGTTCGGCAAACGCTGCCCGCGCTTCCTCCAGGCCAGTTTTGCCCAGCGGTTCCAAACGCACGCCCAGCGGTCCAATGGCTCCGGCCACCCATGCGTCTCCGGCCTGCTTTTCCTTCAGGTGAGCTGCAGCCTCGCGCGCAATTCGCACTCCGGCGGTATTGATCTCTGCCACCTTGGACCCCAGCCCATGCCTGGCCAACCGGAAGCGATTGGCGCCAAAGGTGTTTGACTCCAGAATCTCCGCGCCCGCCTGCAGATATTCTTCGTGGACAGACAGAATCAGATTCGGATCGGAGAGGTTCAACTCGTCATAGCAGCGATTGATGAAGATTCCCCGGGCATACAGCACGGTGCCCATGGCGCCATCGGCAAGGACGGGGCGGCTGGCGAAGATATCTGCAAATTGCGGCATTCTGCTGTCATGCTAAAGCATTTGCGGGGTGGTTGTATTCCTGGTTTTTGCCAGATTGTCCTGCAACTTCGCGCCCGGCATAGGACCCGCTCCCGGGATGGACAGTCCTGCTGTCTCAGACCGGCGCAGGGCTCGTTCCCGTCCGCCGCCGGAGAGGCGGGTTGCTTTGTTATACTTCGGGAGTCAAAGACAGTTGAGAAACCGGTTCAGGGCGGGCAGGTCCGGACGTCCCATTGAAGCTGATAATGCAATCAAATTGTTCATGCTACGGCTGCGGCTCACTTTGCGCTTTCCGTCGAGGTAAGGGATTTTGAAGAAGAGAAGTCTTTGGTTAAGCGCCGCCGGGGCCTTGGTGGTTGCAGTCACGCTCGCCGGTTGCGGCACCACCACCTACTTTGCCGGTCGCAACCTCCCGCCCAGTCAGCTGGTCAACCGCGTCTTGATCGCAATTCAGAACCCAAGCGCCTTTGCCAAAGGCAGCCTTGAGATTGTGGACGCGTACTACGACACTCGATTCGCCTTCAACAACGTCAACAAGGTCTTCCCCGTCGCCGGCTTTTCCGGCGCGCTCCCAATCTCCATCCAGAACATGCCCGAGGAGCAAGCTGGCGCAGTCTATGGCTACGGTGATGGTTCCTTATCGATGGTGAGCTACGCCAAGGAGTCTTCCACCGGCGGCCAGTCTGGATTGAACGGCGCGTCTTCCAGCATCTTTATCACCCGCGATCAGGAATACATTTTTGCAGCCAGCCAGGCCGCGCATGTGCTCACAGTCGTTGACCGGGTGGGCGGAAGCAGCTATGCGCTGAATCTGCCGGGTGTCTACCGCGTGAGCGTGAACCCCGGCGGGACCGTGGCGCTGGCCTTCGTGCAGAATTCCAATTACGCCTACTTTCCGCGCAAGCTCACCGCTTCCGAGACTCTGGCATACTCCGGCGGCGCCGGCACCTGGCCCACGAATGCGGTCGACTGCGAGCCCCAGAATGCGCCGAAATGGTGCCTTTTCCGGGCCGCCGATGCGAATGGCACGCCGCTCACCTTCGACCGACCGATCAAGGCGGTGTTCTCATCGGACGGCGGAACGGCCTACGTGCTCAATTGCGGCCCTGAGTGCGGAGGAACAGCTTCCTCCGTGACGCTGCTACCGGTAGCGCCCATGATTTTCCGTGTCAATCAGCAGTCCGGAACCCTGCCCGCGCAGGGCTCGCTAACAAATATCCCCATTCCCGGCGGCGCCAGCAACGCACTGGTCACAGCGTCGACCATGTACGTTGTGGGCCAGCAGTTGCAAACGGATGGACTGTTCACAGGCAAGCTCACCGTTGTGAATTTGGCCAACAATACCGCCTCCGGCGCAATCGGAATCAGTGACGGCGCTCCCGGTGCGCCCAGCCGCATCAGCCTTGCCGACGACGACACGCTTTGGATCGGCATGACCAAGTGCAATAACGGGGAGCGTTACGCCAAGGGTATGCCCTACGGTTGCCTCACCATGTTCAGCACATCCAGTAACTCGGTTACGACCATTGAGCCGTACCAGGGAGACCTTACCGGAATTGCGGATGTGGAAGGTCTTCACAAGGTCTACGTTGCCGAGGGCGGCCAGGTTTACATCTTTTCCACCACGGATGGGACTGCACTCGACAACCAGTATGTGACGGTCACCGGAACAGCTTCCGACGTGGCCTACATCGACGCCCATTCGGACGCAAACAATACCGTCTACTGAGCAAGCCATGGGAACCGTGAAGGATTCGCTCCCGGCAGATGTATTGGCCATCGCGGCACATCGCGACGACGTGGAGCAGACCTGCGGTGGCACGCTTCTCCGGATGGGTGCGCGCGGTCTTCGGACCGCCATTCTTGACTTGACCCAGGGCGAGGCCGGCACCCGTGGCACGGCTCAGCAGCGCGGACTTGAAGCAGAAGAGGCCGCCAGGATTCTGGGCGTTGGCTGGCGACAGGCCCTCAACCTGCCCGACGGCGCCCTGGAAAATACTTACGAGAATCGGCTGGAGATTGTCCGCGTCCTGCGCCTGGTGCGTCCCCGCACAGTGATTTTGCCCTACTGGCAGGCGCGCCACCCAGACCATGCCACCGCAGCAGTGGTGGGCTACGAAGCCTGCTTCCTTTCCGGTCTCGCCAAAGTGGATACCGGAACGCTACCTCATCGTCCGTTCAAGATTTTGTATGCCAGCCTTTATGCGGAGGTACGGCCGAGTTTCATCGTGGACATTACGCCATTCATTGAGCAGCGACACTCGGCGTTGATGGCCTATCAGTCGCAGTACTCGAACCAGTCCGCCGGGAGCAGCCTCTTTGTTCCGGAGGAAGAGATCCGGGAACGCACCTTTGCGGAGGCGCGGCATTACGGCCTCCTTGCCGGAGTCCGCTACGGTGAGCCGTTCGTGCAAAAGGAAGTTGGCCTCGTCGATGACCTGACCTTGCTCCCGGTGCAATCCATCTAACAGCGCGGGCTCGGCTTTTCCGTCAAGCGGATTCGCCTGACTCTTCGCCCGTCGCCGTTGCCGGCGGGCCCGGCCAGCGCAAATTCACACAACATTTGCAATTTGTTTGCCTTGTTGCATTAGTCTGTTATTGGTTCCGTGCGGCCCTGCGCAGTTTGAAGTTCAACGGCCGCCGGCGAGGGCTGACCGGTTGAGCCAAACCGTATTTGTTCTGGAAGACGACTCCGATATTTCACGTCTGGTGCAACATCACCTGGAGGCTGCCGGGTTCAATGCACGGTTGTTTTCGACTCCTGCCAACCTCATTCCTGACGCTGAACGGCAGCCGCCCGCGCTGTTTCTCCTCGACATCATGGTTCCCGGCGGCGATGGCCTCGATGTGTGTCGCAGGCTCCGCAGCCATTCGGGCCTTTCCACGATTCCCATCATCTTTCTTACAGCGCGCGCTGGAGAGAATGACCGTGTACTCGGACTTGAGCTCGGCGCCGATGACTACATCACCAAGCCCTTTGCCACGCGGGAACTGGTGGCTCGGGTAAAGGCGGTGCTGCGGCGGTTTGAGCGGCCCACCACGCCCTCAGTCATCCGCTTCGAGGATGTGATCATTGATGCCAACGCCATGCAGCTCACGGTGCGCGGAGAACTGACGACAACCACCGCAACGGAGTTCCGGCTGCTGGATTATCTTGCCCGGCATCCGGGTCGAGTCTTCAGCCGAGACCATCTGCTGGACGCCGTCTGGGGCGATGCGCGCTTCGTCACGCCCCGCTCTGTGGATGTGTATGTCCGCCGCATTCGTGAGAAAATCGAGATTGACCCGGAGAGCCCGCGCTATCTGAAAACCGTGCGCGGAGCCGGGTACCGCTTCGAGATTCCCAAAGGCGAATAGCGTCTAAGCGCGTGATTCCGGCGGACGGGAGCAGCCTCCATTGACCCGCAAAGTATTCCTTAAACTGCTGGGCTTGTTCGTTCTTCTGCTGGTCTTCCAGACGGTGGCGATGGAACTGATTCTTCGCCATTTCATGGAGCACCTGGCGCCGGACGCGCTGCGCAGGCTCGTGGGGGAAGCGTTGTGGTCAGGCCTGATTGCGCTGCTCGTGGCGCTGCCTCTGGCTGCATGGGTGGCGCTTGGCATCACGGGGCGTCTTCAGCGTGTGGTGGCCTTTGCGCGCCGCGTGGCCCAGGGTGACCTGAGCGCCCGCCTCAGCCTGGAGGGTGGCGACGAACTCTCCGCGATGGAAGATGCCCTGAATCAAACTGCCGAGCGGTTGGGGCAGAACTTCGCGGAAATTGAGAATCGGCGTCATGAGTTGGCCACCATGTTGGATTCCATGCAGGAGGCGGTCGTGGCTGTAACGGGCGACGGACAGGTGCTCTGGTCCAACACCGTGATGCAGCGAATCGCGGGCACGGAGATTCGCGTGGGCCGCTCGCTTGTGCAGTCCGTGCGCGACCCAGAATTGCTGGGCTGTGTGCGCGGGGCGCTGCAGTCCGGGGAAGTTTGCTTCGGTCGCTCGAGTTCGCTGGCGCCTGGGCTCATTTTTGAAATCAACGCAGCCCCTCTGCCTTCCGGCGGAGCGCTGGCTGTCCTCCACGATGTCACTCGGATTGAGGCTGCGGAGAAGTCTCGCCGCGACTTCATCGCCAACGTCAGCCATGAATTGCGGACGCCGCTCACCTCCATCCAGGGTTACGTGGAAACGCTGTTGGAGGAACCTCGTCCCAACGCGGAGACCACGCAGGAGTTCCTCGGCGTCATCCAGAAGAACGCCGTGCGCATGAACCGCCTGACGGAGGACCTACTGGCCCTAGCCAGCGTGGAGAGTCCCGACTACAGGATTGCCGCTCAGCCCATGCGTGCCAACGCGCTGGTGCAGGATGCAATTGAGTTACTGGGAGGCATGGTTGTCGATTCCGGCATCATACTGGCCAATGATGGAGCGCCAGAGGCACTCGTAATGGCCGATCCGGATGCCATGAATCAAGTGTTTGGGAACCTGATTGAGAACGCGCTCAAGTACGGCAAATCGGGCAAGCGGATTCTGGTGGGAGCCCGGGAACACGCAGCAGAGGTGGAGTTTTTCGTGCGGGATTTTGGTCCCGGAATCCCGTCCGAGCATCTGGAGCGCATTTTTGAGCGCTTTTATAGGGTGGACAAGGCCCGTTCGCGGGAGTCTGGCGGCACCGGACTGGGACTGGCAATCGTCAGGCATATCGTTCTGGCGCATGGCGGCCGTGTGTGGGCCAGGAGCGACCTCGGCTCCGGTGCTGCCTTTCACTTCACCCTGCCTCTGGCTTCTTCAGCGCCTCAGTCCGCGGACTCCGGTTCTCCGGTTGGCGCTGCGAAGCGCGGCTGAACTTCCCGCAAAATTCTTTCAGCGAATTTAAGCGCCCGTAACATTCCATGTAGAGAATCAGTCCAGGCAGTGATCCTGCAAGGGAGATTCCAGTGAAAAAGACTTTGATTGTGGTTGGACTGTTGGCGTTTGCCCTGAGCGCGGCTCAGGCCCAGAAGTTGACAGGGGCCGGATCCACCTTCGACTACCCGATCTTCTCGAAATGGTTTGCCGAGTACGGTGCCGCACACCCCGGCGTCGAAATCAATTACGCCTCGATCGGCTCCGGCGGGGGCATCCAGCAGTTCTGTTCCGGGCTGGTGGACTTTGGTGCTTCTGACATGCCCCTGCCGGATGCCATGATCGCGAAATGCAAGGTTAAGCTTGTCCACCTGCCGGTTGTGCTCGGCGCCGTTGCGCCGATCTTCAACGTCCCCGGCGTCACTAACCTCAGGTTCAGCGGTCCATTGCTGGCGGATATTTATCTGGGTAAGGTCACCAACTGGAACAGCCCCGAGATCGCCAAGGACAACCCCGGCGTGAAGCTGCCAGACCAGAAGATCATCGTGGTGCATCGCTCGGATGGTTCCGGAACGAGCTTTATCTGGACCGACTACCTGAGCAAAGTGAGCAAGGAATGGGCCTCCGGCCCCAGCAAGGGCACCTCGCCGAGCTGGCCCGTGGGCGTAGGCGGCAAGGGCAGTGAGGGCGTATCGGGCCTGGTGCGTCAGTTGCCCGGCGCGATTGGCTATGTAGAGCTGATTTATGCGCTACAGAACCACATCACCCTCGGCGCGGTGAAGAACTCCGCGGGCAACTATGTCACGGCCTCGATTGCAAGCACGACCGCGGCGGCCGGAAGCGTGAAGGATATGCCTGCTGACCTTCGTGTCTCGATCACCAACCCGCCTGGGGCTGATGCCTATCCGATCTCCAGCTTCTCCTGGATTATTGCGCCCGTGCAGGATCCAAACTCTGCCAATGGAAAAGTGCTTAAGGATCTCCTGAGCTGGATCGTCAAGTCGGGTCAGAGCCAGTCCGCGGCGCTTGATTATGCTCCGCTGCCCGCGAACGTGGCGCAGAAGGAACTCAGCGTAATCTACTCCCTCAAGTAGTTGTTGCTTCGGTACGCAAGCGGGTCAGTCCGTCGGCTGGCCCGCTTAACTTTTGGCGTCGAGTGTCCGTTGCGGACCGGGCTCATCTGCAGAGAGTAGAATTCCTGCCGGGGAAACTTTCCTCTCAAGGATGCTGTGGATGCGTGCTCCTCTGTCGCTGTGTGTTGTATGCTTTTTGCTTCTCGTTGCTTCCATCTCTCCTGTCTTTGGCCAAGCGGCGCCATCGCCGTACGATTCGGTTCAGCCGATCATCGGCACCGATGGCGGCGGAAACACTTTTCCTGGCGCCTCGCTTCCGTTCGGCATGATCCAGTGGAGCCCCGACACCAACACCGACGCCTGGTATATCCACAGCCAGAAGAAAATCAACGGCTTCGGGCTTACTCATCTGAGCGGAGCAGGTTGCCCGCTCTACGGTGATTTCGCGGTCCTGCCCACCACGTCGGAGCTGACGACCAGCCCCGGCGCAGGCTCCGCGCCGTACGCAGAGACGTTTGACCACACGCGTGAAGACGCGCATCCCGGCTACTACTCGGTCACGCTCGCCAACGGCATTCGAGTGGAAATGACTGTTGCCGACCGTGCGGGAATCGCCCGGTTCACCTTCCCGGCGGGCGCCGACGCGCGTGTTCTGGTGAACGCGGGCAGCAGTGCCAACACGCTGGAGACTCCCGGCCATTCTCAGCGCGGCAGTGAGACCTACGGCAACAACATTCAAGTCCGCGCAGATGGAAGTTTTTCGGGCTCGGTCACTGCCGGCGGATTCTGCGGCTCGGACTCGCATTACAAGCTCTACGTCGCCGGGCACTTCAGCACTCCGCAGAAGAGCGCCCGCCTCTGGCAGGACAGCGATTTTCTCACCTCTGGAGACTCCGCCTCCGGCAAGCACACCGGCGCCTGGTTTGACTTTGGCAATCAGCGGGAAGTGCTGCTCCGCGTCGGCATCTCGTACGTCAGCACCGCCGGCGCGCTTCAGAATCTTGAGAAGGAAATTCCCGCGTGGGACTTTGACCGCGTGTGGGCGAATGCGCGTGGAGCCTGGACGGGCTTGCTAGATCGCGTCGTCGTGGAGGGTGGAACGCCGGAGCAGCGTACCATTTTCTACACCGGCGTCTACCACTCGTTTATATCCCCCACACTCTTCAGTGACGAAGACGGCAGCTACATCGGCTTTGATGACAAAGTGCACTCGTTGGCCGGCACACAGCAGCGCGCGCAATATGCCAATTTCTCTGACTGGGATATTTATCGCAACACGGTGCAGCTGCAGGCCCTCTTTGAGCCCGAACGCGAAGGCGACATGATGCAGTCGCTGGTGAATGACGCCGAACAGAGCGGCTGGTATCCCCGCTGGCCCGCTGCCAATGATGTGACGTATGTGATGGGCGGCGACTCGCCCGTCATCCTGCTCACATCCTCCTATGCGTTCGGTGCGCACAACTTTGATCTGGCTATGGCTCTCAAGTACATGATCAAGGCCGGCACACAGCCGGGCGTTGGCCCCCATCATGATTCCGAGCGTCCCTATCTCGCTGACTACCTCAAACTCGGCTACGTTCCCGCGGAAAAGGACTCCATCGATGCTTCGCGCACACTCGAGTACTCCAATGCCGACTTCGCCATTGCGCAGTTTGCCAGGGACACCGGTCATCCGAGCGAGTACAAGGAGTTTTTGCGGCAGTCGGAAAACTGGAAAGATCTTTTTGATCCGCAGACCCGCTGGATTCGTCCGCGAAATAGTGACGGCTCCTGGCTTGCGGGCTTCGACGCGGAACGATCGCAGCCCAAGCGGCCGGATGCTCCGGTTTCGACAGACCAGTACGGGTTTGAGGAGGGCAATACCTACCAGTACAGCTTCATGCTGCCGTTCGATTACCCCGCGCTCTTCAAGGCCATGGGCGGGGATGCCGCCGTGGAACCGCGGCTGGACAAATTCTTCTCCAAGCTGATTTGCTGGGGCGAGCCCTGCTTCAACATGGCTAATGAGCCGGACTTTGTCACGCCGTATGCGTATGTCTTTGCCGGCATGCCCTGGAAGACCCAGGACGTTGTCACGCGTATTGCGCAGCAGACCTTCAGCACCGGACCGAGCGGGATCCCTGGCAATGACGACCTGGGCGCCACCTCCGGAGTCTACGTCTGGAACGCGCTCGGCTTTTATCCGGCCGTTCCCGGTGTGGGCGGGCTCGTGCTCGGCACGCCCATGTTCAGCAAGGCAACGCTTCACTTCGCTGGCAATCGAACCCTGAGAGTGACACGGCAGGGAAGTGGAATCTACGTGCAAAGTTGCACGCTCGATGGAGCATCCTACCCCAGCACCTGGCTGCCTATTTCAAAGCTTCACGTCGGCGCCACGGAATTGCACTTTACGATGGGAACCACACCCAACAAGGAACGGGGAACTGCGATTTCCGATCGCCCGCCCAGCTTCCGCTGATTCAGCCGGTTCCGTCCAAGCAAAGGGGCGCCCTTTCTGGCGCCCCTGCTGGTTACAGCCGATCTTCAGCCCTGGATGTTTTCGCGGATTAGCCGGTCCACCAGCGGTTGCAGGACTTCGCCCGTGCGAGGGAGCACGAAGGCCTCCGTGCCAGGGTCCCAATCCAGTTTGAAGCTGGTGGAGAGGGCAGAAATCCAGATTTGGCGCACCGGGGTGTTTGGCGTAATCACAAACTTGCCGGCGGGTTCCTCGAACACAACGTTCAGCACGCCGCCCTGCTCTTCCACCTCAAAGCCGGCCTCGTCCTCTTCTTCCCGCGCAATCAGATGCTTCTTCAGCGCTTCCAGCGCGCTCTCGGCCAAGCGTCGAAACTCCAGTTCATCCTGCATGGCCCCAGTGTAACAAGTCGACCGGCACGCGCAGTTTCCAGGTTCTGTCCGATTTTCGTCATCTTTTGTGCGCCTTCACTCGTCCCTTAGCACAGAGCCGCCAAAACCGAGATCCAAGGGTAGGCGAATTTGCTCTGGGGGAAGCTTTGTTTTGGCAAGGTGATTCTGGGCGCCTCCGTTGTTCTCGATGCTTCCGCGCCGGCTTTTGTCTGGCGGTCTTCCTTCTCTGCGCAGCTGGCGCGGTTTGCAGTGTTCTTGGGGACGCGGCCGCACAGGGGGACGCGCTCAAGGTGAGAGAACTTCTGAAGAGCGACCCCACGCTCGTCCATCGCAGGCTGGAGATGCGCCGCACAGCGCTCCATGTGGCGGCCTTTCACGGTCATGCCGCTGTGGTTGCTCTTTTGCTTTCCTGTCATGCGGACGTGGACGCCCGCGATCGGGACGGGAACACGCCGCTGCATCTGGCCGCGGCCGGGGGATTCCCAGATGTGGTGCAGTTGCTTCTTTCGCATCACGCCAGCGTGAACAGCCGCAACAACGATGGGGCGACCCCACTGCACGCCGCGGCCTTCTATCGCCACGCCGAGTTGGTTGCTCTGCTGCTGGATCACCAGGCTGACATTGGGGCCCGAGACAACAATGGCGACACTCCGCTGCATATGGCCGCCGAATCCGGCGCCTTGCAGGTAATCCGCATCCTGCTGCAGCACAATGCCGGCGTAAATGTCCGCGACATTGCGGATACAACGCCCCTGCGCGAAGCAGTCTATTTTCACCACCCGGATGTTGCGGAGCTTCTTCGAGGCGTCGGGGGTAGGGAATAGTTTTCTTCTTCCTCTAAAGTTCTCCTCCGCCGTGCCGATTGCTTGTCGTAAAGGAGTCTTGCTGGCTCGCAAGATAGACGTTCTGGAAGGAGCTGCCATGGAGATTGCGCCGCTGCCGGGTGTTCGACTGGATGCTGCACCCCAGATTCACCGGGTGAGCGAACTGCAGGGTTCGCTTCTCGCCATCGATGCCTCGGCCCGGGCGGAGGACGATTCCTACTCTCCATGGGGCTAAACTCCACAAAACAAGTAGGATGGCGAAGTTCATCCTGCTCGAAAGTCTCCCACCAAAGCACGGTTCTCCCTGGATGCGAGGGAATCCGATCATCAGATTAATTTGTTCGTCTAATCGAACGGGAGTTCCCCGGCTTTGCCGGGGTGGCAGTAGCAGTTTGACATTTGCGGGAGTCCATCCAAGAAACTCCGAGAGGTGAGCCGCCAAGCACACTTCAAGGAGGATCCCGGATGGACGAATATGAGAGCTTAAGCCACTCCAGGTGGGA
>DATKTQ010000109.1:0-7420 GCA_035531055.1 Occallatibacter sp. | reverse complement strand
TTACTTGCAGAGATTCTCCAGCTTCTCCTCCGGCTGCGGTGCAAACCGCGGATAGGTCAGGTGGCGCGAGTCCATAATCTGCTCCGTCAGCGTCCCGCCATTCTTTGAGGCCGCGTCGGGATCGATCCGGTAGGCCGCGTTCCGCTCCACCTTTTCGAGCGACGCAAACCGGAACCCCTGCTGGTGCAGAATCTCGAGCAGCTCCGGCAACATTTCCGTGGTAAAGTCCGTCCCGTGCAGCAGCAGCACGTTCGGAATCTCGTGCCCCAGCGCAATCAGCTCTTCCTCGCGGCCCACCCGCAGAAATTCCGCGGCATTCTCCAGGTAGCTCTTCTTCAGCCACGCAACGGACGCTTCATCGTGTCTGGCCATGCACCGCCCGTAGGCGTCGTCCCAGTCGTCGTCGTTAAAGTTCAGCGTCACCTGTGCAATCCGGAAGTCGTGCTCCTTCAGCCAGTCGCGCACCGCGCGCCGCTTCGCCAGCGTGTCCCCCTCGCACAGATACGGATAGCGAAACCAGTGCCAGTCGCGCTTCCCCGCATAGCGGGCCACCGCCGGCTCATCCTCCGCAATGTCGCGGATATACTCCTCCGCCGTCACGTCCGTCAGCGAAGGGTGCGAGTACGTGTGGTTGCCAATATTCATTCCCTTGGCCAGCCATATCTTCAAGGCCCCCTGCGTGTCGTCGTCACCCTCCAGCGAGTTGGCATTCACAAAGCCGTACACGCCCTTCAGGTGATGCGCGCGCAGCTCATCGGCCAGCTTCTCGGCCACCTTCACACGCGTCTGGTTCACGTGCAAATCGCCCGCCGCGGGCAGGTCGTCAAAGGTCAGCGCCACCACCGGATGCCGCTTGAGCTTCGGCAACTTCCGCATCTGTGCCTTGCTCGGCGGAACACTCGGCACTGGCTGTGCCTGCTCGCCCGCCGCCATGCCCACGCCCACCAGCGCGCACAGCATCCATCCCACCCACACCCGCATCCGTTTCCCCAATTTCCCTTTGACCCCCCGGGGAAGTCTACCAACTTCCGTTCCATTGGACGGAATCCATCGCGTTCCGCTGCCACTACAATAAAAGCGAAGGCAACTGCTGGAGGAGGGCCGGATGGAACTGGTACAAATCTCCGCTGTGCGCTCCGCCCCGGCCCCCAAGCCGGACTGGCTCAAAGCCCGCGCCCCCGTGGGAGAAAATTACCACGCCCTCAAGCGCCTGGCCCGCTCGCTCAACCTGCACACCGTTTGCGAAAGCGCCCAGTGCCCCAACATCGGCGAGTGCTGGCACCACAAAACTGCCACCTTCATGCTCCTCGGCAACCTCTGCACCCGCCGCTGCGGCTTCTGCGCCGTGCCCAAGGGCCGCCCGGAGCCCATTGACTTCGACGAGCCCCGCCGCGTGGCCGAAGCCATCCACGCCCTCGGCCTCCAGTTCGCCGTCATCACCAGCGTCAACCGGGACGACGATCTCCTCGGCGGCGCCCGCGTCTTCGCCATGGTCATTGATGAAATTCGCCGCCAGGCTCCCGGCTGCGGAGTCGAGGTCCTCATCCCCGACTTCCAGGGCGACCGCGAGGCCATCCGCACCGTCGTCGATGCCCGGCCGGAGATTCTCAACCACAACACCGAGTCTGTCCCGCGCCTCTATCGCGTCGTCCGCTCCGGCGCGCGCTATGAGCGCACCCTTGAGCTGCTGCGCTACGCCAAACAGCTCAACCCCGCCGGCCGCACCAAGTCCGGTGTTATGGTCGGCCTCGGCGAAGAAACCCACGAGCTGCTGCAGGTCTTCCGCGACCTCGCCAGCGTCCGCTGCGACATCCTCACCATCGGCCAGTACCTGCGTCCCTCGCGCGATCACTTGCCCATGGCGCGCCTCTACACCCCGCGCGAGTTCGCCGAACTCAAAGCAGAAGCGCTCAAAATGGGCTTCCGCCACGTCGAGTCCGGCCCGCTCGTCCGTTCCAGCTACCACGCGCATGAGCAGGCCGCATCGACAGGCGTCACCGTCCTGGCCTGAGCACCCGTCTCGCACTGCGCCCCATCCCAAAGTGGTTGTAAAATAGCCGTTGGCAACTGGAGAAGCGAGGACCAAACCCTATGGCAGTCTCGACCATGGCCGGTATTCCGGCCCTCAAAGAACTTTCCGCGGATCTCAAGCGCCGCATGGACCAGGCCGTCGCCGGCTTCCAGGCCAGTCTGGCCTCCACCCGCACCGGCCGCGCCAGTGTCCACATGCTCGACCAGATCAAAGTCGACTACTACGGCACCTTCACGCCCGTCACGCAGCTTGCCCAGGTCTCCACACCCGAGGCCCAGCTCATCCTCATCCAGCCCTGGGATCCCACCGTCCTCAAGGAAATTGAAAAGGCCATCCTCTCCTCCGACCTCGGCTTCAATCCTCAGTCCGACGGCAAGCTCATCCGCCTGCCCGTACCGCCCATGACCGAGGAGCGCCGCCGCGAGGTCGTCAAGCACATCAACAAGGTGCTTGAAGAGCATCGCACCGCCGTCCGCAATGTCCGCCGCGACGGCAATGACGCCCTGAAGAAACTCGCCAAAGACAAAAAGATCAGCGAGGACGAGGAGAAGCGCGCCCTGGAAGAAGTGCAGAAGATGACCGACGAAGAGATCCGCCGCATGGAGGAGCTCTGCCGCAAAAAGGAAGCCGAAGTCATGCAAGTCTGATCCTGCCGCCCGACTTTCCATCCACTAGAGACACGCGTGCCCCGTTCCTGCCGCATCGTGCGGACCCGGAAACGGGGCACACTTCCTTTCGGCGCATTTGGCCCGCGGCACTCCGCCGCCTGTCAGAATTCTGGCCTCAGAACACCAGCACCAGCACAGCCACCATGTCCAGAAAGCCCCACACAGCCGCCACCACTTGGATCGTTTCTCCCGTGTACCGGAAAAATTTACACAGCCCCTCCGGAGGCGTTGCCTGGTGGGTCACTGCAATGGCCAACCTCTGATTCTGCTCCTGGATCATCTTTCCCATCAGATAGATACCCACAAAGAACACGACCCAAAGGGCATACTTGAGAATCCGCATGGAGACCCCTTTCAGCGAACGGAAATTTTTACTCCAGTGATTCACTTAGGGTCAAGCATTTATTTTGCCAAAATCCGTGCCCCGGCACGCAAATGGTCCATTTCGCGATGCACGGCCCGTTGCTCTGTTGTCTCGTGTTGCTGCTACCATGGTCGCCGGCACGCTCCCCGTGAGGTTCCCCATGGACCATTCGCTCGACACCACCATCGCCCTGCTCCGCCGCACGCCGCCCACGCTCACCGCGCTGCTCGGCAATCTGCCGGAAGCCTGGACCCAGACCAACGAAGGCCCCGACACCTGGACAGTCTCCGATGTGGTGGCCCATCTCATCCACTGTGAGCGCACAGACTGGATGCCACGCGCCCGCCACATTCTTGCGCACGGCCAGTCCCGTCCGTTCCCGCCCTTTGACCGTTTCGGTCACGTCCGCGAGAGCGAGGGCAAAACCCTGCCGCAGCTTCTGCAGGCGTTCGCGCACATCCGCGAGGTCAACCTGAGTGACCTGGTCGATCTCCACCTGCAGCCTGCGGATTTCGAGCGCCTCGGCACCCATCCAGCCCTCGGCCCCGTCACCCTCGCGCAGTTGCTCGCCGCCTGGGCCGCGCACGACCTCACCCACCTGCATCAGCTCTCGCGCATACTCGCGCACCAGCTTCAGCAGGCCGTCGGGCCGTTTCAGCGATTTCTTGGTGTAATGCAGTGCACGGGCCACAGCGCCCCGGCCTGAGCGCGCTCCTTACTTCTTCGCCCGCTTATAGAAAGGCAGCGGAACCTGCTTCGCGCGCACGGGGTTCCCGCGCACCTCCACCAGCACGTCCTCGCCGCTCGCCGCCACCGCCTCCGGCACCATCGCCATCGCGATATTCGTCTTCAAAAACGGCGCGGGCGAGCCCGATGTAATCGTGCCGATGCGTTCGCCGGCCAGGGACAGAACCGGGTACCCGTCGCGACCAATGCCGCGCTCCACCATCTCCAGGCCCACAATGCGCCGCTTCGGTCCGCCCTCGGCCTGCACCGCCAGCAGCGCCTCGCGCCCAATAAAATCGCCCTTGTCCAGCTTCAGCCAGCGCTCCAGCCCGCCTTCCAGCACGTTCGTCTCTTCGGAAATCTCGTGCTCATACAGGCTCATCCCCGCTTCCAGCCGCAGCGTGTTCCGCGCGCCCAGCCCGCACGGCCTTATGCCGAACTCCTCGCCCGCTTCCAGCAGCGCCTCCCACATCTTCCCCGTAGTCGCCTCATCCGCGGGCAGGTACAACTCAAAGCCGTCTTCGCCGCTGTAGCCCGTCCGCGCAATCATCACATTCGGCGTGCCCGCCACCGTGCCCCACGTGAACCAGTAATTCTTGATGCCCGCCAGGTCCACCTTGGTCAGCTTCTGCAGCGTCTCCAGCGCCCTCGGCCCCTGCAGCGCCAGTTGCGAGTAGTACGCCGAGTAATCGCTCAAGTGGATCCCCGGCCAGCCGCCCACCTGCTTCCGCATCCACGCAAAGTCCTTGTCCTTGGTCCCAGCGTTCACCACCAGCAGATAATCGTTCTCCCCTAGCCGGTGCACCAGAATGTCGTCCACAAACGTGCCACGCTCGGTCAGCAGCGCGGAGTAGTGTGCCTGCCCATCCTTCAATTTGGCCGCATCGTTCATCGTGATCCGCTGCACTGCCCCCAGCGACCCCGGCCCGCGAAACTGAATCTCGCCCATGTGGCTCACGTCAAACAGGCCCACGCCAGTACGCACCGCCATGTGCTCGGCAATCAGCCCCCCGCCCGGACAAGGGTATTCCACCGGCATATCCCAGCCGCCAAAATCCACCATCTTCGCTTTCAGTGCACGATGCGTTGCATTCAGTGCCGTCTTCTTCAGTGCCTGTGCAGCCGGAGTCGCGGGTGTACCCATGAGATTTTCCCCTCAAAACAACGTAAGCTACCGTAATCCACGATAGGGCGGCGTCGCGCCGGGGTCAAACCCGCATCGCAACCTGCCTTCATGGGCCGCAAACGTCTGCCGCCCCCGCCCAAAAGGAGAACGCCGCATCCGCCACCTTCGCGCCATCGTCATGCTGCTCGCCGCGGGCATCGCCTTCCGTCAGGGCTGGCGGCTGCACTCCGGTCGCTATGCGCTGCTGGCCTACGGCCTCGGCCTGCTCGCACTCGCCCTCGGCGTCTGGCACCTCTCCCGCCGCCCGGCGCCGCCGCGCCGCTAAGTCCATGCATCCGTGCCCCGCTCGAATTCCAGTGCGCAGCCGAGGGCTATAATTCCGCCAACCTCTGCTTATGGGATTCTTCGATCTCCTGTTCTTTCTGCTCGCGCTAGCGCTGCTTGCCGCCCCAGTGGTGGTGATTGTGCTGCTGGTACAGGCCCGCGCCAGCATTCGCGACCTGCAGATGGAAGACATGGATCTCAAGGACCGCCTGCGCGACCTTGAAGCAAAGCTCCAGCAGCAGGCCACCCGCTTCGCCTCCGCCCCTCCACCGCAACCCCCGCAGCCCGCCGCCACTGCGCCCGCCGCCCCGCCGGCTCCGCCCACTCTGCAAGTTCCGCAAGCCGAGCCCGCCGCTGCCCCTGTCGCGCCGCCGTCGCAGCCCCATTTTCCCCAGCCCCCGGCCTGGCCTGCGGAACCGCCAATGCATCGGAAGTCAACCCACTTTCAGGCATTCCAGCCGCCGCCCGAAGCCCCCGGACCGGAAGCCCCACGCGCCGCCAGCATCTTCTCGCTGGAAGAGCGCCTCGGCGCCAACTGGCTCAACAAACTCGGCATTGCCATCCTTGTTGTCGGCCTCGCATTCTTCCTCGCATTCAAACTGCAAACCATGGGGCCGGCCGGCAAGGTTTTCTGCGGATACACCATCAGCTTCGTGCTGCTGGCCGGCGGCGTCTGGCTGCAGCGCAAGGCCACCTATCGCGTCTTCGCGCGCGCCGGCATCGGTGGCGGTTGGGCTCTGGCCTACTTCACCACCTTCGCCATGCATCACGTCGCCGCGGCCCGCATCCTGCCTTCGCTCGCGGCAGACCTCGTCCTCATGCTGCTCGTCGCCGCCGGCATCGTTCTGCACTCGCTGCGCTACCGGTCGCAAACCGTCACCGGCCTCGCCTTTCTGCTGGGCTATGCCACCTTGCTCGCCAGCCACCTGCAATCGGCCAGCGGCACCGTCGTCTTCAGCCTCACGGCCAGCGCCATCCTCGCCCTGGCACTGGTCTGCGTCACCACCCTGCGCCATTGGGCAGGGCTGGAACTCGCAGGCCTCATCGCTGTCTATTGCACCCACTTCATCTGGCTCACCCAGGTCCTGCCCGCCCATCCCGCGGGCTTTCCCGAGTTCTGGCCTTCTACGGTACTTATCCTGGTTTACTGGCTCATCTTCCGCCTTGCGTACGTCCTGCGCACGCCTCTCAACGCCAAAGAGGAATCCCTCTCCAGCCTCTCCGCCGTGCTCAATTCCGCCGGTGTCCTCGGCCTGCTCAAATATCAGTCCGCGCATCCTGAACTCGCCTTCTGGGTGCTCGCCGCGCTCGGCGTCGTGGAAATGCTTCTCGCCTTCCGCATGCGCGGCCGCCGCCCTCAGGCCTTCGTCATCCTCTCCACCATCGCGACTGTGCTGCTCGTCGCCGCCGTTCCGTACAGGTTCCACGGCGTCAGCTGGCCAGTCCTCTGGCTGGTCGAGGCGCAAGTGCTCGCGCTCAGCGGCCTACGCCTCAAAGAACCCGTCTTCCGCCGCCTCGGCCTGCTCGCCGGCCTCGCCACCGGCGTCGTGCTTGCCTTTCACGACGTGCTTCCCCTCTGGTTCTTCCGCTCAGACCACACGGACTCCAGCCGCCACATCTCGCTCACCGTCGCGCTCGCGCTCGCTGCAATCCTGTACTGGGTCCACGCGGAAATCTACCCGCGCCGCTGGCCGCAAATCGCGGAGACCGATCTCGAATCCTTTGCTCTCCGCATCACAAGCTGGCTCGCCGCCGCCTCAGCCGTCGCCGCGCTCTGGGTCGCGCTGCCCGCCTCCTGGGTGGCAGTCGGCTGCATGGCCCTCGTCGTCCTTCTTGGCTTCGCCGCGGACCGTCTCCGCGCCGTCTCCCTCGCCCTCCAGACAGATGTCCTGGCCGCCTTCGCCGTCCTGGCCATCTTCTTCTGGACCCTCTCCACTGCCGACGGATGGCTCTACCACCGCATCCCCGCACTCCTCGCCGTCGCGCTGCTATACGCCGCCATGCGCCGCCGCACCGTGCCTGAGGGCACGCGCCGTTATGTGCCCGTCGCCTACTCCTGGGTCGCGGCCTGCTTCCTTCCCATCCTCACCTCTGACATCATTCAGGACGCATGGGTCGTCGCCGTCCTCGCTGCGCTTGCGCTCGCGCTCTTTGAACTCGGCCGCCATTTCCGCGCCGGC
>DATKTQ010000108.1:0-8010 GCA_035531055.1 Occallatibacter sp. | reverse complement strand
CTTCTGGAAGCGTTTCAATCCGCTCGGCATGGAGTCAATCTTAGCTCCATCCCGCCCGCTCATCGCAAAATGCGCGATGAACGGGGCACAGCCCTTCGTCGTTTAGGGCGATCCTTTGACCGGATGACCGGGCCACCTGCCTTCTCCTTGGCTCGTAGTCTCTGGTCCTCAATCCAAAAACCACTGCACCATCGTAGAAGGCTTCGTCCTTATCCCATCAAGGTCCGGATTTTCGGACCTGGGAGACCACGACCCTCCTTTGTGCTTCTCGTGAACCGGAACGCTTCTGGTAACTGGTGACCTTGGCGTGCTGGTGAATGGTCACGGTACTCAAGCAGTCGGAAGGAGGGCCTTCTGTGTCTCGACATGGGCGGGGGAGTGGATTTAGCGTGGGGCTATGGCGGGAGTGGAGTTGAGGCTGGACGGGCGGGTGGCGCTGGTTACGGGCGGGTCGCGTGGGATTGGCGCGGAGACGGTGCGGCTGTTTGTGCAGGCGGGGGCGCGGGTGGTGTTCAACTACCGGCAGGCGCGGGAGCAGGCGCATGCGCTGATGGCGGAGTGTGGCGGGCCGGCGGTGTGCGTGGCCGTGGAGCAGGAGTTGAGCACGCCGGCGGAGGGCAGGGCGCTGGTGCGGACGGCGGTGGAGGCTTTTGGGCGACTGGATGCGCTGGTGGTGAACCACGGGGTGTGGCCGGCGGAGGATGCTCCGATTGAGCTGATGACCGAGGAGCAGTGGCGGCGGACGATGGGCGTAAATCTGGACTCGGTGTTTGGGCTGGTGCAGGCGGCGGTGACGCAGATGGAGCTGCAGGGGCCTCCGGCGACGGGCGGGGATGGGGCAAAAGGCCACATTGTGCTGATCAGCTCGACGGCGGGGCAGCGGGGCGAGGCGGGCCATGCGGACTATGCCGTGACGAAAGGCGCGCTGATCAGTCTGACAAAGAGCCTGTCGAGCGAGTTGGCTCCGCGGGGGATTCGCGTGAACTGCGTGGCGCCGGGGTGGGTGGCGACGGAGATGAGTGCCGCGGCGGTGGGCGACCCGGTGCTGGGCCCGAAGATTGAAGCGGGGATTCCGGTGGGGCGCGTGGGCACGGCGCGGGAGATTGCCGGGCCGGTGCTGTTTCTTTGCACGCCGCTGGCGGGGTTTATCAGCGGCGAGGTGTTGAACGTGAACGGCGGCGCGGTGCTGGCGGGGTGAAGAGCCGGATGGTGGAGAAGCTGGGGGCAAGGACGAAGCGGGCATGGGGTTTGGCGCTGGCCCTGGGAATGCTGGCGGCGATGCTGGCTGTGCCGATGACGTCGCGGGCACAGGATGCGGCGGCGGACCGGAATGCGGCGAAGGCGCGCGTGGTGCTGAATGCCATGGTGCAGGCGCTGGGCGGCGAGCGCTGGCTGAACATGAAGAACGAGATGATCCGCGGGCACATTGCCGCGTTTTTCCACGGGCAGCCGGACCTGGGGACGACGGAAGTGTGGCAGTTTCACCAGTGGCCGGACCATGACCGCATTGAGGCGACGAAGCATCGCGACGTGGTGGATTTCTTTATCGGGCGCGAGGGCTGGGAAGTGACGTATCGCGGGAAGGCGCCGCTGCCGAAGGACATTGTGGATGATTTTCTGCGGCGGCGGGACCACTCGATTGAGACGGCGGTGAAGGTGTGGCTCAAGGATCCGAAGACGATTTTGATTTATGAGGGGCAGCACATGGCGGACCGGCATCTGGGCGACCGGGTGACGCTGATCTCCGCCGACAATGACTCGATTACGATTCTGGCGGACGCGCAGACGCACCTGCCGCTGGAGCGGTCGTTCCAGTGGCGCGACCCGGTGTATCACGACAAGAATACGGAGACGGAAGACTACACGAACTATCGTGTGGTGGACGGCCTGCCGGCGCCGTACAGCATTTCCCGCTCAAAGAACGGGGAGATGACGCGGGAGTTTTTTGTGACCGAGGTGCAGTACAACAGGACGCTTCCGGCGGACTTTTGGGACGTGGACGCGACGACGCGCCGGATCAAGAAGTAGCGCGTTGGTTATAATCCTGACGTGCGCCGAGAAGCGCTGTCTGGAGCCAGAGCATGACGTTTGACATCCAGGAAATCCTGGAATTTCTTCCTCACCGCTACCCTTTTCTGCTGATCGACCGGATTGTGGAGTTCGAGCGCACGAAGCGGCTGGTGGCAATCAAAAATGTGACGATGAACGAGCCGTTCTTCCAGGGGCATTTCCCCGGCTATCCGATTATGCCGGGAGTGCTGGTGGTGGAGGCGATGGCGCAGGCGGGCGGCATCATCATGATGCATGAGTTGCCGGACCGGCTCGAGAAGCTGGTGGTGTTTACGGGCATTGAGCGGGCGAAGTTTCGCCGGCCGGTGACGCCGGGCGACCAGCTGCGAATTGAAGTGGAGGTGCTGTCGATGCGCACGCGGGCGGGCCGCATCCACGGGCGGGCGATGGTGGATGGCAAGCTGGCCTGCGAGGCGACGCTGACGTGTCAGGTGGTGCCGCGGGTGCGCGAGCAGCGTGCACAGAGCGAAGCGGCGGCCGCGGAAACGGGTGCGGGCGCGAGCACGGAGACCGAGTGAGCATCCATCCAAGCGCGATTGTGGCCGAGGGTGCAGTGGTTCCGGCGTCGTGCACGGTGGGTCCGTATTGCACGATTGGGCCGGAGGTGGTGCTGGGCGAGGGGTGCGTGCTGGTGTCGCATGTGGTGCTGGACGGGCGCACGCGCATTGGCGCGCGAAACACGTTCTATCCGTTCGGATCAATCGGCGTGGCGCCGCAGGATTTGAAGTACAAGGGCGAGCCGACGGCGACGGAGATTGGCGACGACAACACGATTCGCGAGTGCGTAACGATCAGCCGCGGGACGGAGAAGGGCGGCGGGCTGACACGGATGGGATCGCACAACCTGCTGATGGCGTATGCGCACATTGGGCACGACAGCCTGGTGGGTAGCCACTGCATCCTGGCCAACTGCGCGACGCTGGCGGGACACGTGACGATTGAGGATTATGCGAGCGTGGGCGCGTTTTGCCCGGTGCATCAATATTGCACGGTGGGGCAGTATGCGTTCATCGGCGGCGGAACGATTGTGACCCAGGACGTGCTGCCGTTTTCGTTGACGTCGTCGCGGCGAGAGAACAAGGCGTACGGGATTAACAAGGTTGGGCTGGTGCGGCGTGGCTTCTCGTCGGAGCGGTTGCAGACGCTGCAGAAGGCATACCGTCTGCTCCTGGCGGCGAAGCTGAACACGTCACAGGCTGTGGAGAAGATTCGCGAGCTTGAAGGCGAGGACGCGGCGATTCTTGCGGAGTTTATCGAGCGCAGCCAGCGCGGGATTATCAAGTAGCCATGAAGCTTGGATTGATTGCGGGCAATGGGCGGTTTCCGTTTTTGCTTCTGGATGCGGCGCGGGCGCAGGGACTTGCGGTGGCGGTGGCGGCGATCAAGGAAGAGACTGACCCGGAGATGGATGCGCGCGCGGCGAATGACGCGGGCATCACGGTGCACTGGCTTTCGCTGGGCGAACTGTCGCGGCTGATTGAGACCTTCCACAAGGAAGGCGTGCAGCGGGCGGTGATGGCGGGGCAGGTGAAGCACAAGCAGATTTTTTCGAGCATCCGGCCGGACTGGCGGCTGGCGAAGTTGTTGCTGAATCTGCGCACGCGCAACACGGACATGCTGCTGGGCGCGGTGGCGAAGGTGCTGAGCGACGAGGGGATTGAGCTGATGAGCTCGACCGCGTTTCTGGAGCCGCTGCTGGCCGAGGAGGGCGTGCTGACGGAGCGCGCGCCGGACGAGAACGAGCGCAGGAACATTGATTACGGGCTGGGCGTGGCGCGCGCGGTGGCGGGTTTCGACATTGGGCAGACGGTGGTGGTGGCGGCGCAGGCGTGCGTGGCGGTGGAGGCGATGGAAGGCACGGACGCGACGATTGCGCGCGCGGGACGGCTGATGGAGTCGCTTGAGGAGGACGCATCGACCCTTGAGCGCAGGCTGACGGTGGTGAAGGTGGCCAAGCCGAGCCAGGATATGCGCTTTGATGTGCCGGTGATTGGGATGCGCACGGTGGAGGCGATGGTGGCGGCGGGCGCGACGTGCCTCTCAGTGGAGGCGGGGCGCACACTTCTGTTTGACCGCGAGGCGCTGTTGCAACGGGCGTCGGAGGCGGGGATTGCCATTGTTGGGGTTCCGCGCGGATACTGATTGCGACGCCGCAGGGTGCGTCCTGCTTCGCAGTTTTCCCGTCCCTTGAAACGGAGGTTCCTCGTGAAAAAGCTGCTTCTTCCTCTTCTTGCCGTAGCGGCGCTGGTGACAGTTCCGCTGGTGATGGCGCGCGCGGACAATGCAACCATGCCTGCGGTGGGCCAGGCTGCACCCACATTTACGCTGCCCTCGCAGACCGGAGCCAAGGTTTCCCTGATGAGCTACCGGGGCAAGTGGGTGGTTCTGTACTTTTATCCCAAGGACATGACGCAGGGATGCACGATTGAGGCGCACAATTTTCAGCGCGACCTGAAAAAGTTTGAAGCCGACGACGCGGTGATTCTGGGCGTGAGCGTGGACACCGTGAAGAGCCACCAGGAATTCTGCACCAAGGATGGACTGACCTTCCATCTGCTGGCAGACCCGGACCACAAGGTGGTGGAGGAGTACGGCTCGCTGGGCCACTTTGCAGCATGGACAATCGCCAATCGCAACACGTTCCTGATTAACCCGCAGGGCAAGATTGTGAAGGTGTGGACCAAGGTGGACCCGTCTCACCACTCCGAGGAAGTGTTGGCGGCACTGGCTGCGCTGAAGAAGTAAAACGCGATACACGCAGACGCAAAAAAGCCCGGCGAGATGCCGGGCTCTTTTGCTTGCCTTGATATTACGGTTGCCTGGTTACTTCTTCTTTGCAGTAGCCTTTTTTGCAGTAGACTTCTTTGCCGCTGCCTTCTTCGCAGGAGCCTTCTTGGCAACTGCCTTCTTCGCCGTAGCCTTCTTTGCAGGAGCTTTCTTCGCAACTGCCTTCTTGGCGGGCGCCTTCTTTGCTGCTTTCTTAACGGCCAATTTTTTACCTCGTTTGGTAGGTTTGCTGGCGCTTTTTTTAGGCGCAGCCTTCTTGGCTACGACCTTTCCGCCTTTCGCGCCAGTGGTGCGTTTTTTGGCGGCGGACTTCTTAGTGACCTTGCGGGCCACAATCTTTTTCGCGGCTGCCTTCTTGCCTGCGGACTTTTTGGCGACTGCCTTCTTGGCCGTCTTCCTTTTGCTGACCGCCTTCTTCCTGGCGGACGCCTTCTTGACCGGAGCCTTCTTTGCGGCCTTCTTGGCGACAGGCTTTTTGGCCGTTTTCTTTTTGGCAGCTTTCCGGGCGATGGGCTTCCTGGCTGCCTTCTTCTTGGCAACCTTCTTTGCGGGAGCCTTCTCTGCTGGGGCTTTCTTTGCGGGGGTCGCCGGCGCGGCCTTTAGGGCTGCGGGGACTTCGACGAGGATGATTGCTTCTTCAGCGACCATTTCGTCATCATCGGATGAAGTGAGCATGGTCGAGATTTCGATCTCGTCGTCCTCTTCAAAATCTTCTTCGAAAGCAGAGTCCAACTCTTCCGGCTCCGCATTCTCGTTGCCGTCATCCATCGCGTACAGCTTAATCACTTCTTCCATCCGATTGCCTCCAGCGGCTTGCCGCTGACCGTTTCCGGTTCCTGCGACTTTGCAGTGGATACGACAGCACTGCTCACGCGCAAGTCATTGTAGCAATAGCTTGCACGCAAATGCTATCAAAAGACAAGTGCGTAATGAGGCTCATGCAAATTTTTGCGATGGAAGTGGAACGCGGATTCGATTGCGCGTTAGTCGTGTTTGCGCGAAGAACGCTTTTTATGGACGGTGTGTTTGGGGGAAGATGACTTTTTATGTGAGGACCTGGAGGAGTGGTGCGAGCGACGGCGGCGTGATGTGGAGTGATGGCGCGTGCGGATGGGGCGCACGGGTTCCGCGACGTGAATGCGCCGGCCAGCAGGCACGTGGATGCCGCGAATGCGGTTCCAGCGGCGGAGTTCCGCGAGCGAGACACCGAAGCGATCGGCAATGGATATGAGGGTATCGCCGCGGCGGACGGTGTACAAGATGCCGCGCGAAGTGGTGGGCGCGACAGGCACAACGAGCGCATCCACGCCGTCCAGGCTGTCATGCGCGCCGAGTTGATTGGCGTCTTCGAGTTCAGAAACGGAAACGTGGAAGGACCGGGCGACGGAGGTGAGCGTGTCTCCGGGAGCGACGCGATGGTAACGCCAGGAGTCGCGCTTGCTCACGGGAATGGAGGCGATGCGCTGCTGAAAGAGCGACGCGGACCCGGCGGGCAGGTGCAGATCAAAAGAGGTGCCGGGCGGCGTGGTGAAGCGCAGCAGGCTGGGATTGAGCGCGATTAGCTCGCTGACTGGCGTGTCGATGAGGTCAGAGACGAGGCGGAGATCGACCGAGTAGTTGACGGATACAGTGTCCGTGATGACGGGCGGATCGAGTGTGATGTCATCAAAGCCATACTGCTTGGGGTGATTGGCAATGATGATGGCGGCGAGAATTTCCGGCACGTAGTTCTTGGTTTCTGCCGGGAGGTTGTTGAGCTTGTAGAGCTCCCAGAAATCGGCGTAGCCGGTTCTTTGGACGGCGCGTTGCACGTTGCCCGCGCCCCAGTCGTAGGCGGCCATGGCCAGGTACCAGTCGCCGAGCTGGTTATAAAGGAACTTCATGTAGCGAGCGTAGGCGCGAGTGGACTCTTCTGGATCGAAGCGCTCATCGACGTAGCGGTTGCGCGTGAGTCCGTAGTTTCCGCGGGGCATGAACTGCCACATGCCGCCGGCGCCGGACCTGCGATTGAGCGCGCGCGGCTGGAAGCCGGATTCAGCCACGGCGAGATAGATGAGGTCCTGGGGCATGCCTTCCTCGGCCATGACGCGTTGAATCATGGAGCGGTAACGGCCGGAGCGCTGGAAGGCGTGCAGCAGTGTGTTGTGGCCGCGCTGGGTGTTGGCGAAGAAGTTGATGAATGCGGCGACGTAGTCATTCATGACCAGGGGCAAGTCGGACTTGGTGGTGGCGAGATCGGTCTTGGCCCGGGCTACAAAGTTGGGATCGACGGTGAAGGTGACGTCATTGGCCACATCGGAGGGTGAGGGCTCAACCTTTGGTTCAAAGCCGTTGCCCTGTTTGAGCGCCTCCATTTCGAGGGCGTTGACCTGGTCGACGATGCGGTTGAACTCATCCTGCAACTGCGGGTTGCTTTTGATGTCGATGCCGCTGGTGAGCATGAGGTCGACGGCGTGGTCAAACAGAACCTTGGCCTGGGGCAGGTTGCCTTTGCGGTAGTCGGCGTCTCCGGCGCTGTAAGCCTTCTCCACCTGCGCAATGAGCTGATCGATGCGCTGCTGTTGCGGACTGGGAGCGGCAGCAGCGGAGGCCTGCGCGGAGGGCTGCGGCGGAGCGGGCGGAAGCGCGGGTGCGGTGGCCTGCGGCAGCGAGGCAGAGGAGACGGTTTTGCGGCCAGTGGGAGCACAGCCGGCAACAAACAAAGCCAGCGCAGCGCACGGGAGAAGTCGGGAAGAGATTCTGGTCATGAGCAAATCAAAAAAAATGCCACTGCCTGGCCGCGATTGGCGAGTGCGGTTTGGAATACTGGGCCTAGACCGATGATAAGCTAAGCGATGGAGGCCATGCGCGCCACGGCTGCGTATTTGTGCCTGATAGTCGATCCCTCATGGAAGCAAAATTCCTTCGAAATTTCGCGATCATTGCCCATATCGACCACGGGAAGTCGACGCTGAGCGACCGCCTGCTGGAGCTGACCGGCTCTGTGACGGGCCGGGAGATGCAGGCGCAGATTCTGGACGACATGGACCTGGAGCGTGAGCGCGGCATCACGATCAAGGCGCACGCGGTGCGCATGATGTACAAGGCGAGCGACGGCAACACCTATCAGCTGAACCTGATTGACACGCCGGGGCACGTGGACTTCAGCTACGA
>DATKTQ010000107.1:0-28249 GCA_035531055.1 Occallatibacter sp. | reverse complement strand
ACGGTCCCGTCAAACAGCAGCCGTTTGGCGGCGAAGTACTTCTCCATGGTCTCGTGATAGTCCAGATGATCCCGCGTGAGGTTGGTGAACACTGCCACGTCAAACGGAACGCAGGCCACGCGCCCCTGGTCCAGTGCATGGCTGGAAACCTCCGTCACAAGTTCCGTGGCTCCGCACTCAGCGCCTTCTGCCATCAGGGCAAACAGGTCGCGCGACTCCGGGGTGGTGTGAACCGAAGTGCGCACCTCTCCGGCCACGTGGTACTCGACGGTGCCGACCATCACCGTCTTTCTCCCTGCAATATTCAGCAGAGCGTCCGTCAGGTATGCCGTCGTCGTTTTGCCGTTGGTGCCGGTGATGCCCGTGACGGACAGTTTCCGTTCCGGATGTTCAAAGAAAGCCGCCGATGCCTGCGCCAACGCGGTCCGGCCATGCTCCACTTCAAGAGCTGGAAGGCCCGCATGGTAGACCATCAGATGGTCAAAGCTATGGGATGAGTCCGTGAGAATTCCGCTGGCGCCCACGGCAATCGCCTTCTCAATATACCGGTTGCCGTCCGTGGAACCGCCGCGCATCGCCACAAACACCGCTCCCGGACGGACACGTCGCGAGTCATATTCAACGCCGAGAATCGACTCTTCAGAGTCGCCCGCAGCGCCCAACGCCGACACTTCTTCAACAAGTTGCTTCCAGTTCATTCCGTGCTCGATTGTAGACCGTGGGACCGGTTCGGATGGAGCGAGTCGAAGCTTTTCAGCGCGTGCACTTCACGACAATCTTTGTACCCGGCGAGACCTTCGTCCCGGGCGCCGGAGCCTGTTCGCGCGCAATGCCGCTGCCAAGAATCTGCACATCGAGCCGAGCCTCCGCCGCCTTTTCAATTACGTTGCGCACGGGAAGACCGATGAGGGACGGCACCGTCAGGCTCTCTCCAGAATTCACGGTAACTGCGGATGTTGCTTTCTCTGTTTGCGGCGGTGCCGATGGGCCAGAAGTCTGCTTCTTTGCAGGAGCCTTCACGCTTTTCTTCTTGGCGGTGGGTCTCGGCGCGGCCGCGGGCTCTGCCTGGGTTGTTGCCTCTTGCTCCAGCGGAGCACGAAGCGGATCATCCGCCGGCAGATCATTGACCGCGGCAAACAGGGCGTTCACGTCGTCCTGATCTGCCTCCGTGTCGTCTTCAGAAACCACCACGTTCTTCGGCGCCGCAGTTTGCGGCGGTCTCACTGCAATGTCGTGAGGGACACCGAGATACTCGAGCACTTCCTGTGCGACCTCCGCGAAGACTGGGGCAGCCACCTGGGCGCCGTAATACTGGCCTTTGGGAGAGTCAAGAATCACCGCCACGGCGATCGCGGGGTCGTTGATGGGCGCTATGCCCGCAAAGGACGCAATATGCATCGTCTTGGAATAAAGATGCGTGACCGGATCCACTTTTTGTGCAGTGCCGGTTTTGCCGCCCGAGGAGTATCCGTTGAGCTGCGCATTCTTGCCCGAGCCATACAGCACCACACCCTCCATCATCCTGCGCATCTCTGCCGCAGTGAGGGTGGAGATCACCCGATGCGCACCCGGCGGCAGCGGATTGGGAATATCCTCATTGAGCCGGAAAGGAGCCGGCTGCAGATCCGCGCTCTGCGCGCCCGCAGGATGACTCACCTGTCCCGGCATCAGCACGCGTGGAGGCAGGTACATTCCTCCGTTTGCAATCGTGGAAACCATGGAGACCAGTTGCAGCGGCGTGACGCCCACCTCCTGCCCGATGGCTATGGAGCCGATGGAGGAGCCGTTCCACTTGCTGGGCGGGCGCAGCAGTCCGCGCGTCTCGCCGGGAAGTTGCATTCCTGTGCGGCTCCCGAAGCCGAACGCGCGAATGTACTGGTAGAAGCGGTCCGGGCCCACTCTAAGGGCCAGCTTGATCGCAGCCACGTCGCTGGAGCGAGCCAGCGCAGTGGCTACGGTCACAACGCCCATGCCACGGTCGCTCTTGTCATCGTGGATGACGCGCCCCGCGAGCGTGATCTGTCCTCCCTGGCAATCAATCATGTCATCCGGCTTGGCGACATGCTGCTCCAGCGCGGCAGAATAGGTAACCAGCTTGAACACGGATCCGGGTTCATACACGTCACTCACGGCGTGGTCGCGCAGCAGGGCCGGCGTCGCATGTCGAAAGTCGTTCGGGTTGAAGGTGGGTCGAATGGCCAGCGCCAGAATCTGCCCGGTATGCACGTCCTGCACCACGATTGTGCCGTTGAGCGCCTGCGTCTTCGCCATGGCGTGGTCCAGTGCCTGCTCCGCCATGAACTGGATATTCTCGTCAATCGTGAGTTGCAGGTTCTGTCCCGGCTCCGGGTCATGCTCAGTGGATCCGAGCACGCGGCGGCGCGCATCCATGGCCGCGAACACCTCGCCCGGCTTTCCATGCAGCCGCGAATCAAACCGCTGCTCCAGGCCTCCCAGCCCGTTGTCGTCGAGGCCCACATAGCCCAGCACCTGCGCGGCCAGTTGGTTGTCCGGATAAAAGCGTTGAAACTCTTTTTGGAAATAGATGCCTTTCATGTTCAGCGCGCGAACGCGGGCTGCCACCTGCGGCTTGACGCGCCGCGCAACCCAGGCAAAGCTCCGGCCGTGCTCCAGCCGATCCTCAATTGCTGTTTTTGTCGTGCGCCTATCTTCTGGATCCACGTGCACAATCGCCGTTAATGTGCGCGCGGCGGCTCGCTTGTCGTCAATTTCTGTAGGCTCCGCATAGATGGAGTCCACCTGGACGGTCATGGCAAGCTGACGCATATTCCTGTCGTACAGGATGCCCCGCCGCGGAGCCACTTCCAGGGTCCGTTGCTGCTGCCTTTCCGCCCGTTCCACGTACTCGTGGTGATGCACCACCTGCAGCCAGAACAGCCGGGCGGTAATGGCCAGAGCCCAGAACAAAAACAGCAGGCATACAAGCCAGAAGCGCGCCAGCTTCATGGGCACGGCGCGCGGCATGGTACTGCGGGTTCGGTTGGCTCGGAGAGTTTGCTGCATGGCGAATCGCTCGCGATTCAGTCCTCACCTGCCAGTCTACTGTGCTGGAGGAGGAGGAGGAGTCAATTGTGCCAGGGCCGGCGCGCTTGCATCCGGATGGGCATAGGCGTGCACGACCTGTCCGGGCTCCGGCGCAGCCAGACCCATCTGGCGGGCCAGCCCGTCAATCCGACCGGGGCGGGCAAGCTCGGCGTCATTCAGTTGCAGCTGGCGGTTCTCTTCCCGCAGTTGCTTCACCTGTTGCTTCTCTGACTCCACGCGATAGGATCCCTCAATCGCAGTGAAGTGCTGTAGGCCGTAAATCATGACAAGCGAGAGCAGAACCGTAACGGCAGCCGAAAATGTGCGCATCTGGCCGACGCGCACCGGGTCTGACGCCTTCACCAGCCGGGAGTTGTCAAAATGCTTGAAAAAGCTCACTTCCGGCGTGCGCGCTCCCCTGCGGCGCATGGGCTGCTGCGCCAGCAGCGCTGCGTTGCGCTCGGCCACGCGGCTGGTCCAGCCTCGGCCAGTCTCAAAATAGGTTGTGGTGCATGCCGCCATGGTCATTCTCCTGCTCTGGCAGATTCAAATCCTTGTTGCCGTTCGCTCTGCTGCTCTCATCTTTGCGCTCCGTGAGCGCGGGTTGCTTTCCGTTTCTTCCTCGCCGGCCACCACCGGCTTCTTTGTCAGGAGGCTCCAGATTCCCTGCCTCGCCCCTTCTCGAAGACTGTCTTTTGCAATGCGATCTTCCAACGAGTGAAAACTGATGACCACTAACCGGCCGGAGGGCTTGAGCAACCTGGGTGCGGCCTCCAGCAGCGCGCCGATCTCATCCAGCTCGCGATTCACATAAATCCGGAGAGCCTGGAACGTCCTTGTCGCCGGATGAATGCTGTCTTTTTTCATTGCCGGGGCGGCTTGAGCAACCAGCCGGGCAAGCTGCCCTGTGCTGGTCACCGGCCGCCCTCGAACAATGGCTCTGGCGATTCTCCGCGACCTCCTTTCCTCTCCGTATTCGTAAATAAGGTCTGCCAGCTCGCGCTCGCTCGCCTCATTCACCACTTGTTCGGCGGTCGGGCCGGAGCGCGTATCCATACGCATATCCAGCGGCCCGTCCGCCCTGAAACTGAATCCCCTGTGCGCCTCGTCCAGCTGCAGACTGCTCACGCCAAAATCTGCCAGCAAGCCGTCCACCTGAGCGGGCTCCACATGCTTGCCGATGGAGCTGAAGGCTTCCCCGACAAGCTCAATGACTGGAGCGCGCTCGCCCAGCTCATTGCAGACCTGGGCAATGCGGAGCTTGGCAAGCGCCAGCGCCTCGGGATCCCGGTCAAATCCAATCAACCGGCCCTGCGGTCCCAGAAGACGGGCAATTTCCACAGCGTGCCCGCCCATGCCAAGCGTGCAATCCACCACAGTGGCTCCTGCGCGCACATGGAGATATTCGATCGCTTCTTTGCAAAGAACTGGCACATGGCGTTCACTCGGATTCGTCATGTGTCCCCCTTGGGGGTTGGCCCTTCAACTCTTGCGGCTTAGAATCGCGGCCATCGCCTTGCGATCCTCTGCCGTCAACTCATTGGCAGGCAGATTCTGCTCAAAGGCCTCCCGGTTATGAACTTCCAGGTAGGTCCTCATGCCAAAAACCGTCACTTCAGCATCCAGCCTGGCGGAGCTGCGGAGAATCTGCGGCAGCAGCAGGCGCGCCTGGCTGTCCATCTCTACCTGCTGCCCGTAGTAGCTGGTCAGGTTTAGATACTTCCGCACTGCGTCGTCCATCGTGCTGGATTCCGCGAGCTGCGCTTCCCGCTTTTCCCACTCCGGCAAAGGCCAGATTTCGGCGCTCCTGCCGTCCGTGCTGGTCACATAAAACTGGGTCACGTTGGAGGCATCCACCAGCTGCTTGAAGGCAGAGGGCATCTTCAAGCGCCCCTTCTCGTCCACCTTCGCGGGATGATTGCCTCTGAACATTGCCCTAACCTCTTCCGTCCGAACTTGCCTTCGCAGTTGCCCAAACTGGTTCCCGGACATCCAAAACGCCCGGTCTACCCGCTCTCGGGAACAGAAATGGGGTAAGTTTGCTTGAGAGCCAGCCTCTTTGCTCCCCTTTGCTCCCTTTTACTCCACTTCAGTGACAATAATATGCCACATCTCCACGCCTTCCAAGCGCTAATGCTGTTGAAAGTCTGTGATTCTTTGAGTTTTCTTGGGGGGGCGGCCTTCGAAGCCGCGGATTTCCGGCTAATGGGAGCGATGGGGAGCTACCCCACAACATCTAGTGTTTAACATAAGGGTTCCCGTGGCACACTCGGCACTTCCCAAGCTGCCCAGGACAGTATAAAGGCAAACAAAAAGCGAAGAAGTGGCGTGCCGCTACTAGCTGGTCTGCTTTTGCCGCTCCGTAACCGCCTTGAGCAGATAGAGAAACACCAGCGTGTTCACCACCAGTAGCGCAACCCGGATCCAGGTGAGACGCTTGAAGACTTCGAAAACTTCCCAGGGAAGGAACGAGGCCGTGATGAACAGGGTCAGGTACTCACCCCAGGCCTTTTCCAGGAAGAGTCCGACGCCCTCCGCCAGGCTGAGGCCCGCGTAAAAGAAGGCCACCACTCCAATCCGGCGCAGCAGCGGATCGTTGACGATGGAAGCCTTGTCCAGGACGAAGTTGACCAGCCGCGACTCGGGATTGAAGCGAAGTGCCGAAGCAACGCTGACCAGCACGTCGCCAATGTCCTTGTGCAGCAAACGCAATGCACCCACGCCGATGAGAGCAATGACGGTGGCCTGCACCAGCTTGTAGGCGGCGATCAGTAAAAGCACTTTGTTACGATGCCCGAGCCGGGAATTGCGCTTGTGTCGAATTTCGATGGTGTCCTCTGCCAGCCTGGCGCAACGGGTGCGCCCTATCGATACGTTAACCGATTCGGAAGGTTTCTCCCAAGTGCAGAGGCCGGCACGAATCCAACCTAGTCGCGATTCTGAAGTAGCGCCTCGCGATCAACCACCTTGCCATCGAGGATGAGCACGGAGATGCGCCGGGCATTCCAGATGTTTACGGTGGGATCCCCATCAACAACCAGGATGTCTGCCCGGCGGCCGGCGGCAATCTGCCCCAACTCGGTCCAGCCGAACTGCAGCGCGTAATTGTTAGTGGCAGCGGCCAGCGCCTCTCTGGAAGAAAGGCCAAGACGCACCAGCATTTCCAGCTCGGTGTGAATGGAGATTCCGGGCATGGAACCGTCCACTGGCGCACCGGAGCCGGCCAGGTAGTGCGGATGAGCCATGAACAGCGTCCTGTTGATCCGCCATAGGCGCATGGCGGCCTGGTCGGCCTTTTTGCGCTGGTTTTCTTCCATCCAGCGCTGCGTCATGCCGGGCATGTGGCGAGCCCAGTAGGCGAGGGGATAGACGAGTTCACCGGTTGAGGGATCCGGCGGGTTGTTCAGATTTGCCGGATTGAGAAAAGCGGCTGCCGGTTCGTGCCAAAGGTTGCGATGGCCGGGCAGGCGCAGGAAGTAAGTGCTGAGGGTGGGCATGAGCGCGGCATGATGCGAGGCGATGAACCGGGCGTAGGTGCGCAGATGCGGGTCTGTCGGGGGCAGGTGCTGTGCGTAGTCAAAGGCCGTGTTGGCCGCTGAGCCATAGGGGTCCTGCACCAGGGGCTGCTGCAGTTCATCGGGAACGACTCCCAACTCGTAATGGCCCATGTGCACCAGCGCGTCCACTCCGCCCTCAATGCCTACGCGATAGGGCGTGGCCACGAACTCGCCGTAGGTGATGAGGCCCATCTGGTGCGCCCGGGTGATGATCCACTGCGTGTTGGCGGCGGTGATGTCTGCCCCCAGCCGGAGCACGCGGGTGCCGTGGTGCATGGTATCCACAAGTTGGCGCGAGGTGTCCTCGGGGCTGAGTTCCACCGGGTGCGCACCTTCTTTGAGTTTTTCTGTCCAGTCTTTGGAACCGATGAGCAGGCTCCAGTTGTCCGTGGTCCCGATGGAGTCCGTCAGGTAGAGATGGGGGCGGGGATTGGCGCGAAAGTCGACGTGGCCGCGCCGACTGTCAGACACAGCGACGACGGTGGTGACACCCATGTAGAGATCGGCATTGGCCTGGCCCTGGCTGTTCATGCCGGCGAAGCCATCCACCAGGCCGGGGATGAGATATTTCCCGGTGCAGTCGATGATGCGCGCGTTTTTGGGAATGGGAATCGACGAGGCCGGGCCCACCTCCACGATGTGGCCGTCGCTGACAATGACGATGGCATTGTGCAGATCGCCTGCCGAGCGACCCCAGTCCGACACGTCCACAACGGTGCCGCCGCTGAGCACCAGTGGCGGATTCGGCGCGGGCTGCGGCGGCGCCTGCTGGGCCCAAAGCGACAATGCGAGCAGCATCCATCCGCACATCGCGACCAGAAGGGTTCTACAGGCCGGGAAGGTCAGGCGGGATCGCATAGGCAAAGGGGTCTCGAAAGGATTGTCGCATACGGATTCGCGTGGAAGGCTCAGCCCATTTGCTCCGCCGTGACCAAGCCTCTCTTGGGCGCTACCTCGCAGGAAACTGCAGAAGCATGCAAGGAGGTCCGTCCCGAGACGCCACGGTCTGGTTGTGTTGGCAGAATGCTTAGCTGGCAACGAGCGTTCGCCTTTGCCGTTTCGCCAGCAGAGGAAGCACCTGGGCCAGCGCCGCGTCCACGGTGAGACCGTACTTGGCGCGGAGTGCGTCCACCTTGCCGTGCTCAATGAACTGGTCAGGCCAGCCGATGCGGATGACCGGCAGGATGACCCCCATCTCGTCGAGCGCCTCCACGATGGCGGAGCCGAAGCCGCCCATGAGGACGTGGTCCTCGAAGGTGACGAATGCGGCCACGCGGTGCGCGTAGGCTTCGAGCATTGCGCGGTCCAGCGGCTTGACGAAGCGGGGATTGATGACGGCGGCGGAGAAACCCGCCTGGTCCAGCTTCTGGCCCAGTTCGCGTGCCTGCGCGAGCATGGGGCCAAGGCCGAGGATGGCCACATCGGACCCGTCGCTGATCACTTCCGCCTTGCCCACTTCGAGCACCTGCGGCTCTGCTTTACGCGCTACGCCGACGCCCACGCCGCGCGGGTAGCGGATGGCGCTGGGTCCGGGCAGTTGCAGGGCGGTCTTCATCATGTCAGCCAGTTCGTCTTCGTTCGATGGCGCCATCAGAATCATCCCCGGCACGCCGCGCAAATATGCGATGTCGAACAGTCCGTGATGGGTGGGACCGTCGTCGCCGGAGAGGCCGGCGCGATCCATGCAGAAGACGACGGGGAGGTTTTGCAGGGCGACGTCGTGGATGATGGGGTCGACGGCGCGCTGGAGGAAGGTGCTGTAAATGGCGCAGACGGGCCGGTAGCCGCGCGTGGCCATGCCGGCGGCGAAGATGACGGCGTGTTCCTCGGCGATGCCGACATCAAAGTAGCGGCGTGGATGGTGCGGGCGGAAGAGATCGAGGCCGGTTCCGTTGGGCATGGCCGCGGTGATGGCCACCACGTGCTCATCCTCCGTGGCGAGCTGAACGAGCGTATTAGCGAAGACCTCAGCGTAGGTGAGTTGGGCTGCCGGAGTGGTTTTGCCGGTTTCCGGATCGTAGGGTCCGAGGCCGTGGAATTTCTTTTGCCCGTCGAGCGCAGGCTTGTAACCGCGGCCCTTCTGTGTGAGCACGTGGAGCAAGACGGGGCGGTTTTCGGCCTTGAGAAACTTGAAGGTCTCGACGAGCAGCGGAATGTTGTGGCCGTCGATGGGGCCGAAGTACTGCAGGCCGAACTCCTCGAAGAGGACCGAGGGCCAGAGCATGCTTTTGGCGGCTTCTTCGGCGCGTCGAACGACGGTGACGGCCGTCTTGCCGCCGAAGCGCTCGACCAGGCGAGCGGCAGACTCGTGGAAGTTGCGGTAGTGCTCGTTGGTGACGATTCTGTGGAAGTAGCGGGCGATGGCGCCGACGTTGCGGTCGATGGACCACTCATTGTCATTGAGCACAACGATGAGGCGCTTGGTCTGCTCGGCGATGTTGTTGAGCGCCTCAAAGGAGATGCCGTTGGTGAAGGCGGCGTCTCCGGCGACGGCGACGACGTGCTCATTGCCGCCAGCGAGGTCGCGGGCGACGGCCATGCCCAGAGCAGCGGAAAGGGCGGTTCCGGCGTGTCCGGCGCCGTAGCAGTCGTGCTCACTCTCCGTGCGGAGCATGAAGCCGTTGAGCCCGCCGGGCTGGCGGATGGTCTCAAAGCGATCGCGGCGGCCGGTGAGGAGCTTGTGGACGTAGGCCTGGTGGCTGACGTCGAACAGCAGCTTGTCCTCGGGGGTGTTGAAGACCATGTGCAGTGCGAGGGTAAGCTCCACGACGCCGAGGTTGGGCCCGAGATGACCACCTGTTTTGGACAGGGTTTGAATGAGGTAAGCTCGAATCTCTTCGGCCAGCTCAGTCATCTGCGCGTCGTTCAGATTCTTTACGTCTGCAGGCGAATGGATGTTGCCCAGCAATGTCCCCATGCGCATCCTTCCCCCGGGAAAAGCCGGGAATCCAAGAAGAGGCCACTCGGCGCAGCGGGACCTTGCAACCGCGGCACAGGATTTGTGCCTACGCGAAGACTCCGCCCAGGGACCCGCATGGCTCCGCTGAGCGGCGCTCCGTTGCGTCACCCTAGTATAGCAATCGGCAGGATGACGAGAGCCCGAATGTTTCAACAGAGCCAAAGATAGCGGTGGGCCGCGGAGACGGGCCAAGCGCTTCAGCGCAGACAGGTTTGGGGCGGTGCGCGGAATTGAATTAGCCTGAAAAGGACTGAGGAGGCGACGACGTGCAAGGTGCTGCGAAGGCTGCGGGCTGGGGATTGCTGATGGTGGCGCTGATTTTAGGGACACCGCTGTTCGGGCAGGTTCTGGAGCCCGGGACGCAGGCGGCTGCGCCGAATCCGCTGGCTGATACCACGATGACGCCGGGCAAGATGTTTCTGTTCGGGCTGGAGGCTCGGTTTGCCAAGGACGTTGCCGAGTTGGGCGGAGCGGCTTTTGCCAAGTGGTCTGCGGACGATGCGGTGCTGCTGGGCAACGGGAAGGCTCCGGTGGTGGGCAAGGTGGCGATTGCGCGCGCGGCTGCCTGGTCCCCGAAGGACTACCAGTTGACGTGGACGCCGACCGACGCAGTGATGAGCCCCGTCGGCGACATGGGCTACACCTGGGGCCACTACGAGGGGCACAGCAAGGATGCCAGCGGCAATCCGGTGACTACGAGCGGGCGATACATCACCGTCTGGCGCAAGCAGGCGGACGGCACCTGGAAGCTGGTGCTGGACGCGGGCGCCAACGAGCCGGCCGCGGCGGGCGACTGCTGCAAACTGCCCACCCCCGGCAACTGAGGCGGGCCAACCGGCAGGCGGAACAGAAAGGCGCTTTCCTCTGCCTCCGGCGAACGTCCGAGGAGTACGCGCAGACCAGACGGCTGGACGGGCGCGGGGCTGTTCCGGGCGCTTCGTGGAAACAGGGTGGAACGGTTAGTCTATTGAGGTACCGGATCAATGAAACGGCGCCCGCTTCCCTGAGGGGAAATCTGCGAGGCCGGATGCGCCGCCCCGGCAAGGTTTCTTAAGGAGAGTTTGCAATTGAAGAGAGCGTTTGCGTTTCTGCTTCTGGCCGCGATGGCGGTGGTGCTGATGCCGCGGCCGGCCCACGGTCAAGTGGAAGAGGAAAAAACTCCTGCCCCGGTGACCACCCCTGTTTACAAATATAATGCGTTTGTCGGCTGGGGATACACGAGCCTGAACCAGATCAACCAGTCACGCAGCGGCGTGATGGGCGTTACTGTTTCCGCGACGCGGAACTGGGGCCGGTTCTTTGGCCTGACGGCGCAGGGTGGCCATTATGCGTGGGCTGTGACGCAGTCCAATGCCCTTGTCGGCGATCCGTCGGTGGACCTGTTCCTGATTGGGCCGGAGCTGCATGCGCCGCTGTACGGGCGGGCAAGCATCTATGCCCACGCGCTGCTGGGCGGCGCGCACACGGGCAACGTGAGCATCGCTCCCACAATTTCCTTTGCGGGCGGCATGGGCATGGGCATGGATTACAAGCTGAACAAGCGGATGTCGCTGCGGTTGGGCGGGGACGACATTGAATCCTCGTTCACGCTGGTTCCCTACCAGCCAGGCGACTCGCCGCACAAGCGCTGGAACGGCAGCGCACTTTTTGGCGTGGTGTACGCGTTCTAAGAACGGCGGAAGGATTGCAAAATGACGAGGCGTCGGCGAAAGCCGGCGTCTTGGTGTTTGTGAGTCAGCAAGTCTGCGAGTCGAATAAGAAAGTAACCGCGGATCTCTCGGTGCTGTTGTTCCGGGGGCTGGAGCCTGTTGCTCGCTCCCTCCGGCGGGGGCTTGGGTGACAGGTTGGCGGGTGTGCGGTGTTGCCTACCCAGTTTCGAAAATCCGGATCTTGATGGGCACCCGCCAAGTGATTTGAGCTTTCCAGAGTGGCCCGGAACCGCCTGGCTCGCAGCTCCGCGAATCTGTCCGTCGAGCATGCGGACATATCCAGTGCCTCCAACAACGCGTTCAGTCCTGCCACTTGCAGCGGAACCCAGCTTGAGCGCATAATCCCTCGCATACTTCGGACTTTGCGGTCCTGACGTTGCTTTCAATCCAACGCAATGACCAGAATCCGTTCTGACAATTCAGCAAAGGGAGGTCTCCGATGCATCCCACAGTTCGCGTAATCCCACTCGTCGCCTTCGTCCTGCTCACCGCAGGCATAGTGCCGGCATTTGCGGCGCCGCCTACGGACGCCTGCTCATTGCTGACTACGGCCCAGGTGAGTTCGACCCTTGGGTCGACCGTCGGCCAGGGTACCTACGTGATGCCGAATTTTAAGACGACGTGCACATGGACCATACCGACCGGCGGAGCGGTGACGCTCCAGATTCTGACGATGCAATTCTTCAACGCGGGCAAAGGCGCGTTGGCAAGCGCGGAGAGAACAACGGCCAGCGGTGTTGGCGATGAAGCCTATTATCTTGTGCTGGGCGCACTCTCGGTGAGGAAGGGCACCGGGGCCTTCAAGATAGCGGTGTACAGCAGCGCCCTCACGATGGACAAGAGGAAAGCCGTCGAAAAGGCGCTGGCGCAGCAGGTGCTCTCGAAGTTCTGAGGGGATTCCGTTTCTCTGCGCTCCATACCCGACACCCTGCGGAAAGTTGGCAAGCGGGAGGCCCTCATCGAGGATCAGATCGATCCTTATCTGTCGGCTTGTGGCAAGGAATTTCCCGATAGCTTGGCGACGCTCCGGTGGGGTCACCAGCTATACGGAAGCTGCGAAACGCAACCGCGGATCTTTCGACTCACCTGCTGTGCAGACTCGGTCAAGAGGACAGCGCATTCGTTGTTCCAGTTCCCTACCCTTCCTCGGATTCTTCGCTGAGCTGGTCCCTTAGCCTTCTTCGGCTTCGCGGAGCTTGGCGATGACAGTGAAGTCTTCGAGGGTGGTGGTGTCGCCTTTGATTTCGCCGTGGGTGGCGAGGTCGCGCAGGAGGCGGCGCATGATTTTTCCGGAGCGGGTTTTGGGCAGCATCTCGGTGAAGCGAATGTCGTCTGGCCGCGCGAGGGCTCCGATTTCCTTGGTGACCCATTTGCGCAGCTCATCCTTGAGCTCGTTCGAGGGCTCCTGGCCGGTTTCCAGCGTGACGAAGGCGGCGATGGCCTGGCCTTTGAGGTCGTCGGGACGGCCGACGACGGCGGCTTCCGCCACTTTGGGATGGGCGACGAGGGCGGACTCGACCTCCATGGTGCCGAGGCGATGGCCGCTAACGTTGATGACGTCATCGACGCGGCCCATGAGCCAGAAGTAGCCGTCGGAATCCATGCGCGCGCCGTCGCCGGTGAAGTAGCAGCCGGGGACGTCGCTCCAGTAGGTTCGCTTATAGCGCTCGGGGTCACCGTAGACCGTGCGCGCCATGCCGGGCCAGGGCTTGCGGATGACGAGCAAGCCGCCGCTGCCTGCGGGGACCGCGTGGCCCTCGCGGGTGACGACCTCCGGCTGGATGCCGAAGAAGGGACGCGTGGCGGAGCCGGGTTTGGCGGGGACTGCGCCGGGAATGGGCGCGATCATGATGGCTCCGGTTTCAGTTTGCCACCAGGTATCGACGATGGGGCAGCGGTTGTGACCGATCTTTTCGCGGTACCACATCCAGGCTTCCGGGTTGATGGGTTCGCCGACGGTGCCGAGGAGACGGAGCGAATCGAGCTTGTGCTTTTCGACGTGCTCGTTGCCCCACTTCATGAAGGCGCGGATGGCGGTGGGTGCTGTGTAAAAGATGGAGACGCGATGGTCGTCGACGATCTTCCAGAAGCGGGAGAAGTCAGGGAAGTTGGGCGCGCCCTCATACATGAGCACGGTTGCGCCGTTCTGCAGCGGGCCGTAGACGATGTACGAGTGGCCGGTGACCCAGCCGATGTCTGCGGTGCACCAGTAGACGTCGTCGTCCTTGAGGTCGAAGACGTACTTGGTGGTGAGGTAGGTTTGGACGGCGTATCCGCCGGTGGTGTGGACGAGGCCCTTTGGCTTTCCGGTGGTTCCGGAGGTGTAGAGGATGTAGAGCGAATCCTCGGAATCCATGGGCTCGGCGGGGCAGTCGGCGGGCGCATTGGCGGCGAGTTCGTGCCACCAGTGGTCGCGGCCTTTGAGCATGTTGACGTGGGAGCCGGTGCGCTGGAGGACGACGACGTCCTGGACGGTGGGGCAGTGGGCGAGGGCTTCATCGACGGTGCGCTTGAGGGGGATCTCATTGCCGCGACGCCAGGCGGCGTCCTGGGTGAGGATGGCGACGCAGGAGGAGTCATTGACGCGGTCGGCGATGGCGGTGGCGGCGAATCCTCCGAAGATGACGGAGTGGACGGCGCCGATGCGGGCGCAGGCGAGCAGAGCGATGGCGAGCTCCGGCACCATGCCCATGTAAATGGCGACGCGGTCTCCTTTGCGGATGCCGAGGGCCTTGAGCGCGGCGGCGAAGCGCTGCACTTCGCTGTGGAGTTCCTCGTAGGTGAGGCGGCGGACGTCGCCGGGCTCGCCTTCCCAGACGAGCGCGGTCTTGGTGCGGCGGGGCGTGTCGAGGTGGCGGTCGAGGCAGTTGTAGCTCAGGTTCATTTGCCCGCCGACGAACCACTTGGCCCAAGGATGGTTCCATTCGAATACTTTGTCCCATGGCTTGAACCAGTGAAGCTCTTTGGCGGCGGCGGCCCAGAAGGCCTCGGGGTCTTCAATGGACTTTGCGTAGAGGGCATCGTACTCTTCGAGGCTCTTGATGTAGGCAAGCTTGCTGAACTCGGGCGGAGGGAGAAAGACGCGGCTTTCGCGGAGGGTGGAGTCGAGGTCCTGGTTCGGCGCGGAAGTGCCGGGCTGGGGAACGACGGAAACGTTCACAGACGACATAAGGAAGACCTCACAGGGGAACAAGATGGGTGCAAAGCGCGGGGAGCCTCGACAGGAAACGACGGGCGGGCGCGGGCTTCGTCTATCGGAGACACTTTACCGGGACGGACGTGCGAGGAGCAAGTGAGGGAGCGCGCGGCGCGCGATGGACGGCCATGCGGCTGCGGGTGCGCCGGGGCGGCTCTGGTGTTTCACAGTTTGCGAAATAATCGGCAAAACTGCTGTGGAAAACTGCAAATAAACAAATGGGGGGGGAGGGGGGGTGCTTGCCCCTGCGGTGCAGTTTTCAGTTGTCAGTCATCCGATTTTCAGCCGGTTTGTGACTGGGGAGACATGGGGCGAACCCCAGATTCCTTGCACTGTTCCAGTATGCGACGGAAGGGGGAAATAATCTGCAAACCGGGGAAGGATTTTTTTGGGGGGGGTGCGGAGGGTGAGGCTGGGCTGGAAATATGGAACCAGAATTGTGCGGCGGAGTTATGATGGAAAAGTAAGCGTTTCCATAAAGGGGCATAGTTCCAAGGACAAACCATTGCGTCTAAGACGTTAAAGGTGCGGCGCGGGCGACGAGGCCAGGCGCGTGGATCGCTCTCGCAAGGATTCCGAATTCATCGGAAGTGCCGATGGTCCGCGGAAACAGATTGCAACCCAGAAAGAAACGCAAAACGAGGAGGACATGTTGCGCTTGATGCGCGCGAGGTTTGTGCTTTGGCTTGTGGTTGCGCTGGGGTGTGTGGCGGCGGCGGCGAGCGCGGGGGCATGCGCGCCGGCCGATCGGGACAACGGCAGCGGGACGAGGATGGCGAATCCCGCAATGAGCACGACCGAAAAGGGCGCGGGAAGCGAGGATACGGGGGCGAGCGGAAGCCCGGCGCTGGATACGACTCCGAAGCTGAATGTTCACGATGCGCTGATGCTGGCGCAGCCGAAGGCAATTGTCATTCCGCGACTGGTTGCGGCGCCGACGCTGGATAATTTTTTGACAGGGAAGGCGATGGCCGAGGGCGCGAACATGCTGCACATCGGCGCGTTCGTGGAGCGGTATCCGGAGGACGGCGGCCGTCCGGAGGACGCGACGGCGGCATACCTGGGCTATACGCACGCGTATCTGTATGCGGCGTTCGTGTGCAGGCAGCGGCATCCGGACGATGTGCGGGGGCACATGCTGGCGCGGGACCGGCTGAGCGACGACGACAACGTTGGGCTGTGGCTGGATACGTTTCACGACCAGCGGCGCGCATTTGTGTTCAAGAGCAATCCGCTGGGCATCCAGGCGGACGCACTGTACAGCGAGCAGACGGGGAATGACTTCTCGTTTGACACGGTGTGGGACACGTGGGCGCGACGGACACCGTTCGGATATGTGGTGCTGATGCGGATTCCGTTTGCGAGCTTGTATTTTGCGAAGGCGGACTCGGGCGAGATGCGGACCTGGGGCATTATTCTGCAGCGAGATGTGGCCGAGACCGGCGAGAGCGACTTTTGGCCTGAGATTGCGCACGACGTGGCGGGACGGCTGACGCAGGATGCGGCAGTGGAGGGGTTTGCCGACGTGGCGCGCGGGCGCAACGTGCAGCTGCAGGCGTACTCGCTGGGGCAGAATCTGCGGCGGCTGAACAGCGTAGACCCGGAGAATCCGTTTATTCAGAGCAAGAAATTGCAGGGCTTCACGGGGCTGGATGCGAAGGTGATCCTGCACAACAGCCTGGTGCTGGACGCGACGCTGAATCCGGACTTCAGCCAGGTGGGGATTGACAATCCTGCGGCGCCGAACCAGCGCTTCCCTTCCTTTTTCGACGAGATGCGGCCGTTCTTCATTGAAAACAGCAGCTACTTTATGACGCCGATCAATCTCTATTACACGAACAACATCGGGGTGCCACAGTATGGTGCGCGGCTGACGGGCAAGGCGGGCCGTTGGGCGCTGGGGCTGCTGGGGGTGGACGATCGCGGGCCGGGCGAGGCGGTGGCGCAGACGGATCCGCTTTATGGCACGCGGGCGCACTTCTATGCAGCGCGGGTGAACCGGGACGTGGGCAAGGATTCGAATGTGGGCGTGATTTTTGCGGACCGGGAGTATGCGGGCTCGTATAACCGCGCGGGAGGAGTGGATTATCGTGCGCGGCTGGGCAAACGGTGGACGATGACGGGCCAGGCGGTGACGAGCGAGACGGAGAACGCGAGCAACTCGACGGCGGGCGAGCAGGAGTGCCTGAGCACGGCGCTGAGCTGCAGCGGGCAGGCATATTTCCAAAAGGTGAGCTATAACGACCTACATTCGGGATTGGGCCTGGGCTACAGTGATACAGCGGCAGGCTATGTAACGGATACGGGATTTTTCCGGCGGCCGGATGTTCGCATGCCGAACGGATCTTTCCGCTACACGTTCCGCCCGGAGAGCGGGCCGGTTCTATCGCATGGACCGGGTGTGTATGCGGAGCGGGACTGGGACCACTCGGGGACGCCGCTGGATTTGTATGTGGAGCCGTCGTACCACGTGGACTTTGCCAATCGGAGCGGTCTTTCCGCGTGGATGAGCTTGAGCCAGAGCCGACTGCGGCCGATTGACTTCTCGACCCTGACCAGCGACCGCGAGTATCACGGGCAAGGCGGCGGAGTGCACTTCTGGAGTTCGCCGGCACCCTACTTTGCAGTGAGTGGAGGGCTTTCGAAGGGAACGACGATCAACTATTCGCCACCGGGCAACGATGCGCCGGGACTGGTGAACATGGTGTCTCCGCAAGTGAGCGTGGAGGTGAAGCCGCTGCCGGACCTGGACATGCAGAACCGGTATGTGTTCACGCATTTTTCCGACCCCGCGAGCGGAGCAACCGTGTATGACAACCACGAGTTGACGTCGCGGTGGAACCTGCAGATGACCAAGGCCGCGTCAGTGAACCTGATCGGGCAGTACATTGCCACGCTGCCGGATACGGCGCTGACTAGCGCGGGCAACGGGAAAACGCTGTTTGCCGATGCGCTGTTCACGTATATGCCACATCCGGGGACGGCGCTGTATTTCGGGTATATCGGAAACTTTGCGAATCTGGACCGCAGCCTTTGCACACGGCTGGACAACGGGATGTGCAACACGAGCGAGCCGGTGCTGCCGACGACGAACGGCAACGGGCTGATGAACGATGGGAAGACGATTTACATGAAGATTTCCTATCTGCTGCGTTTCTGAGGCGGGATGGGAAGCGGGGCGGGGGCCTCGGCCCCCGCTTTTTTTGTGCCGCAAGGGCTGCGGAGTGGACGGCGACAGCGAAAATGGCGGAGTCGTTTTGGTTGCGGACACGTCTGACTAGTCACTGATACCCGAGCAGGACGCGAACCGAGGAACGAAGGACGGTTATGGCTGGAACGAACGAAGATATCGCGCGCGGAGTGGAGTTTGCCGGCGGGAGCGATGACCCGTGGGACATACCGCTGAAGCTGGCCATTCTGCTGGGGCTTTTGGCGGTGGTGCTTTTCAGTGTGTATAACCATGCGTTTACGCCGGTGTACAAAGTGGCGGAGAAGCACGGGATAGGGGCGGCACTTTACCAGCCAAGCATTCTGTGGTTTTCCATGGGTTTTCTGCTGATGGTGTTCCGGACCTTTCTGTGGTTTACCTACCGTCCGCACCCGGCGGCGAGACGGGAGAATGCGCCGCGGATGACGGTGATTATTCCGGCGTACAACGAGGGGCCGATGGTGGCCAAGTCAATTGACTCGGTGGCGACGGCGGACTACGACCCGGAGCGGCTGGAGATTGTGGTGGTGGACGACGGCAGCACGGACGACACGTGGCAGCACATCCAGGAGGCTGCGGCGCGGTATGGGCAGCGGGTGAAGACGGTGCGCCTGGAGCGGAACAGCGGCAAGCGCGCGGCGCTGGCGGCGGGGTTCCTGCTGGGAACGGGCGACGTGTATGTGACGGTGGACTCTGACAGCGTGGTAACACGGAAGGCACTGCTGGCGCTGGCCGGGCCGTTTGCCGAGAAGCATGTGGGCGTGGTGGCGGGGAAGGTGCAGGTATACAACCAGGAGGAAGGACTGATTCCGCGGATGCTGCACGTGCGGTTCACGCTGAGTTTTGATTTTCTGCGGGCGTACCAGTCGACCTTTGGCACGGTGTACTGCAGCCCCGGAGCGCTCTCAGCCTATCGTGCGAGCGCGGTGCGTCAGGTGCTGGAGTCTTGGCTGAACCAGCGGTTTCTAGGCGCGGAGGTGACGACGGGCGAGGACCGCGCGCTGACCAACGACATTCTTCGGCTGGGCTACGACAGCGTGTACCAGCGGGACGCAACGGTGTACACGGTGGTTCCCACCAGCTACCGGACGCTGTGCAAGATGTTTCTGCGCTGGGACCGGAGCTACATCCGGGAGGAAGTGCGGTTTGCGACGATTGTGTGGAAGCGGCCGGCGCTGCCGCGGGCGATTGCGCTGGTTGACCAGGTGATTACGAACCTGCGCTTCCCGGTGATGGGCCTGACGGCGGTGCTGCTGGTTTCGGCGGTGATGTTCGACCCGATGGTGTTGCTGCGGTTGCTGGTGGCGCTGGGGATGATCTCGCTGATCTACTCGCTCTACTACCTGCGGAGCGAGCGGTCGTTCAACATTCTGTATGGCGTGGTGTTTGAGTATTTTACGTTCTTCGGGATGTTCTGGATCTTCCCGTGGGCGCTGCTGACGGTGCGCTCGAAGAGCTGGATGACGCGCTGAGTTCGGCGGCGCTTGCTCTTCCATGGGGCTGAAGCCCCGTGCTCCCCCTGGAGTACTCGATTGACAGCTGGTCGTATTAAAAGCGCAGAGTGATTCCCTGCTCGCACATGTCCGTGAGGATGGCGAGCAGGTGGGTGATTCCGAGCAGCTGCTGGATGCGGGGACCGAGATTGATGAGACGGAATCTGCATCCGCTGGAGCGCGCCGAAACGTAAAGGCGCACGAGGGCGCCGATGCCCATGCTGTCCAGATGGGTGAGGTCGGTGAGATCCAGGGTGATGCACTTGCACTCCGGGATGAGCAGGCGGATCTGGGGGTAGAACCACTCTCCGACGCCGGCAACCAGGCGGCCATGGCAGTGGACGATGGCATTTTCGCCGTCGCGCTCCACTTCAAACGTGAGGGACGAGGCAGAGTTCGCAGGCATGCAGGAACCTTCCTAACGGGGACTGACTTGCGGGGAGGAAAACGGTGTGCGTGGATTGTCTCACAGGAACGGGCAAATGGGAACGGGGCAGACGGGGCTGCGTTAGCTACCGGGGTTGCGGGAGCGTTTGCGCTCGAACATGGCCAAGTCGGCGGCCTTCCAGGCCCCTGACATTCCGTCTGTGGGGTTGCGCATGGCAAAGCCCATGGAAGCGTCCACGCCGGCCTGAGCAAGGGCGGAAGCGAAGCGGCCGGCGAGCAGCTCGGCACCGGGGCGGTCGCACTCGACGCTGAGGATGCCGAATTCGTCTCCTCCGAGGCGGGCGATGATGTCTGGCGCGCGGAGGACCTGGCTGAGGGCCCGGGCGGCGCGGATGAGGTGTTGATCGCCTGCGGCGTGTCCCTGGCGGTCATTGATGTGCTTGAGGCGATCGAGGTCAAAGACGAAGACTGCTGCGGAATGGCCGTGGCGGCGGCAACGCTCCTCTTCACCGGAGATCAGTCGGTCCCATCCGCGGCGGTTGTAGAGGTGAGTGAGCGCGTCGGAGATGGCCTCGGCCCGGAAGCGCTCGGAGGCGCGGGCCTGCTCATTGGCCCTGAGATCGGCCTGCAGGATGATGCTGAGGAGGCTGGCCTGGAGTTCGATGAGTTCCTGTTCCCGCACGAGCGATTCCGGCTGAGGCAGCGGATCAATGGCGCAAAGGGTGCCGAAGAGGCTGCCGTCGACAAGAGTGATGGGCACGCCGATGTGCGCGCCGATGTTGAGCTTCTGCGCGATAGGGGCAGCGGAGTAGGCGGGCACGCTTTGGACGTCCGGCGCGATGCGGGGGCCCAGGCCCTGGACCATGGCCGAGCACATGGAGTCTGACCAGCGGAGGACGGTACCTGGCTGGGCGCTGTATTCGCCGTCGTCGGTTTGCAGGACGATCCAGTCATTGCCGATGGTTCGGGTGATCATCCAGAGGCCGAAGCCGATGCGACGGCTGAGGTAAGCGAGGACCTGGCGGCTCGCCCCTTCGAGATCATTGACGTTGAATGCTTCCACGGGCCCACGCTCCGAGCTGGAACCGAGAGTTGCTTTAAATAATGCTTGTCCGGGGGCGGACATAAGGTCCCATTGTGTGTGAGCATACGAGCTTTGCGGGCCCTCGTCCACCCGAAACGACAGGCAAAGGGAGGCTGCGGTGCGGAGGGAGATGGGTTTTCAGGCGCGATAGCGCTGCTGATGCCAGTCCCAGGCGGTGCGGAGAATGTCATCGAGCTGGGAGTAACGGGGCTGCCAGCCGAGTTCCTGATTGGCGCGGTCAGAACTGGCGACGAGGACGGCGGGGTCGCCGGGGCGTCGGGGATGGACCTGGACGGGGATGGGATGGCCGGTGATGCGGCGGGCGGACTCTATGACCTGGAGGACGCTGAAGCCGTGGCCGTTGCCGAGATTGAAGATGAGGCGGCCGTCGTTGCCGAAGGCCGGATGGCCGGGCTGGGGATCGAGGGCCTGGAGTGCGAGGAGATGGGCCTCGGCGAGGTCTGAAATGTGGACGAAGTCGCGGACGCAGGTGCCGTCGGGCGTGGGGTAGTCATGGCCGTAGATGCGGATGGAGTCGCGGCGGCCGAGGGCTACGTCGAGGATGAGGGGGATGAGATGGGTTTCCGGGTCGTGTGCCTCGCCGCGGGTGATTCCTTCGGGGCCTTCGGGTGCTCCGGCGACGTTGAAGTAACGAAGTGAGGCGTAACGGAAGCCGTGAATGCGGTGGAACCAGGTGAGCATGTGCTCGACCAGGAGCTTGGACTCACCGTAGGCATTGGTGGGCTGCAGGCGGGCCGACTCTGGAATGGGCACCTGCACAGGCTCGCCGTACACGGCGGCAGTGGAGGAAAAGACGAGGCGGCGAGGGCCGGCGGCGAGCATGGCTTCCAGCAGGGTGAGGGTGGAGGCGGTGTTGTTGCGGAAGAAGCGCTCGGGATGGACCATAGATTCGCCTGCCTCAATGAGAGCGGCGAAGTGGAGAACGGCATCGAAAGGCTGGCCGGCGGCCTGGGCGGCGGTGAAGAGGCTCTGGAGGAATGGCCCGTCTGCCAGGTCGGCCTGGATGAATTCGACTCCGGGAGGAACGGCGGAGCGGCTGCTGTGGCTTAGGTTGTCAATAACCGTAACGGAATGAGAGCCGGACGCAAGGAGAGCAGAAACGGTGCCGCCGATATAACCTGCACCACCGGTAACCAAGACTTTCACAAAAATACTGTCCTTTCAGGCACACTTTGGTCTACCTTTAGTCTATTACAATGAGTTGGAGCCGGGCGGCGGGTGCCGGGGTTCCTGAGACCGCCGAAAAGGCGGCAGACTTGCGGGTGTTCCGAATGTTCCTTCCGACCATGGCAAATGCGGCCCTGGCAAGAGAAGAAGGGTAGGCGGGATACTGGTTCTTCTTCCCTCCGACGCGAGGCTTGGTGAGAGTTTCTGAACCTTTGCCTTGGACGAAAAGGGAGCCACGGATGCCCGGGTGGAATCGACTGAAAGGCCACAGAGAACAGGCGGAGCAGGCGGTCGGCGCCATGGCAGCCGAGGGCAAACAGTACTGCACGATTCACTCTGCAACCTTTCCCTTTTCCCACTGCGGAAGATGCGACGAACAGCAACCAGAGTTCCCGGCACGAGGGAAAGGCATGGAGAATCCTGACCCTGCCGCGGACCCGACGAGCCAGGACTTGAGTTTGAGAAGGAACAAGTTGGAGGGGCCGGGCGAGCGACGGCCGGAAGCGCTCCAGCAAAACAGGACGAGACACCAGCGCCCGGGACTCTGCGGGCAGCACGGAACGGACGCGAGCAGGCAGTGCCGGACCGAGGTTGCATGCAGGTCGTTTCCTGGCCAAGGAAGACGAAACCCCGCCGTTTTCAAGGCCCGAACAAAGGAATCGAGACAATGCCGGTGAATCAATACCCAGTGAGCGCAAGGTTTGGCCTGCTTCCGGAGCCGGAAGGCAGGTCTGCCCCCTTTGTAACCAGCGCATTGGTCAACCTGGCGATCCTGTCCGTTGCCCTGTATGTGGGGATGATGGCCAAGCATGTGATTGAGCACAAGTACGAGCAGACGGAGTTGATTTTTCCCACGAAGCCACCGCCACAACCGAAGGTGAAGGTGAAGATGCCGCCGCCGCCGAAGGCACCGGAGCTGCCCAAGCCGGCAGAGGTGAAGCTGGAAGCGCCGAAGATGCACTTTGAACGGGAAAAGCCGAAGCCCGCGCTGAAGCCGCTGGAGATGGAAGCGAAGGTTAAGATGCCGGAGATGCGTGCGGCGCGGCCGGCGATTGTGCTGGCTCCGCAGCCGAAGGCGGCGCTGACGGCGGCGGCACCGGCGCTGGTGAAGCAGGAACACCCCTCGACGACGGCCGTGCACCTGGGCGAGATGCATGGGGTGATTCCGAACGAGCATGCGACGCGGGCCGCGACGGTGGCGGCGCTGGGCAACCCGTACGGCGGGATGAACGGCGCGGCGGCAGCTCCACGGGGCGTGGTGGGCTCGACAGGGATTGGCGACGGAACGCGGAGCGGCTCAAACGCGGGCGCGATGGGCCGGGTGGCGCAGGCCGGGCTGCCGGGCGGCACGGGCACAGCGGAACACGGCGGCTACGGCGGCCATGTGGCGTCCGCGGGAATTCCGCGCATGACAACGGTGGCACCGCCCACGCGGCGTGAGGTGGCGCCGGCATCGACGAGCCTGGAAGTGCTGAGCAAGCCGCCGGTGCGCTACACGGCTGAGGCGCGCGAACTGAAGGTGGAAGGCAACGTGATTCTGCGGGTGACCTTCACGGCGAGCGGGCACGTGGTGGTGGATGGCGTGGTGCACGGACTGGGCCACGGACTGGACGAAGAGGCGCGGCGCGTGGCGCAGAAGATCCGGTTCCGGCCGGCGACGCGGAACGGGCAGGCCGTGGATTTGACGACGAACATTACGATTACGTTTCAACTGGCCTGAGGGCCGCTTTTTGGGAATCAGCAGTTCCGGCCGGGGTGGTCCGTGCATCTTTTTCGCACGGCAGCAGCGGCCGGAGACAGAAGGCAAGAATGCAAGCCGCAAGTACCCAAGTCGAGGAGCAACTCATGACGTTTCGGAATATCCCTAAAACATTCCTAAAGAAGATAGCAATCCCCCTGCTGATTCTGACGATGGGAGTGTGCAGCGCACACGCGCGCAAGAAGAACAGCCCCTATCAGCCGACTCGGCCGCTGACGCCCGAGCAGACCGCGCTGGTCGAGAAGGCGATTGCCCAAGAGAAGGTGATCATCAAGAACATTCAGGAGCGGACGCCGCTGGTGGAGACCTACATCCAGGAGACGCGGCCGGACCAGAAGCTCTATGAAGTGCCGGTGAACGACCAGTACACGCTGAGCCGGGTGGATTTCGGAAAGGGATTCTTCGACCAGACGTACGAGCCGCGCACGGTCGAGTCCGGTCACGGATTCTTCAAGGGATCGATGAAGGCCATCCGGGACCTGACAAGAGCGCTGGGCCTGGATACGAGGTTTACTTACAACCCGACGGGCTTTATGGACATGATGTTCCTGGACCCGACTGGCTTTGACCAGCAGCATTACGTGTTCAGCTACGTGCGGAAGGAATTTCTGGGCTCGGTGCGGACGTGGGTGTTTGACGTGCATCCGAAGGTGAGCGGGATGGGCCGGTTTTACGGACGCATCTGGATTGAAGACGAGGGGGGTAACGTGGTGCGGTTCAACGGCACCTACACGGGCCCGCACTCGAAATTTGATTCGCAGTTTTTCTTCCACTTTGACAGCTGGCGGATGAACCTGCAGCCGGGAGTTTGGCTGCCGGTGGAGATCTATGTGGAAGAGACCAACCGGCCGGGGAGCGGAAAGCAGGTTGGGCTGAAGGCGCAGACGCACTTTTGGGGCTACAGCCTGAAGCTGCCTACGCACAACAGCGAGAACGTGAACATCACGGTGGATAACGCCGTAGACAAGAGCGACGACTCGCAGGATATGAGCCCACTGCAGGCCACGCGGGAGTGGGTGCAGGAGGCAGAAAACAACGTGCTGGACCGGCTGGAAGAAGCCGGGCTGCTGGCTCCGCTGACGCCGGGCGGCTACGAGCAGAAGGTGCTGGACCAGATTGTGATCAACCTGGCGGTGCCGAACAATCTTGCCTTCAGCTCGCCGGTGCACTGCCGGGTGCTGCTGATGAACACCATTGAAGCGACATCGGTGGGCAACACGATCCTGATCAGCAAGGGACTGCTGGACACGCTGCCGAACGAGGAGTCGATTGCCTCAGTGGTGGCGCTGGAACTGGCGCACGTGGCGCTGGGACACCACATCGACACGCGCTATGCCTTCAACGACCGGCTGATGTTCCCCGATGAATCGACCTTCCAGCGGATTGACATGTACCACTCGGAGATGGACGACGAGTCCGCACAGAAGCAGGCAATGGTGTACCTGAAGGCCTCCATGTACAAGGACAAGCTGGCCAGCGCGGGACTCTACTGGGAGCAACTGGCGTCGCGCGGGCCGGAGTTGAAAGCACTGAACACACCGAAGCTGGGCGACAGCATGCTGCGCCCGGACGGAACGCCGTGGATGACGGAACTGGCGCAGGATGCGCCAAAGATCAACTGGGACGACCTGAGTGAGATTCCGGCGCTGCCACTGGGAAGCTGGTTGAAGGTGGATCCGTGGAGCGACCGTGTGCAGATGCTGGACGCCAAGCGCTACGCGCCGATGAACGCGCGAGACAAGATGCCTCTGGAGGTGACTCCGGTCTACTTCCGGCTGCAGCGGTACGGAAGCGCAAATGCCACGCCGACAGCGGGCTCGGGCACGACGCAAGCGGCTCAGCCTGCCGGCGAGGCAACTCCGGCACAGCAGCCTCAACAATAAGGCAAGACGAATGGGCCGGGGCGGACGCGCATGCGCATCGCCCGGGCCGATTCCGCCGGACGGGTGAGCAGAAGACTAGGCATCCGATCCGGATACAAAATGGATGAAAAAGCTATGAGACGAACTGCGTGGGTGGTTTGGGTAGTGCTTTTGTGCGCCGGGTCCGTGACAGCCCGGGCGCAGGTGGCTCCTGCGGCGACGCAGAGCCGGATTGCCGTGACGGCGGGCGGCATGGGATCGGCATTTCAGCCGGACTACGCGGGAGGCGGCATTGCGCAGGCCAGCCCGAACCGGCTGTTTGGAATGGGCGCTTATGTGGACGTGCGGTTCCGGCGTTGGGTGCAGCTGGAGGCCGAAGGCCGCTGGCAGCGCCTTAACCAGTTCCACGAAATTCACCAGGACAACTACCTGATTGGACCGCGGATTCCGATTGGTACGTACTTTGGGCGGGTGACGCCGTACGGCAAGGTGCTGTTTGGCATGACGCACATGAACTTTGAATACGGCGAGGCAACGTGCACCTGCTGGACGATTGCCTACGGCGGCGGCGAGGACGTGAAGCTGAATGACCGCTGGAGACTGCGCGCAGTGGACTTTGAGTATCAGCAGTTGCCGAACTGGTATCAGCTGCAGAACTCGCAACTGCATCCCTACGGGGTGAGCATGGGGATTTCGTACCGGGTGTTTTGAGGTGGACGATTTGGCAACAAAGGCTGCGTGGGACGGCGGATAAGCGCAGTACGACAAGGCAAAAGAAGAAGGGCCGCTCCGATGGGAGCGGCCTTTGCTGTTGAAGCGACGAGTGCGGGTTATGCCGGGGAGGGTGAGCCTTCGGGGAAACTGCCCGAGCCGCCGCGGCTTTCCGGTTTGAGGATCTGCTGGCCGCCGCTGCTGCCGGTGTCACTGGGCGAGGCCAGCGCGGAGCGCATGGGAGGCAGTTCCTTGCCCTCGATGAGCAGGCGGACCTCTTCGGCGTCGATGGTTTCGCGCTCGAGCAGGGCGGCTGCGATGCGGTGCATGGCGTCGCGGTGGAGGTCGAGGACGCCGTGCGCGGACTGGTAGGCCTCGTCGATGAGGCGGCGCACTTCCTGGTCAATCTGGCGGGCGGTCTCCTCGGAGAAGTCGCGGTGCTGCGCGATTTCGCGGCCGAGGAATATCTGCTCTTCCTTTTTGCCGAAGGTGAGCGGACCGAGGCGGCTCATACCGTACTCGCAGACCATGCGGCGAGCGAGATCAGTGGCCATCTCAATGTCGCTACCGGCGCCGGTGGACATCTGGTTGAGGAAGATCTCCTCGGCGACGCGTCCGCCGTAGGCCGTGGCCAGGCGGGACTCAAGATATTCGCGGGTGTAGTTGTGGCGATCGCCGGGCAGGTAAACGGTGACGCCCAATGCCATGCCGCGCGGGATGATGGAGACCTTGTGAATGGGGTCGGAATGCTCGCACATGAACGAGACCAGCGCGTGACCTGCCTCGTGATAGGCGGTGACCTTCTTTTCCTCGTCCGTGAGGAGCATGGATTTGCGCTCGGCGCCCATGAGCACTTTGTCCTTGGCCAGCTCGCAGTCGTACATGGTGACCTGCTTGCGGTTGGCGCGAGCGGCGTTGAGCGCGGCCTCATTGACGAGGTTGGCCAGATCGGCGCCGGAGAAGCCGGGTGTGCCGCGGGCGAGGACGTTGAGGTTCACGTCGTCGGCGACGGGGACCTTCTTGATGTGGACGCGGAGGACTTCTTCGCGGCCGCGAATATCGGGCAGGCCGACGACCACGCGGCGGTCAAAGCGGCCGGGGCGCAGCAACGCGGGATCTAGTACGTCGGGGCGGTTGGTGGCCGCCACGAGGATGACACCGTCGTTGGACTCGAAGCCGTCCATTTCCACGAGCAACTGATTAAGCGTCTGTTCGCGCTCGTCGTGCCCGCCGCCGAGGCCGGCGCCGCGATGGCGACCGACGGCATCGATTTCGTCAATGAAGATGATGCAGGGGGCGTTCTTTTTGCCCTGCTCAAAAAGGTCGCGCACGCGGCTTGCGCCGACGCCGACGAACATCTCAACAAAGTCAGAACCGGAGATGGAGAAGAAGGGCACGTTGGCCTCGCCGGCCACGGCACGGGCCAGCAGGGTCTTGCCGGTTCCCGGAGGTCCGACGAGCAGGACACCCTTGGGGATGCGGCCGCCGAGCTTCTGGAACCTCTGCGGCTCGCGCAGATAATCGATGATCTCCTTCAGCTCTTCCTTGGCTTCATCTACGCCAGCGACATCCTTGAAGGTGACCTTCTTCTGCTGCATGGAGAGCAATCGGGCGCGGCTCTTTCCGAAGGACATGGCCTTGTTGCCGCCGGACTGCATTTGCCGCAGCATGAAGAACCAGATGGCGATGAGCAGGACGAAGGGCCCTACGTTGAAGAGCAGGGGCAGGAGGATGCTGCTCTGCTCATTCTTGATGGTGAGGCTGACCTTGGCCGCGATCATGGCCTTGTCCAAGTCCTCGAAGTTGGCCGGAATCGTGGTGTGGAACTGGCTCTTGGGATCGGACTTGAGATGGCCGCGCAGCTCGGTGCCCTGGATGGTGGCATCCTGCACCTGGCCGGCCTCCACCTTGCTGAACAGCTCCGAGTAGGGGATTTCCTTGTCCTTGCCGGTGCTGTTGCTCTTCTGCACGACGCTCCAGAGCAACATGAGGCAAACGAGGATAAAGACCCAGAACATGATCGTCTTGACGGTCGAATTCACCAGAATTCCTCTTTTCCCGGCGGGGAAGAAACCGCACATGCGGGCTTCG
>DATKTQ010000106.1:0-16532 GCA_035531055.1 Occallatibacter sp. | reverse complement strand
GCCCGTCGACCCATCCCCCGCGCCCTCGCCGACTGCTTCGCCCGTCTCGCGCGTGCCCGGCTCATCCCGCCACATGCACACAATCCACCACACCGCCACCAGCACATAGACCGCGCTGTTCCCGTTGTACAGCTTCTCCCGCAGGCCCACCACGCGCGTATATTCCGCCATGGAGTGCGGCGCTGCCGTCCGCGCAATCACCTGCCAGATGCCCTGCACCGCCAGTTGCGCCAGGGATGCCGTGGAAAGCCCCACAAGCAACTGTTGCGGATGCGTCTTCCAGCCCGCTCCGTAGCGCCGCCCCAGCAGCACCACCAGCACGCCCAGCCCCACCGTCACCACATCGGCCAGCACGCCCACCTTCTGCGCAAACAGCTGCATCAGGCCCAGCGTGGCCAGCGGCGTCCCCGCCGTCATCGTGCTCCACGCCGGCCAGTGGCCCCACGCGCCTGCCACTCCGCCGCCCAGCAGCGCCAGCCCCAGAATGCCCGCAATCCATGCCCGCCGCGACGCGCCGCCAAGGCTCTGCCGCGCCAGTTCCACCAGCACCAGCAACGACATCACCACGGTCAAGTCCGCCATTGCCAGAAAAATGGTCGTCATCGTCAGCTGCGGCATCCGCCCAAACAGCAGCCGGCTCGTCAGCAGCCGCAGCGCCACAAGCGCCACGCTCGCCGTAAACCACGGAAAGCGCCGTGCGCGATCCCGCCCCAGCAACACCACCAGCAGAACCAGTTGCGCCGCAAACGTCAGCGTCCACAAAACCTGAACAGTATTGAATCCGAAATTGAAGTGCATGTGCTCCTTGTCCGGCCATGCTTGGCCGGCTTCTGCGCTGCTGTCCAGCCCGTGCGGGCCGCCCCACAGGGCGCTTAAAGGCATTGCCGGAAACGAAAAGGCAAAAAAAGGATCAGGCAGAGCGCCACCCGCCGGAATGCGTTGACCCAAACCCTGCCGCAGGCAACTTCATTGTAAGCTGCGCGTCCTCCCCGGCTCAATTGCCGTCGCCGCATGCCCCGCGGGCTTTCCCGGCAAAATCGCGTGGTGGTACACTCAACCAACTCCATGATCCTCAAACAGTACTACCTCGGCTGCCTGGCCCACGCCTCGTACTTGGTCGGCGACGAACAGAGCGCCACTGCCATCATCGTCGACCCGCAGCGCGACGTCCATCAGTACCTCGACGACGCGGAAGAGCTCGGCCTGCAGATCCGCCACGTCTTCCTCAGCCACTTCCACGCAGACTTCATCGCCGGCCATCTGGAACTGCGCGATCATTGCGGCGCAACCATTCATCTCGGTTCCCGCGCCCAGGCCGAGTACGCCTTCGTCCCCATGAAGGACGGCGACACGCTCGAGTTCCCCGGCCTCCGCCTGCAGGTGCTCGAGACCCCGGGCCACACCATCGAATCCATTTCCATCCTCGTCTTCGATCGCCGCAAGGATGAGGCGAAACCCCACGCCGTCCTCACCGGAGACACGCTCTTCATCGGCGACGTGGGCCGCCCCGATCTCCGCGCATCGCTCGGCTGGACCGCCACCGATCTTGGCGGCTACCTGTACGACTCCCTCCATAACAAACTGCTCACGCTTCCCGACGAGGTCCTCGTTTACCCCGCACACGGCGCCGGCTCCCTCTGCGGCAAAAAGCTCTCCTCAGACACGGTCTCGACTCTCGGCGATCAGCGGCGTCTGAATTACGCCCTGAAGCCCAGCACGAAAGAGGAGTTCGTTCGCCTCGTCACCGCCGATCAACCGGACGCTCCGCCCTACTTCACCTACGACGCCATCCTCAACACCCGCGAGCGCGCCACACTGGACAAGAACCTCAAGGAAGTCCTGCAGCCGGTCGAACTCGATGAGGTACTCCGCATGGGCGACAGCGGCGCGCAGTTCCTGGACGTGCGCGATCCCGCCGAGTTTGCCAAGGGCCATCTCGCCGGCAGCCTCAACATTCCCCTCGGAGGCCAATACGCCACCTGGGCCGGCACCGTGCTGGACCGCTCCAAGCTCATCGTCATCATCGCCGAGCCCGGCCGCGAGCAGGAGGCCGCGCTGCGTCTAGGACGAATCGGCTTCGATCACGTCCGGGGCTATCTTCGCGGAGGCATGGAAGCGCTTGCGGAAAGGGAAGACCTCGTCTGGCCCACGCCCCGCATCAGCGTCCTCATCGCAGCCGAGGAGTTAGCCAGCGGCGAACTCAGCCTCGTGCTCGATGTCCGCAACCCTGGCGAATGGGCCGATAAACACATTCAAGGCAGCCTCAACCTCCCGCTCAATCGCCTGCAGGAGCGCATCCAGGAAGTACCCCGCGACCGCCGCATCGCCATCCACTGCGCCGGCGGTTACCGCTCCTCCATTGCCGCCAGCATCCTGCAGCAGTATGGCATCACAAATCAGGTGGAGATCGCAGGCGGCCTCGGCGCATGGGAGGCCGCAGAGCTTCCCATCGTCTCAGAAGGCTAGCAGCCGAACAGCGGAACTTCGTCCGCGGCTCTCAAGCTGGATTACTGGCACTCGGCTTCCTCAACCGTGGCGGCCATCGAAAGAAAGGTGTCCACCTTCGTCATTTTGAACAGTTGCAGAACTCGCGGCGTCACGCCCGCGGCAACCATCCGCAGGCCTTTGCCCTGGCACCGCACATGCTCACTCACCATCATGCCCAGCCCCGCCGAATCCATATAGGGAACCTCGCTCAGGTCGAAGATGCGCGCAGTTGGCGCCTCGTCTGACGAGGATTCAAACAGGTTCCGCAGCGCTTCCGGCGTGAGCGTGCCGTACATGTCGCGCGCGGTAAAGGGTCCGGAGAGACGAAAAATCACCACGCCGGGAGCCTTGCCCTTCTTGCGTTCAATGGTGAAGCTGGAACCCTTCCAGATTTGCGCTTGTATACCTGGCATCCCATCTCTCCCTGCCGCGTTTCGTCTGCTGGATTTTGCGAATCGCCGGACGACCCAATCCCCCCGCCGCCTCGACGCGCATGAGCAAGGATACACAAGAACCCTGCCGGCAACCCCAGGGGTTCCTCACTCTTTCAGGTCGCGCCCGGCCGGCACAGCCATCGCCTGGGAACTGCTACAGGCGGACCAAATGCAAAGAGTCCAAGAGGTCCCTTTCCGGATGGCCCAAACGCCACCTCGAAAGAGGAATTTCTTGAACTCGGATGGAAGCTGCCTTTTCCGGCCCCACGCCGCAGCCTGGGGTGGTTATGATCGGCAATATAGGGATGGTGCGCCCGGAGAGATTCGAACTCCCGACCTAACGCTCCGGAGGCGTTCGCTCTATCCAGCTGAGCTACGGGCGCGCTCCTTCAGCATATCGCATTTCGGCGCCCGGCCGCTGCCCTCAGCCCGCCGCCTCGCCGTCCGCCCGCTCCGCCTCGCGCCGCGCCCGCAACTCCTCCATCACACTCTGGATCAGAGCCTTCGCCCCCTCCATGCCACCCAGCACCGCCTGCAGGTCCAGCGCCGGCTTCTGCGGATTCCTCGACGACGCGCAATACACCCCGTGCTGGCCCACCAGAATCAGCGAATCCGTCAGCAGGTCCAGCGCCACCGCCAGCCGCCCCCGCTCCGCGCCCATCATGAACTCGTACCGCTCCAGCTCGGTCTTTTTCTCGTCAAAAATCGTCATGCCTCAAGCCTACCGGAATCCCTCCGCGCCCGCAGCGCCGCCATCCCGAGAAGGACCCCGCTCCCATGGCGTACTCTGGAATGCGAACGAAATAAGGGATCAAAATGCCGTCTCAATCGCTTCGCCGGGTCCGCTTCGCCGTCACCGCTTTCCTTTTCCTGTCGGGAATCCTCGCATCCCGCGCCGCCCTTGCCGCCGCACCGCCCAGTCTCGGCCCCAACGTCCTCATCTTCAGTCCTTCCATGCCCGCCGCTCAAATCCAAAAACAAATCGACAAGGTCTATGCCATCCAGCAGCACAGCCAGTTCGGCCCCGCGCGCTACGCGCTGCTCTTTCTTCCCGGCCATTACCGCGTCCACTTGCCCATCGGTTACTACACCCAGGTCCTCGGCCTCGGTGCCTCGCCAGACGACGTCGTCCTCACCGGCAACGTCCATGCCGACGCCACCTACCCCCACAACAACGCCACCTGCACCTTCTGGCGCGCCGTTGAAGGCTTCACCGTTGTCCCCGCCGGCGGCACCATGCAATGGGCCGTCTCCCAGGCCGCGCCCTTCCGCCGCATGCACATTCGCGGCAACCTCGTCCTCCACCAGAACCGCGGCTGGGCCAGCGGCGGCTGGATGTCCGACTCCCTCATCGACGGCAACGTGGACTCCGGATCCCAGCAGCAGTGGATCTCCCGCAACAGCGAATGGAAAAGCTGGACCGGCTCCAACTGGAACATGGTCTTCGTCGGCGTGCCCAACCCGCCCGCGGGCCAGTGGCCCCAGCCACCTTTCACCAAAGTCGCGCGCACTCCAGTCATCCGCGAGAAGCCCTTCCTTCAGGTCGATGCCCGCGGCCGCTGGAGCGTCCGCATGCCCGCGCTCCAGCACAACAGCGTCGGCATCACCTGGCACTCCGGCTCCACGCCCGGCCGCGACATCCCTCTCAGCACCTTTTACATCGCCCACCCCGCCACAGACACCGCCGCCACCATCAACGCCGCCCTCGCCCAGGGCAAAAATCTCCTCCTCACCCCCGGCATTTACGACCTCACCGAGCCCATCCGCGTCACCCGGCCGGATACCGTCGTACTCGGCCTCGGCTTCGCCACCCTCCGCCCCGTCAACGGCACCGCCGCCCTCACCACCGCAGACGCCGACGGCATCGAGATCGCCGGCATCCTCCTCGACGCGGGCCCCAAGGAATCCCCCGTCCTGCTCGAAGTTGGCCCTCAGGGCAGCCAAGCGGATCACGCGGGCAATCCCATCAGCCTCCACGATGTCTTCTTCCGCGTCGGCGGCGCAGGCATCGGCAGAACTCGCGTCAATCTCCTCGTCAACAGCAACGACACCCTCATCGACCACACCTGGATCTGGCGCGCCGACCACGGCGCCGGTGTCGGCTGGACCCGCAACATCAGCCTCAACGGCCTCGTCGTGAACGGCAGCAACGTCACCGCCTACGGCCTCTTTGTCGAGCACCACCAGCAGTTCCAGGTCCTCTGGAACGGCAACCACGGCCGCACCTACTTCTACCAGTCCGAAATTCCCTACGACCCGCCCAACCAGAAGAGCTACACCAGCGCCCCCGGCGTCAACGGCTGGGCCTCTTACAAAGTTGCCGACTCTGTCACCACCCATGAAGCCTGGGGTCTCGGCATTTACAGCGTCTTCCTCCGCCCCAACGTCACCCTCACCCGCGCCATTCAGGTGCCTCACACCCCCGGCGTCGTTTTCCACCACATCATCACCGTCGCCCTCGGCAACCTCGGCCAAATCTCCAACGTCATTGACGACAAAGGCGGACCCACCTCCATCCACCCCCGCGTCACGCCCAAAGTCACCCGGTTCCCATAGCCCGCCCCAGAGCCAATCCGGGGTGCCTCGCTCCCGCTCTCCGGCCCGTCATGGGAAAATGGAAGAGAACACCATGACCAACGAAGGCACCCCGGAACTCCCTCCCATTGCAGACGCCCCCGCCGCCGCGCCCGCAGCTCCCGAGCCCGTCCTCGCAGCCGAGCCTGCGCCCGCAGCCGCACCCGCGCCAGTGCCCGCAGCTGAAGCCGAGCCCACGCCCGAGCCAGAAGTGAATTTCGCGGACATCCTTCAGCAGTTCGAACAAGGCCACACGCACAAGTCCGAGCCCGGCGCGCGCCAGCTCCAGGGCACCGTCGTCTCCGTCGGCGCCGAGCACGTCTTCCTCGACATCGGTTACAAAGTCGAAGGCATCCTTCCCCTCTCCGCCTTTGAAAACAACGCCGGAGCCGTCCAGCCGGGAGACTCCGTCCCCGTCTCCGTCAAAGGTCGCAATGAAGAGGGCTACTACGAGCTCTCGCGTTTCCGCGTCGCTCAGCCCCGCGACTGGTCCGCGCTCGAAACCGCATTCGAGCAAAAGCTCGCCGTCGTCGGCACCGTCACCAGCGTCATCAAGGGCGGCCTCACCGTGGACGTCGGCGTGCGCGCCTTCATGCCTGCCAGCCGCAGTGGCACCCATGACGCAGCCGAGCTCGAAAAGCTCGTCGGCACCGAAATCACCTGCCGCATCACCAAGCTCGACGTCACCGACGAAAACGTCGTCGTCGATCGCCGCGTCGTGCTCGAGGAGCAGGCGCGCTCTGCCGCGCAGGGCCGCCTCGCCACCATGCAGCCCGGCGACGTGCTCCCCGCCACCGTCCGCAGCCTCATGCCCTACGGCGCATTCCTTGACCTCGGCGGCGTCGATGGCCTCCTCCACGTCAGCGACATTGCCTGGAGCCGCGTCAGCAAGCCCGAAGACGTCCTCTCCATCGGTCAGGAGCTCCAGGTCCGCATCCTCAAAATCGATCCCGACACCGGCAAGATTTCCCTCGGTCTCAAGCAGCTCCAGCCCGAACCCTGGCAGGCCGCAGCCGCCAAATACCTGTCCGGCCAGCGCGTCACCGGCACCGTCACGCGCCTCATGGATTTCGGCGCATTCGTCGAGCTCGAGCCCGGCATCGAAGGCCTCATTCACATCTCAGAAATGGCGTGGAACAAGAAAGTCCGCCACCCCTCCGACCTGCTCAAGCAGGGTGACACCGTCGAAGCCGTCATCCTCGCCGTTCAGCCCCCCACCGACTCCACGCCCGGTCGCCTCTCCCTCGGCCTCAAGCAGACCCTCGCCGACCCCTGGACCGAAGTGCCGCAGCGCTTTCCCGTCGGCGCGCAAATCACCGGACCCATCACAAAATTGATGAAGTTCGGCGCATTCGTTCAGCTCGCCGACGGCATTGAGGGCCTCGTCCACATCAGCGAAATCGTCGCCGACCGCCGCCTCGATCACCCCTCCGAGGAACTCCACGCCGGCCAGGTCGTCCAGGCCCAGGTCCTCGCCATCGACCCGGAAAAGCGCCAGATTAAGCTCAGCATGAAGCAGCTCATCCCCACCGGCATTGACGAATACCTCGCCGAGCACAAGGTGGGCGACACCGTCTCCGGCCGCGTCGTCACCGTCTCCGCAAATCAGGCCGTCATCGAGCTCGGCGATGGTATCCACGCGCCTTGCACGGTCACAGCTGCGTCCGCACCTGCAGCAGAGGCCGCACCCACGAGCAAGGTCGATCTCTCCTCGCTCTCCTCCATGCTCAACGCGCGCTGGAAGGGCCGGTCGCCCGCGCCTTCGTCCGCGCCGGAGCCGCTCCGCCCCGGCCAAGTCCGCACCTTCCAAATCACAAAGCTCGACCCCGCCGCAAAAACCCTCGCGCTCGAACTGGCCTGAGCGGTCCTCAAGCGCGTCGCTACAAATACGTCTCGTCGATATAGCACCAGCGCCAGTCTTCGCCGCGCTCCGCACTCTGGATCAGCGGATGCTGCGTCGCGTGAAAATGCGCCCGCGCGTGCCGGTTCTTGGACGAATCGCAGCAGCCCACGTGCCCGCACTCCAGGCACATCCGCAGATGAACCCACGTGTCGCCCGTCTGCAGGCACTCCTCGCAACCCTTCGTACGCGGCGTCACCCGCTTCAGGTGTTCGGCAACGTGCGTACAAGCTTTCGCCATCGCATCCTCCTCTTCGCATTCCGCGCTTCCGCGCTTACCGCACGCAATACTGCTCCGCCAGCGCGCGGAACTCCTTCACCTGCGCCGCAACCCACGCTTCGTCGCGGCCCAGTTCCGCCGCCAGCAGCTTCGCCACCGGCTCGGCCATCGCTATCGCCGCCTTCGCGTTCAGAAACAGCGCCCGCGTCCGCCGCGCCAGCGCGTCTTCCACCGTCCGCGCCATCTCGTTGCGAGCCGCCCACACCACTTCCGCCGCCAGGTAAGGCAGCGCCGGATGCAGTTGCATGCCCAGCGCCGGGTCCTTCGCCAGCGTGCGAATCGCCTCTGCGTCCGAGCCGTACACCTCCAGCGCGCCCAGTCCCTCTGAGTCGCGCAGATACCCATGAATCCGCAGATTCTTCGTCGAGCACGGCTCATCGGGCAGCCGCCCAAGCGTAATCGCGTGGTCCACGCAGTCCTCCGCCATGTGCCGATACGTCGTCCACTTGCCGCCCGTAATCGTCAGCAGCCCGCTCGCATCCACGTGAATCACATGATCGCGCGAGAGCGCCGCCGTCTTGCCGTCGCCCTTCACCAGCGGCCGCAACCCCACATACACCGCCAACACATCCGCGCGCGTCGGCGGCCGTGTCAGGTAGCGCCCCGCCGTCTCCAAAATGAACTCGATCTCTTCCTCCAGCGGCTTCGGTTCCACGCTCGGCCCATCCAGCGGCGTGTCCGTCGTCCCTGCCACCGCGTGCTCGTGCCACGGAATCACAAACAGCACCCGCCCATCGCTCGTCCGCGGCACCATCAGCGCCGTGTCACCCTTCAGGAACGACCGGTCAAACACCAAATGAATCCCCTGGCTCGTCACCAGCAGCGGCTCCACCTCCGCGTCCGCCATCCGTCGAATCGTATCGGTAAACACGCCCGTCGCATTCACCACCATCTTCGCGCGAATCGTCAGCGCTTCGCCCGTCTCCTCGTCGCGCGCCGTCAGCTCGTTCACGTAGCCGTCCGCATCGCGCAGCAACCCCGTCGCCGGGCAGTAGTTCACCACCGCCGCGCCGTGCTCGGCCGCCGTCATCGCCAGATGAATCAGCAACCGCGCGTCGTCAAACTGCCCGTCGTAATAAATCACGCCACCGCGCAGCTCCTCCGGCTCCAGCGCCGGCAGCCGCTCCAGCGTCTCTTCCTTACTCAACACCTTGCTCGTCCCAAAGCCGTATTTGCCCGCCAGCATGTCATACAGCTTCAGCCCGATGCCGTAAAACGGTGCCTCCCACCACGAATAATTCGGCACCACGAACGCCAGGTCATGCACCAGGTGCGGCGCATTCTGCCGCAGCAGGCCACGCTCCTTCAGGGCAGACATCACCAGCGAAATGTTGCCCTGCTCCAGATAGCGCACCCCGCCGTGCACCAGCTTCGTGCTCCGGCTGCTCGTGCCTTTTCCAAAGTCGTAGGCCTCCACCAGAACCACGTCCAGCCCGCGCGCCGCCGCATCCACGGCCACGCCCATCCCCGTCGCGCCGCCGCCAATCACCGCAATGTCCCACGGCTCCTGCTGCGCCGCGCGCTCCCGCACGCGCCTCACCATTTCTTCCCGATGCATCATTCGCTCCAGTGCTTGCTGCGTTCCACGGCCCGCTGCCACAGTGCCCGCCGCGCCGCGCGTTCCTCGCTGCCCATCTTCGGTTCAAACCGCACATCGCCTTCGCGCTTCGCCCGCACTTCCTCCGGCGTGGCCCAGAATCCCACCGCCAAACCCGCCAGATACGCCGCGCCCAGCGCCGTCGTCTCCGTCACCCGCGGCCGCACCACCGGCACTCCCAGCACGTCCGCCTGGAACTGCATCAACAGGTCATTCACCGCCGCGCCCCCGTCCACGCGCAGCGCGCCCAGCGGCGTTCCCGTCTCGCTCTGCACCGCCTCCAGCACGTCCGCCACCTGCAGCGCAATGCTCTCCAGAGCCGCCCGCGCAATGTGTCCCGGCTTCGTGTCCCGCCGCAACCCAATCAGCAGCCCCGCCGCATGCGGATCCCAGTGCGGCGCGCCCAGTCCCACAAACGCCGGCACAAACACCACTCCGCCCGCATCCGGAACCTCCGCCGCCAGCGCCTCTACCTCCGCCGACGAGCCAATCAGCCGCAGATTATCCCGCAGCCACTGCACCACCGCGCCGCCAATAAAAATGCTCCCCTCCAGCGCATACTCCAGCCGCTTCTGCGAGCTCGCCGCAATCGTCGTAATCAGTCGGTGCTTCGATCGCGCAAACTTCGTCCCGATATTCTGCAGCAAAAAACAGCCCGTGCCGTACGTGTTCTTCGCCTCGCCCTCGCTCCAGCACAACTGCCCAAACAGCGCCGCCTGCTGGTCGCCGGCAATCCCCGCAATCGCAATCCCGCCCAGACCCAGTGACGTCGTCACCTCGCCCACCCGTTCGCTGGACCACGCCACCTCCGGCAGCAGGCTCGCAGGAATCCCAAACAGTCGCAGCAACTCCTCGTCCCACTCGCCCTTCACAATGTTGTAGAGCAGCGTCCGCGACGCATTCGTCACATCCGTCACGTGCCGCACGCCGCTCGTCAGGTGCCATATCAGCCAGCTGTCCACTGTGCCAAACGCCAGCTCCCCCCGCTCCGCGCGCTCCCGCGCTCCCGCCACGTTGTCCAGAATCCACTTCAGCTTGGTCGCGGAAAAATACGGGTCAATCACCAGCCCCGTCCGGTCGCTGATCATCTCGCCCGCGCCGTCCGCCTCCAGCTTTGCGCAAAAGCCCGCCGTCCTCCGGTCCTGCCACACAATCGCCGGATGAATCGGCTTGCCCGTCGCGCGCTCCCACACCACCACCGTCTCGCGCTGGTTCGTGATCCCGATTGCCGCCACGTCCCGCGGCCGCGCGCCCGCCTTGCCCAGCGCCTCCACAGCGCAGCTCATCTGGCTCGTCAAAATCTCCATCGGGTCGTGCTCCACCCAGCCCGCCTGCGGGTAGAACTGCCGGAATTCATGCTGCGCCACAGCGGCAATCGTTCCCGCCTCGTCAAACAGAATCGCGCGGGAACTCGTCGTCCCCTGGTCCAAGGCTAGTAGATATCCCATTTCGGCCGTCTTCCTCCGGCCCCCAGTCAATCACGCGCAGCCGCGCGCCTGCAAGCAGCCACGGCACCGCGCATCGCTGCCTCCGCGCATCTTCAGCCCGTCACATACAGGTCCACGTACTCGTGCACCGCCATCTCCTCCAGCCGCGCACGGTCCGGCGAAACCTCCAGAATCCGCCTCTGCTGCTTCTCCGCAAAACGCCGACAAAGGTTGCGCTCAAACTTCTCCACCAGCAGCGGCATGCCTTCCTCGCGCCGCCGCTTGTGCCCAATCGGATACTCCACCGTCTCCTCCAGCACCGTGCCGTCCGTCAACTCCACGCGCAGCCCGTTCGCAATCGAGCGCTTCTCCGGGTCGTGATAATCCCTCGTAAACTGCGGCTCCTCCACGCACGTCACCTTCGCGCGCAGCGCGTCAATCCGCGCATCCGCCGCCACATCGTCCTCGTAATCGGCCGCCGTCAGCCGCCCAAACAGCAGAGGAATCGCAATCATGTACTGCACGCAGTGGTCGCGATCCGCCGGATTCGCCAGCGGCCCCTTCTTGTCGATAATCCGCAAGCACGCCTCATGCGTCCTGACCGTAATCGCGTGAATCTCCTCCGCCGTTCGGCCCATCGCTGTCAGCCGCCCATGCAGCGTCATCGCCGCCTCCGCCGCCGTCTGCGCGTGGAACTCCGCCGGAAAACTGATCTTGAACAGCACATTCTCCATCACGTAGGACCCGTAGGGTCTCTGAAACTTGAACGCCTTCCCGCCGAACAGCACGTCATAAAATCCCCACGTCTTCGCCGTCAGCGCGCTCGGATATCCCATCTCGCCCGCCCGCGCCATCAGCGCCAGCCGCACCGCCCGGCTCGTCGCATCGCCCGCCGCCCAACTCTTGCGCGAGCCCGCATTCGGCGCGTGCCGATACGTCCGCAGACTCTGCCCATCCACCCACGCCAGGCTAATTGCATTCACCGTCTGCTCCCGGCTCAGCCCCAGCAGCTCGCACACCACAGCAGTCGACGCCACCTTCACCAGCACCACGTGGTCCAGCCCGACTTTGTTGAAAGAGTTTTCCAGCGCCAGGCATCCCTGAATCTCGTGCGCCTTGATCATCGCCGTCAACACCTGCCGCATCCGCAGCGGCTCCTTGTCCTCGGCCACCGCCACTCGCGATAGCCAATCCGCCGTCGCCAGAATCCCGCCCAGATTGTCCGACGGATGTCCCCACTCCGCCGCCAGCCACGTATCGTTAAAGTCCAGCCAGCGAATCATCGCGCCAATATTGAACGCCGCCTGCACCGGGTCCAGTTGATAACTCGTCCCCGGCACGCGCGCCCCGTGCGGCACCACCGTGCCCGGCACCACAGGCCCCAGCAGTTTCGTGCACGACGCATACTCCAGCGCCTCCAGCCCGCAGCCCAGCGTGTCCAGCAGGCAATAGTGCGCCGTCGAGTAAGCTAACTCGCTCTCTATCTCATAACTCAGCGCATACTCGGCGATGTCCACCATCACCTTGTCCGGCGCAGGCCGCTCATTGCTCATGTGCGATGACACGCAGTCTCCTTCTTATCCCCGCTCCGCAATCGGCACAAACGCCCGATTCTCCATCCCTGTGTAATTCGCCGACGGCCGGATAATCTTCCCGTCCGCGCGCTGCTCCATCACGTGCGCGCTCCAGCCCGCCGTCCGCGCCATCACAAACAGCGGCGTAAACAGGTCCGTCGGCACGCCAATCAGGTGGTACGCCACCGCGCTGAACCAGTCCAGGTTCGGAAACATGCGCTTCGCGTCCATCATCACGCTTTCAATCCGCTCCGCCACGGCAAACAGCCGCTCGCCCTCCGCGTCCACGGCCAGCCCGCGCGCGAGCCCCTTCACAATCTCGTTCCTCGGGTCGCTGATCGTGTACACCGGATGCCCGAAGCCGATAATCACCTCGCGCTCCGCCACCCTCCGCCGAATGTCCGCCTCCGCTTCGTCCGCCGTCTTGTAGAGTTCCTGAATCTCCAGCGCAACCTCATTCGCGCCTCCATGCTTCGGCCCCTTCAGCGCGCCAATCGCGCCGCAAATGCACGAGTGCATATCCGATCCCGTCCCCGCAATCACCCGCGCCGTAAACGTCGACGCATTGAATTCATGCTCCGCATACAAAATCAGCGACGCCTGCATCGTGCGCGTCCACTCCGCGCTCGACGCTCGCCCATGCAGCAGACGAAGAAAATGCGCTGCAATCGAGTCATCTTCCGTCTCTACGTCAATGCGCTTTCCATTCCGCGCATACTGATGCCAGTACAGCAGCATTCCGCCCATCTTCGCCAGCAGCGCATCGGCAATCGCCCGCGCGCCCTCGGCATCGTGTGCCGCGCCCTCCGGCTCCACGCATCCCAGCACGCTCACGCCCGTCCGCAGCACATCCATCGGATGCGCCGTCGCCGGCAGCAGTTCCAGCGCGCGCGTCACCGCCTCCGGCAGCCCGCGCAAACTCTTCAGTCGCACCTTGTAGGCAGCCAGTTCCGCCGCCGTCGGCAACGCCCCATGAATCAACAGGTGCGCCACCTCTTCAAACTCGCACTGCGTCGCCAGGTCCTGGATGTCGTATCCGCGATAGTGCAGATCGTTGCCGCTGTGCCCCACCGTGCACAGCGCAGTATTCCCCGCCGGAGTCCCCGACAGAGCCACAGATTTCTTCGGTTTAAACTTGGGTGTTGCGGTCACCGCGTCGCTCATGCTGGCCCTCCGCTTGGCATCTCATCCAGCATAGTCCAGCCCGCGCGCTTACTTCTCCGGCTTCTCCTGAGCAAACAGCTCGTCCAGCTTCGCTTCATACGCGTGATAGTCCAGATACTTGTACAACTCCTCGCGCGTCTGCATCGCGTCCACCACGCTCCGCTGCGTACCCTCGCGCTTGATCGCCTCATATACCATCAGCGCCGCCGCATTCATCGCCCGGTACGCCGCGCAGCAGTAGAGCGCAATGTCCACGCCAGCCCCGGCCAGCTCCTCCCGCGTCCACAGCGGTGTCTTGCCAAACTCCGTCAGATTTGCCAGCACGGGCACGCCCGCCGCCCGCCGAAACGCCGCATACTGCCCCAGTTCCGTCACCGCTTCGGCAAAAATCATATCCGCGCCAGCGGCCACATACTGCTGCGCGCGTTCCAGCGACGCCGCCGGCCCCTCGCTCGCCAGCGCATCCGTCCGCGCCATAATCACAAACTGCTCGTCGGTTCGCGCGTCCACCGCAGCCTTGATGCGGTCCACCATTTCATCAGGCGCCACAAGTTCCTTGCCCGGCCGGTGCCCGCAGCGTTTCGCGCTCACCTGGTCTTCCATGTGCACCGCCGCCGCGCCCGCCTTCGTCATCTCGCGGATCGTTCTCGCAATGTTGAACGCCCCGCCCCATCCCGTATCGATGTCCACCAGAAGCGGCAAACTGGTCGCATTCGTGATTCGCCGCACGTCCGTCAGCACATCGTCCATCGTGCTGATGCCCAGGTCCGGCATCCCCAGCGAGTTCGCCGCCACCCCGCCGCCGGACAAGTACAGCGCCTTGAAGCCCACCGCTTCCGCCATCCGCGCCGCGTACGCGTGGATCACGCCCACCACTTGCAGAGGCTTCTCCTCGCGCACCGCCGCGCGAAATCTCTCCCCCGCCGATCCCTCTTCACGTCTCTGCTGCATGCAATGCCTTCGGCCGCATCATAACAGTCTTCCGCGCCTGTCTTCACAATCTCGCCCCGCGGTGCGACAATCATCGCGTCGGTGCTCTCCCGCCTTTCACATGGGGATAGCCCACAGGAGAACCCTCATGAAGCGTCTTCTCATCTGCGCCGGTGCTCTTCTTGCCGCCACTTTCACCCTCTCCGCACAGCCCAAGGCGCCGGCCAGCCCCGCGGAGACCGCCACAGCCACCATCGCCGGCAAATCCATCACCATCAAGTACTCCTCGCCCCGCGTCCGCGGCCGCGAAGGCAAGATCTTTGACAAAGGCGGCCTCATCAGCCACGACCCGCATTACCCCGTCTGGCGCGCCGGAGCCAACGCCGCCACCACCCTCACCACCGACGCCGATCTCAAAATCGGCAACCTGACGGTCCCCAAAGGCACCTACACTCTCTTCGTCGACATTGCCAACCCGGACCAGTGGGAACTCATCGTCAGCAAGGCCACCGGCGAGTGGGGCCTCAAGTATGACCCGGCCCAGGACCTCGGCCGCGTCAAGATGAGGATGTCTCATCCCATGGCAATGGTCGAAGACCTCAAGTACACCATTGACCCGCTCGCCGGCCCCACCGGCAAAATTACCCTCGAGTGGGAACACCACTCCGCCTCGGTTATGGTCGCGGTTCACTAGGTCTTTCACCGCATCATCCTGCACGAACTCTGGGTGCCCCAGGTCTCGATTTTGAGACCTGGGACGCCACGAACTCAACGCACCAAACCATGCGCTCAGCCAATCTGTGCCACACCTCCCGTTGGCCCATCTCGAACGGCGGCCCCGCAGCACACGCGCCGTTCTACCGTTAAAATAAAAGCAGTGAGTATTTCCTTCGGAGGGGTCACCCACCTTGCCTTTGTATGAGTACCGCTGCACCCAGTGCGGCCACCACTTTGAAAAAATCCAGAGCTTCAATGCCCAGCACCCAGTCGAGTGCCCCAAGTGCCACGGCCCGCTGGAGCGTCCACTCACCGCGCCCGCCCTCCAGTTCAAGGGCGCCGGCTGGTACGTCAACGACTACGCCGGCAAAGGCAAAGCCACCTCCACCACCCCCGCCGCGTCTGACAAACCCGCAGCCGACGCCAAGCCCGCTGCCGACAGCAGGTCCGCCCCCGCCGCAGACTCCAAACCCGCCGCCTCCGACTCGAAGTCCGCCTCTTCCGATTCCTCCTCCAGCAAGTCTTCTGGCTCGTCTTCCTCGTCTTCTTCCTCCGGCTCGTCCACGCCTTCCACCTCCGCCTAGCTCCCCGCCCCGTCGTAGTGCGCATCGGAATCATTTTGACGGGGACGGCCTTCAGTCCGTGGAAGGGGACGGCCTTTAGCCCGTACGGTTAACCGAAGAAGATTGGGCGCGGCTTTAGCCGCTGAGGGAACTCCTTCACCCAATCGACTCACTCCCCGCCGTCTCCGCACGCGCCCGCCAGCTCCCGCACGTGCAACCCAGATAAGATAGTTCTGGCTGCGCAATTCCATGCCCCTGCTTGACCCCATCCCGTCGCCCGTCGAACACGCTGACCTCGTCGCGCTCGAGTGGGAACCGCTCCTCGCCCTCGTCGCCGGCTTCGCCGCCTCGTCCGTCGGCCGCGCCGCCATCCTCGCTCTCCGCCCCTCGGTGGATTCCGAATGGATCACCCACCAGCACCAGCTCACAGCCGAGCTCCGCCTCCTCCTCGACGAGCAGGTTTCCATCCCCCTCGGCGGCCTCTTCGATCCCACCCAGCACCTCGCCAAGGCTCAAATCCCCGGCGCCGCTCTCGAAGCCCCCGAGCTCCAGGCCGTCGCCCACCTCGCCCGCGACGTTGCTGCCTGGCATGCCCTCCTTCAGTCACCGCCCGCGCGTCTTGTCGGCCGCCTTCCCGGCCTCGCCGCGCTCTCCGCCGCGCTCATTCCCGGCCTCAAAGCTCTGTCCGAATCCATTGAGCGCAAATTCCTCCCCGACGGCTCCCTCGCCGACGACGCCTCCCCTGAGCTCCGCCGCATCCGCCGCGAGCAGGAGCGCCAGCAGCGCGTCATTGAAGAAAGTCTCCGCGCCGCCCTCCGCAAGCTCTCCTCGGACGGCGCAACTCAGGACGAGCTCATCACCATCCGCGGCGACCGCTTCGTCATC
>DATKTQ010000105.1:0-13338 GCA_035531055.1 Occallatibacter sp. | reverse complement strand
GCCGAGGAGATCTTTCAACGCGGACTGGAACTGGTTGATTTTGGCGTCAAGTTCGAAGAGGAGGCTGGCTTTGGCCTGAGCGTCGAGGCTGCTGGAGGCGACGCGGGCGCGTAGTTCTAGCGTGCCGCGATAGAGAGGTGCGAGGCGATGCGCGGCGGCGGTGCCGGAGGCGCAGGGGCAGGCGGCGAGGAAGGCATCGATGCCTGAATCGAGCTGATGCAGTCCGGTGGCGAGCCAGGCGGGCGCGTTGGGTCCGGCGAGAGGCGCGAGACCGGCGAGGCTGGTGTCAATGTGGATGTGGCTGTTCTGGAAGAGGTCGTGGTCAGCGGCTGTGGCGACGGCATGCGCGGCCACTTGGGGAGTGGCGGCCCAGAGGTGATAGCTGGACATATCGGGGCCGCTGAGTGCGGGGTTGGCGCCGCCGTTCTGCGACTTCTGCATGCCCCAGCCCTGGCGCGCGATTTGCGCGTAGGTGCGGCCGAGAGTGGAGTCGAGTGTGCCGACGGGGATGGTGACGTCGGTGGAGAGCGCGCCGTTGATCCAGGCGCCGGTGATGTAGTTGCGGAAGCGCGCGGGTGCCCACTTGCCGGTGGCGTAGTCGAAGATGCCTTTGCTGGTAATGCGTGCGAAGGGAATGCGGGAGTAGACGGCAGAGACCTGCCAGGGCTGGAGTCCGTTCTTTAGTTGATCCGGAAAGACGGTGGGATCGGCGGCGGCTTTGAAGACTTCCTGCGCGATTTCTCCGGAGACCTGATGCTGGCCGTGGCCGTCTGAGACGCCGCCGACGAAGGTGGCGACGATGATTTGCGGACGGGTGAGGCGGACGGCGAGCACGGCGTCATAGAGCACGCGCTGGTGGGTCCACTGGGCGAAGGATTCCTGCTGGGTTTTGGAGAAGCCGAAGTCGACTTCGGTTCCCCAGATCTGATGGATGCCGTAGTACTGGTCGGCCTTGAGCAACTCATTGGTGCGGAGCAGGCCAAGTGCGTCGTTGGAGTCGGCGGACATGAGGTTCTGGCCGCCCTCGCCGCGGGTGAGGGTGAAGAGCGTGGCGCGGACGCCGTGGCCGCGTGAGAGATAGGTGAGCAGCCCACCGTCTTCGTCGTCCGGGTGGGCGACGATGTACAGCACGCTGGCGGTGGTGCCGAGTCGCTTGAGTGTCTGCTCGAGTGCGGCTTCTCCGCGGTCTTCCGCGAGGGGCAGTGCGACGACGGAGGGCGGCGATGCGGGCACGGCGAGCGGCTGCGCGGGCTGCTGCGCGGCGGCGACGGCTGCGGTGAAGAGCGGGAAGACCAAGAAGACGGGGGCTGCGAAGGCTGCCCAGACTGCTGCGCGAGAAACTCTGCCGGAAGGAACCATACTACTGGCCAGTGTACAATCCGCCACAGCGCCAACAAAGGAATCCACCCGACTCATGACCTTGCAACCGACCCAAGCGGGCGAAGCCCCGGCACTGCAACGACGCATTGGATTGCGCTCGGCGGTGCTGTTCAACATGCTGGAGATGATTGGCGTGGGGCCGTTTATTACGCTGCCTCTGGTGATTGCGGCGGCGGGTTATCACCTGTCAACGTGGGCGTGGCTGCTGGGCGCGGGGCTGGCGGTGGTGGATGGGCTGGTGTGGGCGGAACTGGGCGCGGCGTTTCCGATGGCGGGCGGATCGTATGCGTTTTTGCGCGAGATTTACGGGCCGAAGAAGGCGGGCAACTGGCTGAGTTTTCTGTTTGTGTGGCAACTGAGTTTTTCCGCGCCGCTGTCGATTGCGTCGGGTTGCATTGGGCTGGCGGGATTTCTGGGGTGGTTTTGGCCGGGGCTGAGCGGGACGCCGGTGGCGGCGCTGCCGATGGTGCACTACTCGAGCTTTGCGGCGGCGGGTGCGTGCCTGCTGGTGACGGCGCTGCTGTATAGAAATCTGAGCTCGATTACGCGGCTGGCGTGGGTGCTGTTTGCGGGGGTGATAGCGGCGCTGGTGGGGGTGATTACGTCGGGCTTTGCGAATGCGGCGTCGATGGGCGGCTGGCACATGCCGAGCGGGCCGACGCACTCGGCGGCGCTGGCGGTGGGCGGGCTGGCGCAGGCGACGCTGATTGCGACGTACGACTACTGGGGCTACTACAACATCTGCTTCCTGGGCAGCGAGGTGAAGCGGCCGGAGAAGACGATTCCGCGGGCGATTCTGCTGAGTGTGCTGTTTGTTTCAGCGTTCTACGTGACGATGAACCTGGCGGCGCTGCCGAGCCTGCGGGAGGCGGCGGTGCACGTGGCGAACAATGCGACGCTGCGGGTGCAACTGGTGGCGGAGATTGCGCGGTCGGCGTTTGGAAAGTGGGCCGGGTACACGGTGGCGGCGCTGGTGGTGTGGACGGCGTTTGCCTCAGTGTTCTCGCTGCTGCTGGGCTATAGTCGCGTGCCGTATGCGGCGGCGCGGGACGGGAATTATTTCCGTTTTCTGGACAAGGTGCATTCGAAGTACAACATTCCGCACCGGGCGTTGGTGGCGTTGGGGCTGGTTGCGTCGGCGTTCTGTTTTTTGAGCCTGCAGCAGGTGATTACGATGCTAGTGGTGACGCGGATTCTGCTGCAGTTTCTTCTGCAGCACGTGGGCGTGATGCTGCTGCGGGTGCAGCGGCCGGAGTTGAAGCGGCCGTTTCGGATTCCGTGGTATCCGCTGCCGCCGCTGCTGGCGATGGCGGGTTTCCTGTTTGTGCTGGTGAGTAGGCGAGAGGCCGCGGAAGGGCTGGCGGTGGCGGCTGGCATTGCGGTGAGCGGATCTCTGATTTACTTTTGGCGAGCCAAGAGGCTGGGGCAGTGGCCGTTTGAAGCGGAAGTTAGCAGGTCAGCGAGTTAGCAAGTCAGCTAGTCAGTGAGTTAGCGAGAGGGGATGCATTGCGCATCCCCTAACGTTTGTTGTAGCGAGTTTATGCGGAGGGAGCCGTGGCTGGTGCAGGCACGGATGCGAAGGGCGCAGGCGCGCCGCTGAACGCATTGAGGAAGGCGACGATGGCGTTGTTGGCGGTCTGAATCTGGGCGGCGGTGGGCGCGGGCAGGCCGGCCTGTTGCGCGTACTGGAGGATGGCGGGAGTCATATTCTGCATGACGGCAGCCGCCTTTTGCACGCCGGTGCCGTTCTGCTGAGCGGCGGCGGCGGCGAGCGACTCCACGGTGAAGGCGTTCTTGATCCAGCCCTCGGCCAGCGTGACGATGCCGGTCAGCGCCGGGTCGATTGCTTCGACGACTGCGCCGCCGGTCTGGATGGTGGCCTGCCCGGCGGGGCTGCCGATCCAGGCGAACACTCTTTTTACATCCTTGCCAAACGTGCTGAGTACGCTCGAAAAGCTCATGTTGTCTCCGTATTTTTGTGGGTTGGGCTGGGGTTGCCAGCGTGGTTTCGCCGTTTGGCGCGGGTGGGCGCGCGGATTCCTACTGCTTCTATTTTGAAGAAGATGGGGAATTTTTCTGCAAACGGGAGGCGGGTTCAGGGTGTTTGGAATGAAGGGGTTGGGAGCGGGGTGGTGGAATGGGGGCTTGACAGAGTGGTCAGCGAGTGTGCGAGTCAGCGGGGCGGGGTGCGAAGGCGAGCCGCGAATTAATCGGCAAAATCGCTGTGGAAAAGTGCAAATTTTCAATATGGGGGGAGGGGGTCTCCGCTGCGCCGAGCAGTTGTCAGAGATCAGCTGGCTGCTGGTTCTTTGCGGCTGGCGGGTGCGGACTGGGCGCGGATGGCGCTGAGGGCGACCTGGGCGGCGTAGAGGAGCTTGCTGCTTTGGCGAACGTCCACGGCGCCGAGGAGGATGCCCTGGGCGACGCAGGCGATGAAGTTGCGGATGTTGTGGTGGTCGTCGAGGGGCGGCATGGCGTTGCGGAAGGCGGAGCCGGCTCTCTGGAGGGCGCGGAAGTCGAGCTCGCCGCGGGTGAGCTCAGTTTTGTAGACGGTGCGGAAGGCGTGGAGGCAGTGGGCGACGGCGGGGTTGGCGGGCGCGGGCGCGGGGGCGTTGGGGAGGGCTTCGTCGGGCATGGTGGTTTCTCCGGGGGATGGGATGGCTAATTCCATTGTGACGAAAGCGGAGAATTAATCGGCAAACTGGGCGGGACTTTTTTGATGGGGGGATTTTGAAGGACGAAGGCGGGTCTTTCGCTTCGCTCGGGATGCGGGTGGTGGCTTCTCTTCCGGGGCTGAAGCCCCTCGGCATTTCGGGCTGGGGTTTCAGGGGCCTGAAGGCCCCTGCTCCCTCCGGCGAAGCATTGTGCTTTCCCAGGTCTCAGAAGCGAGACCTGGGGCACCCGGCGCCGTGCGGAGCTAGCAGCCTTTGTGCGGTTTTTTGATGGCGACTTCGGTGGTGATCCAGTCGGAGAGGCTCTTCTGCTCGATTTCCGCGTCGTCGGCCTGGGGGGTGAGCGAGGAGCGTGCGAGGCGGAGGGAGACTTTTACTTTTCCGGCCATGCAGTAGGCGCCGGTGAGCTTGGCGAGGCCCTCGTCGGCGAGGCTGACGTAGTCGGCGGGGAGGGTGCCTTCCGCGCCGGAGATATCGGTGGCGGCGAGGATGATCTGGTTGACGATGAGTTTGTTGGTCTTGACGCCGGAGGAGTCGTACCGGACGACGAGGCTGGCTCTTCTTTCGAGCGCGTCGGGGTTGGCCGTGAACTTGATGGCGGGAAGGGTGATGCCGGCGGGGTTGGGCTTGGGCGCCTTGGTGTCAAACGCGAGACGGTAGGGAAGGCCTTTCCATTTGGGCCCGATGGGAATGCCGGGGGCGTCTTTTCCTTGAGAGCCGCATCCGGCCAAGAATAGAACTCCGCAGATTGCCAATAGGATGGCTTTTTTCACGTGGTCCTCCTGTTGCGAAAAAATTGACGGGCAAGAATACCACTTGGGAGCAGGTGGGGGTGAGATGGAGGGGGGGGCTTTTCTTCCGGGGCTGAAGCCACTTCGGTTTCGTGTGCTGGCTCTCAGGGGCCTGAAGGCCCCTGCTCCCTCCGGAGAAGATGTGCTTTCCCAGGTCTCAGAAGCGAGACCCGGGGTACGCGGCCTCCCAGCCGCTGAAGGGTTTCCGTCCCATTCTGTTACTGGACCATTCTTTGCAGCAAATCAACTTGCTCCTGCGTTCCAAGCACAACCAGCACATCGCTTGTGTCGATTTGTGAGGCTTGCTTCGGGTGCAGGTTAAACGAGCCGTCGGATTTTCGAATGGCTAACACCAGTGCCCCTGAGGCGTTCTCGATGTCCGCCTGTGCAATGCTCTTTCCATTCAGCGGCGAACCCGTGGGGATGGTGACTTGAAACAGGCTGAAATCGAGGAGCCCCCCGTGCGTCACCAAGTCGAGAAAGTCGATGGCGACTGGCTGGGTTGCCATAGCAGCCATGCGAACGCCCGAAATGAAATACGGCGAAATTACCCTGTTGGCGCCAGCCATGGTCATCTTCTTCTCGGTATCTTTGAGGCTCGCTCTGGCTACAATGTTGAGACTTGGATTCAGCTGGCGCGCGGAGAGTGTGACATAGACGTTGACTACGTCAGAGTCTGAGCAGGCTATGAGGCATTTGGCGCGTTGGATTCCAGCGGCCATCAAGACGGTATCGTCCGTGGCATCGCCAATAAGAACGGGAACGCCCTTCGCTTCGAGTTCATCACGAGATTCTTTTTTGGGGTCTATCACGACGAAGGGAACATGCGAAGTCTCAAAGACCTGCGCTACCTGATGGCCCACTCTGCCGAAACCGCTGATGACGTAATGATCCTTCATCTCCTTGATCTTCTTATCCATGTTTCTCCTCTTGCGATAACCGCTCATCTCGCCTTCAATGAAGATCTCCATAACCTGTCCGGCAGCATAGATCGCGCTTCCGACACCGCCCACAATAATGAATATGGTGAATATCTTCCCTGCCTGCGAAAGAGGATGGACTTCCTGAAAGCCGACGGTGAAGAGAGTGATAACGACCATGTAGATAGAATCCAAGACGGTCCACTTCTCGATGAACATGTATCCCAGGATTCCGACCACAACAATGATCGCAAGAAACATCATCGCGGAGATGAGTCTTCGAAAACGGTGGCTCATATCACGTCCGTTCCTGACGGGTAGTGACCATCAGGGAGCTATCGCAAACACGATACATGGGTGCCCCTCGGTCACGCGACCGGCATTCGAAGAGTGGTTGCAATTGAGACAGGGTGGACGGCGAGATTGTGCGGCTAACGCCGGCTGCATTTGCAGAGGAAGGGAATAGGGTGGGGGAGGGCGGCGCGCTGGATGACAAGGTGCCGGGCGCCACGGATCCCAAAAGCGGGACCCGAGGCGCCCGGATTCATTGGTGGAAACAGCCCCGAGAGATGGCATTCGGCTTACACAGCGTCAGCCAAATCCGGCTCTGTTTCCTAATCTCCGGACATGTTGCGCGGAGATTTCTTGTCCAGCGTGGAAAGGAGCAATTTCGCAGAAGCGGGAGGAGGGATCTTGCTGTTGATCACGATGTCCTGACCGCTTATGTTCTTTCCATACAGCCTTTCGTTGCCATCATTGTCTGGGCGGAGAGTGGAACCTGCCAGCGATATCCCTGCAAACAGTCCACGCGAACGCGAATAGGAAAGAATCTCCGCCTGCATCGCGATATCCGTTGAGGCGGAAGCGTTGCGTCCTACCGGTCCGGCTGCAGCCGCCATGTCGCCTCCGAGCTTGACCTTGGAGGAAAGAATGGAATCGGCGCCGCGGTTGTTCATCACCAGCAGAACGAAGTCAGTCGATTGACCTCCCAGCTGGAGCCCGAAGCTTCCACCTTCCAGCGCCATCATCGTGGGGGCACTCCAATGGCCTTTGAAGTTCTTCCCACTTCGGCAGGTCATCACGCCGCGACCGTAGCTGCCTCCAAACCCAAATGCGAACTTTTTGACGGAGGGCAGAACAATCACGCAGGATGCCTTGTCCAGAAGCTCCTGCGGAATATCGTCGGGCACATTGAGGATCTCCACCATTACTTGCCCGGCAATCTCGATGCGCTTGTTTTCGTCCTTTTGGGCAAACGCGGTGGATGCCGCGAAGACTATCGTCAGCAACAACACAAAGATGTTTTTCATGCATGGCTCCTTTCAACACGGCAGGCGCGATCAAAACGTGATGCTGATTGCAATGCCGGGGCGGTTGGGATATCTCCGGTTGAACAGGTAATATCCGTCGTCGTAGTAACCCACGTAAACGTCATCCGTTTGATACCAGTTGTTGCCCCAATAGTCCGGATATGGATCCAGGACCTCGAACCAATAGCCGTCGTATTGGAAGCGCGGATATCCGCCTGCAAACAAGAAGGGGAGGCTGAAAATGCGGAACCAGTGATCGCGGCCAAAGTGGCTGCGGTAATAGTTGTCCGGCACACGGTAGCCGTTGTAGCCGCCGCGTTGCTGCCAGCTCCGGCGCTGGGAGTCCCAGTTGCTGGAGCGACGCTGCTGCCAGATGCGCTGCTGCTCTTGCTGCTGTGCACGAGCTTGTTGCTGCGAGCGCTGCATCTGTCGGGCGGGCTCCCTGTACCGCTGCTGTTGCTGCTGCCGCTGTGCGTTCTGTTGCCTGTTGCGGTCCTGCGGCTGCCGCTGCGCGTCCTGTTGCCTGTTGCGGTCCTGCTGCTGCTGTTGTGCGTCCTGCTGCCTGTTACGGTCCTGCTGCTGCTGTTGTGCGTCCTGCTGCCTGTTACGGTCCTGCTGCTGCTTTTGCGCGTCCTGTTGCCTGTTGCGGTCCTGCTGCTGCTGTTGTGCGTCCTGCTGCCTGTTGCGGGCCTGCTGCTGCTGTTGTGCGTCCTGCTGCCTGTTACGGTCCTGCTGCTGCTTTTGCGCGTCCTGTTGCCTGTTACGGTCCTGCTGCTGCTTTTGCGCGTCCTGTTGCTTGTTGCGGTCCTGCTGCTGCTGTTGTGCGTTCTGCTGCCTGTTACGGTCCTGCTGCTGCTTTTGCGCGTCCTGTTGCTTGTTGCGGTCCTGCTGCTGCTTTTGCGCGTCCTGTTGCTGCTTGCGGTCTTGCTGCTGTTTTTGCGCGTTCTGTTGCTGCTTTTGCGCGTCCTGTTGCTTCTTCTCGTTCTTCTTCGGGTCGTTCTTATTGGAGTCTTGTTGCTTGCTATGGTCCTTCTGCTCCGGCTTTTGAACGTAGCCAAAGGAGCTGGCTCCGAAAAGCACAGAGAGTAGAGCTGCTGCGATGAAAATTCCGACTCGTTTCATGGTGTTACCTCTCTGCAGGACCCCAAAACCAACTACTGTCTTTGAAGTGGCCTGCGGCTACGTCAGCATTCAGGTGCCATTGGCATCTGGTTCAGCTGTTTAGCCCTACTCGTACCGACGAGGTCAACTCCTGGGGGCATGGAGACCCGCGTCCTGCAGATAAATCCCACGCACCTTTTAAAAAGGTCGGCCACCTATCCATTCTTGTGTTTATTTCTCGCCCCGGCTGCTCCTTTTTGCTCATCGTGTGGCCTGTATTCGCAGCGGGCGGGCGCCCACAACTTAGTTCTTTTCTTGAAGAACTGGGGTACCCGGGGAGTGGGCGAGGTTGCGTGGGGAGTGGAGAGCGTGAAGAGGACAGCGTGTGGGATGGGTGGAAGGAGTCGAAAGACAACAGCAGGTCCTTCGCTCCGTTTACCCAATCCTGCTGGCGCATGACGGGGCCCCACGCGTGCGCGACAGAATGACAGGGCTTTCTGGTGGGGAATGGCGTCGTGCTTTCCCAGGTCTCAGTTGCGAGACCTTGGGCGCTTGGCGAAAGGTTGGGGCACCCGGCCCACTCATCGCGAGAAGGCCGCGATGAATGGGGCACAGACACCGCACAGGCAAACTGGCTAGTTGAGGAAGAAGGTGCGGTAGAGGGTGTCGCGCTGGACGGGTTGGAAGCCGGCGTCGCGGATGATGCGGCGGAGCTCTTCCTCGGTGGTGCAGTTGCTGGTGCCGGCAGCCTTGACGACATTTTCTTCGAGCATGACGGAGCCGACGTCGTTGCCGCCGAAGTGGAGGCCGAGCTCGAGGACCTTTAGGCCCTGGGTGACCCAGGAGGCCTGCACGTTCTCGATGTTGTCGAGGTAGAGGCGGGAGATGGCGAGGGTTTTGAGGTACTCGACTGAGGTGGCCTCGTCCCAGCCGCGGCCGCCGAGGGCGGTGTTGTGGGGCTGGAAGCTCCAGGGGATGAAGGCGGTGAAGCCGCCGGTTTCTTCCTGCAGGCGGCGGATGACGTCGAAGTGGTTGACGCGCTGGTTAAAGGTTTCGCCGACGCCGAACATCATGGTGGCGGTGGTTCGCATGCCGAGCTGATGAGCGGTGCGATGGACGCTGACCCAATCCTCGGTGCGGCACTTGAGGCGGGCGATGCGGAAGCGGACTTCGTCGTCGAGGATTTCTGCGCCGCCGCCGGGGATGGAGTCGAGTCCGGCGTCGCGGAGGCGGGCGATGGTGGTGCGGAGGTCGAGGTTGCTGTACTCGGCGATGGCGAGGACCTCCGACGCGGAGAGGCAGTGGAGCCAGATCTGCGGGAAGCGCTGCTTGATGCCGGTGAAGAGGCGCTCAAACCAGTCGATTTTGAGGTCGGGGTGGATGCCGCCCTGCATGAGGACGCCGGTGCCGCCCATCTCAAGGGTTTCGGCGATTTTGTCGTAGATGGTCTCGAACTCGAGGATGTAGCCTTCGGCGGCTTTCGGTCCTTTGAGCGGGCGGTAAAAGGCGCAGAAGTTGCAGTACTCGGTGCAGAAGTTGGTGTAGTTGATGTTGCGATCGATGATGTAGGTGACGACGCGCTCGGGGTGGAGACGGCGGCGGACGGCGTCAGCCTCCATGCCGAGGCCGATGAGGTCGGGCGACTGGAAGTAGTCGAGGGCCTGCTGGCGCGAGATCGTCATGGGGTTATTTTACCAAGTGGGGCGGGCGCGCACGTCGCGCGGGGGTGGTGGCTCGTCTTCGCCGGGCTGGCGGAAGAGGAAGATTCCGCGGGTGAGGATGGGGCGGCGGCGGGTGCGGGAGAGATTGGATGCGGTGGAGATGCCGCTGAAGAGGACGAAGTAATCCCAGAAGGCGCGGAGGCGGCTTTTGGGGTGCGGGCTGGATGCGGGCGTCGTCATTGGGGAAGGGCGTCCTGAAACAGGGTACACCTGTCTGATTAGAGTGGGAAAGACGGGCGAGGGATGCGGAAAAGATTGGGGATTTCGGGGGCGAGCGCGGGTTAGCGGAGGAGGGCGGTGGCGGCCCAGAGGACGGGGGCCTGGCCGTGGAAGTCGCCGGTGCGGCGGCGGCGGGCGAGGTAGTAGGCGAGGTCGTCCTTTTTGCCGGTGCCCTCGCAGACGCTGGTGACGTCCCAGTTCTGGTCGATGTAGCCGACGACGGCGATCCAGGCGCGGCGGGCGGCGGGCCCGTAAGTGGCGGCGGGGAGCCAGCCGTTTTTGACGCCGGTAATCATGGCAAAGGTGAACATGGCGGAGCTGGAGGTTTCCGGCCATGCTTCGGGGTGGTCAATGAGCTGACGCCACATGCCGTCGGCGCCCTGGTAGCGGAGGAGGGCGGCCATCATTTTGCGATAGCCGGCGAGGATGCGGGCGCGCTGGGGGTGGTTGGCGGGGAGGTCGCGGAGGATTTCAGCCATGCCGGCTGCGAACCAGCCATCGCCGCGGCCCCAGTAAAAAGGCACGTCGGGCGCGTGGTAAAAGAGGCCGTTTGGCTGCTGGAGCTTGTCGAGATAGACGACCATTTCTCGGGCGTCGCGGTCGAGATATTTGCGGTCGCCGGTGGCGCGGAAGGCCTGGAGCTGGAGCATGTTGAGCATGTACATGTCGTCGACCCAGAAGCGGGTTTCCGCGGAGAGGCCGTCGGGGCGGGGGTTTTCCCATTGGCGGTCGGCCCAGTATTTGCCCTCGGCGAGATATCGGGCGTCGTGGGTCTGGATGGCGATTTGGAGGGGGACGATGCCGAAGACTTCGTCGTCGACGTGACGGCGGATGGGGCGGCGGTCGGCTTCTGCGCCGCCGGGCATGAGGGGCTGAAAGCGCTGGATCAGCTCGGTCTGGAGGGGGTTGTCGTGGGTGACCTGGGCGAAGGTGAGGGCGCCGTACCAGGCGACGGCCTCAGAGTAGTGGAGGGTGGCGGAGTACTGATGGGGGCTGGTGACGAAGTGCTCGGCGAGGTGCTTGCCGACTTCCTGCGGGGAGGTGCCGGCGGGCCAGTTGGAGAAGTAGGGGTTTGCCTGCGCGAACGATGGGGCGGAGGAGGCGAGCGCGGCGGTGGCGACCAGTAGGGCGAGCCGGAAGGCTGCCGGGCGGCGGCGAAAGGGCCGGACGAGTTGGACGGCCGGCTGCATTATCTGCCGGGGCCGGGGCCGGGCGCGGGCGGCGGCTTAGGTGCGGGTTTGTTTTTTGGCGGGGAGACGCCGAGGCTCATGAGGAAGAAGCCGAAGCCTTTGCGCAGGGTATCCATGAGACTCATGCGAGCGACCTTATTGGAAGCGGTTTGCCGGCGGGGAGCCGGGCGATGCGGGGGTGGGCCCTGCCGGGGGAGTAGGGCCGGAATCCTCCGGGTTTCTAGTGGGCTGCCTGGGACGAGTCGCCGCGCAGGATGGCGACGGCGGCCGGAGGCAGGGGCTTGTTGGCGTTGGCAAGCAGGAGAGTGACCTGCCAGATCTGGGTGTCATTGAGTTCTGAACGATACGAAGGCATGCCGGTGAGGCGGATGCCGTTGGAGACTTTCCAGAAGGTTTCACCGGGAGCATCGTCACTGACGCCGATGACGGTGCCGTTGCGGTGGGGCTCCCAGAGAGGCGGCGCGTCGGGGAACATGTCGCGGCCGGTGCTGGAGGGCTTGCCGTGGTAGCCGTGGCAGAAGGCGCAATTGTCCTGGTAAATGTGCGCGCCGGCGATGAAGTTAGCCTCAGTGGGCTGGATGGGGGGGATCTGAATCAATTCCTTTTTGATGCGGGCGTCGAGCGCGACGTGGGTGATCTGCGCCTCATAGGGCAGTGGGGGATCCGAGACGGCGACGGGCACAGTGCCGTATTTGAACCAGGCCAGAAGGCAAAAGGGGACCAACAGGACACCGAGAACAATCCCGGCAAAAAGCTTGAGCATATTAGGTACAGCCTCCGTTGCCCTCCATCGTAGTGCATTTGAGAGGGATGGAGCAGAGGGAATGTGGAGGAAAGTGCCCGGACGGTCAGGATTTGCGGTTCGCGGGGGCGCGTGGAGGAGGCAAACGGCCGTGGCGCGCGTCCAAAGCGAAGCAGGCACTCCCACAAGGCTCCGCCAGATGGTTTAATACCTATTGGGGGAGCGCTTTGAGACGGGTGCTTCCGTAACGTTTTGGAGGTATCCCGAAAGCAATGGTATTTTTTCGCCGTACAGCCCTACTTCTGGCGATTCTGATGATGTTGCCGGCAGCGCACGAACTTTTGGCTCAAGGCTCGAGCTCGAGCAGCAACCCGGCCCCACAGGCCCAGGCAACCGCGCCGACACAGGGCGAACTGACGGTTCAGGAACGGATCCGGGTTCGGCGGGAGCAGCGGCGCCAACAGATCATCCATGACACCTACGCGCACCGCTGGGAGGCATTTGTGGGCGGCGGCTATCTGCGCTTCAAGCCGGGGCCGGACGTGCAGCGGGCGGCGATGTATAGCTGGGAAACGGCGCTGACGCGCTACTGGAACGAGAAGTTGGGCGTGACGGTGGATGCGCGGGGCTACTACGGGACGGCGTATGTGGGGCTGAATCCGTACAGTGTGACGCGGCCGGCGGTGAGCGACTACGGGATTCTGGCGGGACCGACGTACCGGTTCTACGCGCGGCCGAAGTACTCGCTCTCTGGCCGGGTGCTGGGGGGCGTGGCGCTGGGGAATTTCTCGAGCGACACGAACGGCTTTGGCGCGAAGCTGCTGGGACTCTATCCGGAGTCGACGGCGTTTGCGGTGAACGGGAGCATTATTGGCGAGACGAACATTTCGCCGACGTTCTCTCTGCGGTTGGCCGGGGACTACTACGGCACGGCTTTTGGTTCGACGATGCAGAACAGCTTTGGATTCCACTATGGGTTTGTGTATCGGTTCGGCAAAATGTAGCCGGGGGGAATTTTGTCGATTTCGTTGTCGCTCGTCACTCACGTACTTCTGTGTACGCGTCCTCCTCACTTCTAGAACGCGGCAAAATCCGCTTCCCGCTTGAGGGGAGTGGCGAGTGAGATTAGGAAACAGGGAACGGCCAGGGGTGGATGCCTCTGGCCGGTTTTGCGTGTGGGAGTGGGCGGCGAGCGCGTAGAACGGGTTGTGCATAACTCGTGGTGGCGGGGGCGATAACGAGTTTGAATTGGACCGGCGAGCGGGAATGGGGTGGAATAACGGCATGAGTGA
>DATKTQ010000104.1:0-8864 GCA_035531055.1 Occallatibacter sp. | reverse complement strand
TGCGCCGCAACCGCACCGGCAGCGTCTTCTCCCCGGAGTCCTGTGAGCGCAGCGCCCAGATGGACTGCCGCGCATCCGCCAGCCCTTCCCGCACGTGCCCGCGCGTCGTGTCCAGTTGCTTGGCCGCCGCCTCCACCTTGTCGTGACGCAGCAACTCGGCCAGCACTTCCAGTTGAACGCTGATACCCACATACCCCTGCGCCAGCGTGTCGTGAATCTCCCGGGCAATCCGGTTCCGCTCGCCTAGCACCGCGGCAAACTCCCGCTCCGCCAGCATCAGCCGACGGCGCAGCAGCAGCACCACCAGCCCCGCCAGCGCCGCCGCCAGCAGCAGATAGAACCAGATTGTCTGATAGAAGTGCGGCTCCAGCGCAAACGGCAGCGCCTCACCCTTCGTGTTCCACAGTCCGTCGTTGTTTGCCGCCTGCACTCGGAACATGTACCGTCCCGGCGGAATGTTCGTGTAGTACGCCGTTCGCCGCGCCCCTGCTTCCGTCCAGTGGTGGTCGAATCCCTCCAGCATGTAGCGGTAGCGCACCTTCTGCGGAGCCACAAAACTCAACCCCGCGTAATCAAACTGAAAGTGCACATGCCCCGCAGGAATCTTCAGCGCCCCCTCCCCGCCGCCGAGTCGCTGGTCCACGTCGTCCACCGCAAACCGCTCCAGAACCACCGGCGGCGGAACCGTGTTAATGGGGAAATGCGCCGGGTCCACCTCCGCCAGCCCCTTTGGCGTCGCAAACCAAAGCCGCCCGTCTCGCGTGCGCCACGCCGAGGGGTGGCTGTTGGTCGCCGTCTCCCGGCTGCGCAGTCCGTCCGCCGGGCCAAACTCCACCCAGTGGGCACAGTCGGCCGTCATCGTGCAGTCGCATCGCGCAATCCCGTTGTCCGTCGCAAACCACAAGTGGTTGCTCCTGTCCTCCAGAATCGCGTGAATGCTCGTCTGCGTCAGGTTGTTGTCCTTCGTCGCAGAAAACTTTCCTCCGTCCCACAGGTTCCAGCCGTGGTCCTGCGTGCCAATCAGCAGCGCTCCGTTGGCCCGCGGCAGCAGGGCAGTCACCACGTTGCTGGAGAGCCCGTTCGCCGTCGTGTAGTTCACAATCCGTCCACCTTGCAGCAGGGACAACCCCGCCAGCGTGGCCACCCACAGGTTCCCGCGCGCATCGCGCGCCATCGCGCCCACCAGGTCGCTGCCCAGCCCCGTCGCCTGCGTATAGGTCACCATGTGCCGGCCCGCCGGAGCATCCGTCCAGTGCACCAGCCCATGCCGCGTGCCCACCCACAGTGTGCCGTCCGCGTCCACCAGCAGGGACCGCACAAAGTCGTCCGGAAGCCCGTCCGCCGAAGTAAACGACTGCACCCCTCCATTCCGGATTAGGTTCAGCCCGTCCGGCGTGCCCACCCACACGTCGCCATTCGGTGCCGGCGCCAGCGCCAGAATCACGTCGCTCAGCAGCCCGTCCTGCACCGTGTACACCCGATTCTTGCCCGGCCCGTTCGCCGTCCACGGCAGCGCATTCAGCCCGCTGTCGCCCGTGCCCACCCACAGTGTGCCCTTGCTGTCTTCCACCACCGTCGTCGTGTTGTCGCTCGACAGCCCCTCCCGCGCGCCCATGTCGCGGAAGCGCTCATCGCGCAGAATGTCCAGCCCGCTGGTCTCCGTGCCCACCCACAAGTCGCCCTCGCGGTCCTCCAGTAGCGTCAAAATCGACGCCGATGCCAGCGGATCCGTCACCGGAAGCCGCTGCACCTTGCCTTCCGTCAGCCGCGTCAGCCCGTCGTTGGTGCCGATCCAGAGACTCCCGTTGCGGTCGGCAAACAGCGCCTGAATCCGGCTCCCCGGCAGCTCCTTGCCCGCCGACAGCCGCTCCGTCACCTTGCCCCCGCGCACCACCGCCAGCCGGCTGTTGCTGGCCACGGCAAACCCTCCACCGCTCACCGTCGCAGCAAAGGCCACGCCGTCCTGCGGCATTCCTGCCACGGCCGCCGCCTTCCGCCAGCCCCCGTCCGCCGCACCTCTCTCCACCCAGGCCTGGCTCGCGCCGTCTCCGGTCAACTGCGCAATCACCTTGCCCGGACGCCAGTTGCCCGCCAGCTCAAAGTGGTCGCCCGTTTGCCGCGCCAGCCCCGCGTCCGTATAGACCCAAAGCGCGCCCGCGCCGTCCACGCTCAGTGCTCGAATCGACTCGCCGGGCAGCCCGTTCTGCGGCCCGTACACCGTCGCCGCGCCGTCCTCCCAGCGCACCAGTCCGTCCGCCGTACCCACCCACAGCGCCCCGTCCCGGCCCACCATCAGGCAGCGGATATCGCCGCTCGGCAGCGCCGGCGTCGAGTTCTTGTCAAACACTGCAAAGGAGTTCCCATCAAACCGGACCAGCCCCGCCTCAGTCCCCAGCCAAAGGAACCCGTTCGGCGTCTGCGCCAGCGCGTGCACCGTGTTCTGCGGCAGTCCGTTCTCCATCACCCACGACTGCCGCCCATACTCGGCCAGCGGCGTCGTCGGCTCCAGCGCCGCGGTCCCCACGCAGCAGCCCGCCAGCAGCATCGCAGCCAGCCCCATCCGCCCCAGCGCGCGCGGCCTCCAGCGCCCTGCCGTGCCGGGTGCCTTCAATGTCGAGTTGGAGCCGGTCCATGCCAAATTCGCGCGCAAACCACCGCTGCCCCGCCCGTACCTCCTGCAGGGTCATGCACTTCCACACTACTCGCTGCCGCCTTAAAATGCACGCAAGTCCTTTACTTCCATCGCCCTGTATGGAGATTTCCCTCCACCCAACGATGGACTCAGGCCTCGTCCCAACGGCTCAAGACACACGCTTGCAATCGACGTATTCTCGTGTTGTCTCCTGAATTGTTCTTTGTACATCACTGGCTTATTCTTTCGGGTGGCTGCTGGAACGCAGCCGCCCGATTTCTTTTTCCGGGGCCTTTAAGCCAGCCGCCGTCCTATCCGCAGTGCCCGCGCTTTTCTTCGCGCGGAGAGCTCCAGACGCGGACTGTTGGCGGCCAGTCCTATCCACATCGTCCCCACCGGCCGCGCGCCCAGCACCCGCGCCGTTCCCCGCAGCGACGAGCGCGTGCTCGTGAATATCGGAATCAGAAACCCCGGCATCGCCGAAGACGCCACCAGAACCGCCTTCCGCCCCGTACGCCGTATGCGAATCCGCAGTACCACCCGGCTCCACGGCCGATAGTCTTTTCCCGGCAGGCGTCCCATAAATTGCTGGAAGATCGCCGTCACATTGCCGCAGCTCACCGGGCTGCCCAGCACCAGCGCATCGGCTTCCGCAATCTCCTTCAAAATCAGATCCAGGGCGTCTTCCTGCGCGCATTTTCCGCGTTCCTCGCCGGGCTGCTCCGCGCCGGTCGGGCCATTCGGACGGAGCTCCATCCCGTGCTCGGTCAGATAGATAATGTGCGTGGTCGCGCCCTTTTCCCGGGCACCTTCCAGAATGGCCTCCACCGCCGTGTCAATCTTGTCTTCCATGCGGTAGCTGCCCACAATCGCCACAACCTTTCTTGCCATGTTGTCGCTCCTGTCCACCACATTCAAACACTACTCCCTTTTCGGCCTCGGCGCAGTGTCCTCACGCACCCGCGCTCCCCTGCCGTAACCTCGCCCAACCTGCTACGCTGTCCTTCGCATGGAAACCCCGAATCTCCGCGTGGAAAAGCGTCCGCCTCTTGCCGTCGTCACCCTGGACCGGCCCAAAGTCCTCAACGCGCTCAACGCGGAAACCCTCCTCCAGCTTGAGCGCGCCTTTGCGGATCTGGCCGCTGATACCTCCATCCGCGTCGTGCTCCTCACCGGCGCCGGAGATCGCGCCTTCGCCGCCGGCGCAGACATCCGCGAGCTCCAGGCCCTCTCCGCGGAGGAAGGCCGCGCCTTTGCCCTCCGCGGGCAGGGCATCTTCCGCGGCATTGAGACGCTCGGCAAGCCGGTCCTCGCCTGCATCCGCGGCTTCGCCCTCGGCGGCGGCTGCGAGCTCGCCATGGCCTGCACCTTTCGCCTTGCCGCGGAAGACGCGCGCCTCGGCCAGCCCGAGGTCAAGCTCGGCGTCATCGCCGGCTACGGCGGCACCCAGCGCCTGCCCCGCCTCGTAGGCCGCGGCGCCGCCCTTCGTCTGCTGCTCACCGGCGAAATCATCGACGCGCAGCAAGCCTTTCGCATCGGCCTCGTCGATGAAGTCGTTCCCGCCGATCAGTTGATGCAGCGCGCCGAAGCGCTCGCCCTTCAAATCGCCGCCAACGCGCCTCTCGCCGTCGCCGAAACCCTCTGCGCCGTCGACGAGGGCCTCGATCTGCCGCTTGACCTCGCTCTCCTGCGCGAAGCGGTCCGCTTCTCCGCCCTCTGCGGCACCGGGGACAAAAACGAAGGCACCCGCGCCTTCCTGGAGAAGCGCGCCGCCGTCTGGAAAAGCGAGTAGATACGGCCTTCCTCAGCGCTCAGCCGTTTGCGTGCTGTCCGTCGCCGGCTTCAGCGGCAGCGGAATCTCCAGCGCTCCTGTCTGGTCATTCAGCTCATCCCTAACCACCAGCCGAATCCACGCCGCGCCCGGCGGCACCTCCAACTGTTGCTCGGCGTGGAACAGCGTGCCGAACTTGCCGTTCGCATCCGGAGCGGGAGAGGCCAGCCCGTCGTTCAGCATACTGTTCAGCAGCTTGCCGTCCGCGTCATAGGCCGCTGCGGCAAACTCCAGCTTCGGCGGCTTGCCCTTGTCTCGCGCCTTCACCTTCAGTTGCGCGTCATACACGCCATACTGGATCCGGTACGTCTCCAGCTTCACCGGCGCAGGCGGCTTCACCGGCCGGTTCCGCTTTCGCGTCTTAAAGTAAGTCGGCGAGTCCTCCAACTGCTCCATCTGCTCGCTGGTCGCCAGGGCCGGCCCGCCCACCGTGGAGAGATGCGCGCTGAACAGTAGGTCGTGCAGCATCGGCGCGCCGTGTTCAATATTGGCAAACAACGTGTCCGCCGCTTTCGCCTCCACAAACCGCGCCTGCAGAATCTCGTCCTTTCTCGTGCTCTTTGCGTCGCTCTCCGGCTTGGCAAAGTAGAACCGCCGATAGCTCAGCGTACAGTTGCCGTTCTCCTTCAGCTTCACCGCAATCTTCCGCTCCGCGCCGTCAAACTTCTGGTTGGAGGGTGAATAACTCAGCGCATAGTAGGTGCTCCCGTGCTGCACCGCCTTGTTCATCAGCGCCGCCACGTCGTTGTCGCTGTAGTAAGCCTGCCCGCCCGTCGCAGCGCCAATCGCCGCCTCGTTCTGGTACCGCCCCTGCGCTCCGCCCGCCACCCCGCTCAGGTCCACCGGATACAGCGAAATTTGGCTGCTCATCAGGTTGGCGTACGCCTTCTTCGCGTCGTCATTGGCCGCAATGCTCGGGTCCCCTCCATACGCGCCCTCGGGCCCCGGTCCAATCGGAATCGGGAACAGGTCCGCCAGCCAGATCAGGTTCTTCCGCCCCGCAATCCCACCCAGATACTCAGCCAGAAAATTCAGGTTGCTCAGCGCCGCTCCCGTGTCGCCCGCGCCATACTCGCCCGGCCCCAACTCCGTCGCCCCACCCAGAAACACCTTCGGCACATGCGGCCCCGGTCCGTCCCGCAGAATAGCCGCCCGCAGCGCCGCATGGTCGCTCGTGAATCCCTGCACCAGGTGCAGCCCCGCTGCGTTCACAAACAGTGCAAACCGCGTGCCCGCGGGCGCCGTGTCCACAAACCGCAGCAGCTCCGCTCGAAAGGCCATCTGGTGCTCCCGCAGCGTGTTCACCATGTCGTAATACAACACATACAGCGGCCCCGTCTCCGGCGCGGATGGCAGGCTGACAAAGGTGTTTGGAGGCATCTCCGGCAGCTTCGGCGGCATGTAGCTCGGCGTCGTGCCGTTCATAAACTCGAACGTTAATAGCTCTTGCTTCTTCCCGTCTTCCTCAATCTCGAAGTCGTCCTTCTTCAGCCCCTCCACAACGTTGCCCTGCGCGTCCCTCACCACCACGTCCACCGGAACTCGCCGCACCTCCAGCCGGAAGATCGCTTTGTTCTGCTTGTTCTGCGCCTCCGCCCGGTTGCCTTCCTTCTGCTCCTCCATTTCGTGGGAAGGGAATTGCAGAGGCCGCCCAATCAGCTGCGCCTGCATGCTTCGCGCCGCCGGCATCGCCAGCAGCAGCACTCCGAGAGCCATGCCGGATTTGCTCATGATCCCTCCGGTTCTTTCGGTCGCACAGTTCTCCGCTCCGCCCTCCGCGCATGCGCAGAAGATCAGAACTGCAGCACGCCCATCAAAAAACTGCAGAAGGAATTTTGCAAGCCAAAACTCGCCTGCCTTCAGAAAGTCGCTTGCATGGGAGCAAGAACTCCTGAATTCAGAGGCTCGCCGGCCCGTCTTAGCTTAAGGCCCTGTTTGAATTTAAGGCTTTGCGCTGGCTGCTTCCTGGCCTGCGTCCCTCAAGGGCAGCCGAATCTCCAGCGTCCCCGTGCGGTCGCTCAGCCGGTCCCGCACTGCCACCCGCAGCCACGCCGCACCCGGCGGCACGTCCAGTTCCTGCTCGCCATGGAATAGCGCTCCCGGCCTCGGCATCGCTCCTGGCTTGCTCCCGGCTTCCGCCGGCAGCGTCGCCAGCCCCTCGTTCAGCATGCTGTTCAGCAGCTTGCCGTCCGCATCATAGGCAGCCGCGGCAAATTCCAGACTCGCAGGCCTGCTCTGTTGCACCGCCAGCTTCTTCAGCAGCGGGTCAAACACCCCATACGCAATCCGGTACCGCTGCAGCTTCACCGCCTTCGGCGTCGCCTGCGGCTTGTTCCGGCGTCGCGTCTTAAAGTACGCTGGCGACCCCTCCAGAGCCTCCATCTGCCCGGTCGTCGCCATCTCCGGAACACCCATCGCCGTCACCTGCGCGCTGAACAGCAAATCGTGCAGCATCGGCGCGCCGTGCTCGATATTCGCAAACAACGTGTCGGCCGACTTCGCCGCCAGAAAGCGCGATTGCAGAGTCACCTTCTTCTGCGGCTCCTGCGAATCATCCGGAAGCGCGTAATACAGCTTGCGATAGCTCAGCGTATAGTCGTTCTTCTTCGCCAGCGTCACTTCAATGTGGCGTTCCAAGCCGTCATATTTCATATTCGTAGGCGAATACGTCAGCGAATAGTAGCTCATGCCGTTTGCCACGGCCTTGTCCAGCAGTTCGGTCAGTCGGTTGTTCCCGTAGTACGCATGGCCACCGGTCGCCGCGGCAATTTCCGCCTCGTGGCTGTAGTTGGCAATCACATCTCCTCCAGCCGAATTGAGTCCTCCATACCTCACGCCGTTCAGGTCCACCGGACAAAGAGCCACCTGGCTCTTCTCCATCGCTGCGTAGGTTTCCTTGATCGCCTGGCTTTCCAGATAAGTCAGGTCGTTAATCTGCATCGTTGAGCTGGAAAAGCCTCCGCCCACGCCCGTGTCCGAGTTGAGGCCCGACATCGTGGGGCCCACCGGAATGGGAAATTCGCCCGCCAGCCAAAGCAGGTCTTTCTTGCCGGGAATCCCATTCAGGTATTCGGCAATAAACTTCAGATTGGAAAGCGCGGCTCCGGCGTCTTCATATCCGTAGTTCCGTCCATAGATAAAGACATTGGGCACGTGCGGCCCCGGCCCTTTCCGCAGAATCGCCGTCCGCAGCTGAGCATGGTCGCTCGTGAATCCCTCGATCAGGTGCAATCCGGCCATATTCACAAACAGTGCAAAGCGGGTCCCGGGCTGGGCATGGTCCACAAAATCCAGCAACTGCTTGCGAGCCTCCATCTGCTGGGTAGTCGGCGTGTTCACCATGTCGTAGTACAGGACGTACAGCGGTCCCTGCTCCGGCTCGCGTGGCAGGTTGATAAAGGTGTTTGGCGGAAGCGCTGGCAGCTTGCCCGGCACATAACTCGGCACCGAGCCATCTTCATAGCCGAATGAGAGAATCCGCTGCGTCTTCCCGTCTTCCTTCACCGTAAAGTCGCTCTTCTTCAGTCCGCGCACCGGGTTGCCCTGCTTGTCCAGCACCACCACGTCCAAAGGCACGCGCCGCACTTCCAGCCGAAACGTTGCTGTCGGCGCCTCTGCTGCGGCCGCCCTGTTGCCCTCGGCGTTCGCCGCTGCCGACCCACTGGCTGCACCTACCGGCAAACCTGCCAGTCCCGCCAGCAGCAGGGCCGCGGCAACTCTCCATCGGTTCATCGTTTCCGCCTTCTCCGCACCCGCGGCCGTCGCCTGTCGCTCCTGCCGGGCAGTGTACGCCCAGCGGTCCCATGGCGTCCCTCATTGCAAAGGACGGATGAGTTACCGCGTTGGTTTCCTTTGGCCTGCTCCCCTCCCGTTCCGCCTGCCCCGTCCTGCTATCCTTGGGAGCGTGATTGGGCTCTCAAAATCGCGCGTCGTCGCCGTCTCCGGGCTCCTGCTCGCCGCCTCTCTCGTCGCCTGCCGCAAACAGGAGCAGGAAGTTGCCGGGGTGGCCCAGAAAGCCGCCAGCGCCGAGCACCGCGTCCAGTCGGAAAACACCCTCCGCGACCAGCAGAGAGCGGCCCTCGAGCGCATCCCTCTGCCCACCAAGAGCCTCTACGTCGGCGTCCACGACCCCAGCCAGTGGGGCAATCCCTTCCTCACCGTCGAAGCGGATCGCATCGACCTCCGCATCCTCTTTGCCGACGCCAACACCAGCTCCTTCGGCCAGGACACCATGCTGCGCCCCTCCGGCGCCCGCCGCCAGGAGATGCAAATCCGCCCCGCCGACCTCGCCAAGGCCATCGTCGCCCTCCCGCCCGAGGCTTGGCGCTACGGCCGCGTGGTCGCCGTCGCCGAGGCCCCCAACGCCAGCCCGAAAGACCGCCCCGCCATCCGCCGCAACGT
>DATKTQ010000103.1:0-13912 GCA_035531055.1 Occallatibacter sp. | reverse complement strand
CTGGACGCAGGCCGAGTGCAGGTGCGGGGCAAAGGCGACAAGGAGCGGATTCTTCCGCTGGGGCGGACGGCGCTGGAGGCGCTGGAGACATATCTGCGTGAGGGGCGGCCGCATCTGGCGCGAATCCGCAGTGGCAGGAAGGGAAACGGGGCCAGGCCAAACGAGTTGCAGCAGGATGCGACACGGCTGTTTTTGTCTTTGCGCGGCATGCCGCTGACGCGGCAGTGGATTTGGCACCTGGTGAAGGCGGCAGACAGCCATGCGAGTCCGCACAAGCTGCGACACAGCTGCGCGACGCACATGGTGGAGCACGGAGCGGACCTGCGCAGCGTGCAACTGATGCTGGGCCATGCGGACATCAGCACGACGCAGGTGTACACGCATCTGGCGCTGGGACGGCTGAAGGCGGTGCATCGTGAGCATCATCCGCGCGGCAAGGCGAGGGAGACGAAGGCGACGGACGAGGCGGGCGAGATGGATACGGGCCGGCACGAGGATCCGGCATGAGCGGGGCAAAGCGCGCCGAGGGCCCGGAGCTGGATGGGTTGGTAAATGAGTATCTGCGCGTGCTGATGAATGAGCGCGGCGCCTCCGCGCACACGCTGCGTGCCTATGCGCGAGAGCTTCACGGGTTTGCCGGCTATGTGGTGGAGCGGCACGGGAAGCGGAAGACGGCGGCCTCGATTGAGCACACGGAGATTCGCGAGTACCTGGGCGCGCTGTATGAGCGCGGGCTGTCGAAGGCCTCTGCCGCGCGGGCGCTGGCGGCGATTCGAAGCTGGTTCAAGTGGCTGGCGAAGGCGGGACACGTGGAGCGGAATGTGGCCAGGCTGGTTTCGACTCCGCGACTGCCGAAGCACCTGCCGCGGGTGCCGACGATTGAACAGATGAACCGCGTGGTGGACACGGTGGGCGACGACGCGGCGAGCTGGCCGGCGCGGGACCGGGCGATTCTGGAGATGCTGTATGGATGCGGTATTCGTAATGCGGAGTTGACGGGTCTGAACCTGGACGACGTGCATTGGGCGAACGAGGCCGTGCTGGTGAAGGGCAAGGGGCAGAAGCAGCGCTATGTGCCGCTGGGGGATGCGGCGGCGATGGCTCTGCGGGATTATCTGCGGGAACGGACGGCGCGGCTGGGGGCGAACGGCCAGGCGGATGCGCGAAAGACTCCGGCGCTGTTCCTGAACCAGCAACTGCGCGGACTGGAAAGGGCCGGCGGCGAGGCGCGGCTGACGACGCGGAGCGTGGCGCGAATTGTGAAACGGATTGCGATTCTTCGCGGGCTTTCCGCGGAGGTGCATCCGCACACGCTGCGACACGCCTTTGGAACACACTTGCTGGAGGAGGGCGCGGACTTGCGGGCCATCCAGGAATTGCTAGGGCACGAGCGGCTCTCCACAACGCAGCGGTACACGCAACTGACGACGACGCAACTGACGCAGGTGTATGACCGGACGCATCCGCGAGCGAAATGACGGGAAAGATCCGAGCAGGCAAACCAGCCGGGAAACAAGGATCGAGATTGGGAGGGCGAAGTGGATTCAATTGAGGCACTTCCGCCTGAATTGGGACAAAAGTAACCAGTGCGGGTAACGAATACCCAAAAAGTGCCATTGTTCTCGTTGTTGGACGGCCTATACTTCATCCCTTGAGGGAGACTTCCGATGGATGAAGCGATCTGCTGTACCAGTTGCCAGGCAGTGGGGCTGAAACATTACATGAGAAGCGGGTCTGTGCGGACGGGATTGCTGCTGCTGGCGGTCTTTGTGGTGCCGGGCGTCCTCTACTTTGCGTGGTATTTGTTGGCAGGCCACTGGGGCTGTGCCACATGCGGCTCGCGCGCGGTGGTGCCGCTGGAGATTCCGCCGGAGCAGTGCGCGATTGGCGTGCAGCCGCCGCTGCTGGTGGAAAGTTACCAGCTAAAACGTAAGTTTCCGCTTGGGGAACCAGGTCAGCTGAATCGTGGTGTTGGTAGCAGTCTGCTCGCCGGGTAAATAGATGGGGGCCTTCCACCGCTCGTAGGTGAAGTTTCCGTCCACCTCAAAGTTCCGCCCAACGCGCTTGACCACCTGGAAGTTCAGGTCGTTGAGAGTGGTTCCGCCGGGCACAAAATCCTTTGCCACTTTCTGATTGCGGTAGCCGAGCTGCACCCACTCGTTGCCGCTGATGTGATAGGTGAGCCATCCCTGGCCGCCTTTGCCCTCGCGTCCGATCCAATCCCCAAAAAGATTGCCCTTGTTGGTGTAGCCCTGGCGCTGCACGGTCTCGTAGTACATGAAGAGGCCGCCGTTGCTGTTGGTGATGGGCGGGTCTGTGGTGACGGCTTCGAGGCGGAGGTCGAGAGCGGGGATTCCGGGGACATGGGAGAGGTAAATGCCGGGACGCCAGGCGGCGCGACGAGGCGCGTCAATGGGCGAGATGTCGTCGTGTACTTCGCCGTCGCTATAGAGCGTGACCCAGTTGCGCAGGAAGGGCAGGCGGTAAGAGAAGTCGAATGCACCGAAGCGGGCGCCGGGATCGTTGCGGCTGAACTTTTCTGCGGCGGAGACGCCCGAGAAACTGAAGAAACTCTTGAGGAAGGTGTGGAGGGTGATGGGTGCGTGTCCCTTGCCGCCCCAGATGACGGTGCGCTCAAAGCCGAGCTCGAGATTGGGTGTGGGCTTGAAGCTGATTTTCTCCACGTGTACCCAAGGCGAGTTGGGGTAGGTGTGTCCTTTGAGTGAGCCGACGAGGAAGTCATAGCGGAAAGGGCCGGTGAGGAGGGACAGGCCGGGGATGCGGAGCGGCTCGGTGCGATTGATGCGGAACGAGTAGATATTTTCCGCGTTGTTGGAATAAGCCATGCCGCCGCCGAGGCCGGGTCCGAGCCAGTCATCCTGCTTGCCGAAGGAGATTTCGTTGTGGGCGATGCTGGTGGAGACGTAGGCCTCAAGGAAGCGGCCGTTGGTGATGGAGCCGAGGGGGCCGAGAGGGACGGTGGCCTGGTTGTAGGGCTGATTGGTGGCGGGGTTGAGGAAGGGGATGCCGTCGATGGTGGAGAGCAACTGGGCGAGTTGGGTGGAGTAGCCGGGGGCTGAAGGCGCGCCCTGGAACTCGCCGCGTAAGTAGATGCCGAAGGGACCGGCGGAGGCATACCCACTGACGCCGGAGTAGTTGCTCAGGCCGTTTTCATAAGGGCGGCCGTAGTCGTTGATGACGGTCTGGCCGAGGTGGTAGCTGTCGCGAAGGGGCGTGCCGGAAACGATGCGGGTGGCGGAGTAAATGGACTCGATGCGGGCTTTGCCCTGGTGGACGCGGCAGGGTCCGCTCATGTCGGCATCGAGTTCTTCGTCGAGCGCCTGGTAGATTCTCTGGGCCTCGTCGTTGGCGGGGCTGGGGTCGGCATCGTCGATGCGGGAGCCGGCGACCTCCAGCATGTGACCGACGCCCGCGCGGGTCCAGGGGCGCATGCCGAGGTAGACGGCATCGATGTAACCGAGGGAGTAGAGGCGCATGACGGCGGGATAGATCCAGCTGTCGACGGGAATGTATGGGGAATCCATGTGGGAGGGCTCACACACGGGAGCGGGACGGCCGGCGTCGCCGGGGAGTTGCGCGGCGGGCGGGGTGGCGGCATCGACAGCGAGCGGGGTGATGAGGAAGGTGGAAGCCAGCAGGATTGCGCCGCAGGCGGAGACAGAAAGGGCAACGCGAGGGCTCACCTTCATATCCCTCAATGTACCATTTGGGGCGCTAGCGTTGGAGGGCTTTGCAGGCTGCGTCGAGGGTGCGTCGGAAGTCGGCGAGGATGCGGGTTTTACTACGCGGGTCGAAGAGATTTTTGCGGCGGAGATAGAGTTCAATGTTGGCGATGGGGTCTGCCGCGGCGGTGCCGGAAGAAGCTTGCAGGCGGCACTCGATGAGGGTGGGCCCGCGGCGGAGGCGGGCGCGGGAGATGGACTCGCTGGCGACACGATAGACGGCGACGACATCCTCGGCGTCGACGGCGATGGCGGGAACGCGGGCGGTGTGGGCGAGGTCGGCTAGCTGGCCGAAGCGGGCTTCGGCTGCGAGGCGGGCAACTTCATCGCGGGCCTCAGAGTGGCAGACGAAGAGAACGGGCAGGTTGTGGCTGCCGGCAAAATTGAGCGCCTGCTGCCAGGCTTCAAGGGGCGCGGAACCCTCACCACAGAGTGTGACGAGGATGGGTCCGGCGGGCATGGGCTGGTGCGCGAGGGCGACGCCGCAGGCCAGGTGCAACTGCGCGACGAGCGAGGCGGCGGGAGGCAGCACGTTGTCCGGGGAAGCGGATGGGGACGCGGATTTGCCTGGAGCGGAAGAGGCTTTGCGGCGCTTCGCTGCCAAGGGCGCGAGGATGCGATGGATGGGAGCGCCTTTGACGAAGGCGGCGAGGGCGTCCTGATCGGTGGTGCTAAGCAGGTCTGTGGGAAGCAGGCCGCAGACGGCGCCGGCGAAGACGGCTTCTCGCCCGAGGCCGGCGGCGAGAGGGCTGGCGATGCGGCGGGAGCTGGCGAGGCGAGCGACGCGCTCGGCGAGCATGCGGCAGTGGAGCATGGTGGAATACATCTGGAGCAGGCGATCGTGCGGGATGAGCGAAAAGGCAGGCTTTTCTGGCGCAGCTTCCGGGGCGGCGGTGGAGGGTTTTCTGGTGGTGCGGGCCGTCATGCGTGCTGGGTCCTTCCGGAGAAATGCGAATGATTGCGAAGACCGGCGGCGGGCGAGGAGACGGGGCGCTGCGAGCCGTTGCGCGGTGAGTGCGTACCGAGTGCTGGTTGGCGTGCCGGGGTTGCTGGTGTTGCGGGCTAGGTGGAGTAGTCCGCGTTGATGTGGATGTATTCGTGGGTGAGGTCGGTGGTCCAGAAGACGCACGCGCCGGTGCCCTGGTTGAGCTGTATGGTAACGGAAAACTCGGTCTGATGGAGATAGTGATGCGCGGCGGTTTCGTCGAATTCGACGGCGCGGCCTCCGTCACGGCAGACGCGCATCTCGCCGAACCAGATGTCGATCTTGTCGGGGTCGATGGCCGCGCCGGAGTAACCGATGGCGGCAATGAGACGGCCCCAGTTGGGATCGCAGCCGGCCCATGCGGTTTTGACGAGCGGTGAGTGGGCGATGGCTTTGGCGACGCGGAGGGCGTCGTCGTCAGAGGCGGCGCCGTGGATGCGCAGCTCGACGACGTGGGTGATGCCTTCGCCGTCAGCAACAATCTGGCGGGCGAGCGAGGTGCAGACCTGGGTGAGGGCTGCCTGGAATTCGGCGTGGTCCGGACCGACCACTTCGCCGCTGGCTCCAGAGGCGAGCAGAAGCACGGTGTCGTTGGTGGAGGTGTCGCCATCGACGGAGATGCGATTGAAGCTGACGTCGATGGACTGGCGGAGATAGCCGTCGAGGACGGCGGGCTCGATGGCGGCGTCGGTGAGGACGTAGACGAGCATGGTGGCGTGGGGCACGAGCCGGGGATGGATCATGCCGGAGCCTTTGCCGACGGCGGCGATGCGGACTTCCTGGCCGTCGATTTCGAGGCGGGCGAAGGCGGTTTTCTCAACCGTGTCTGTGGTGAGGATGGCCTGGGCAAGCTGCTGGAAATGGTCGCTCTCTGAGCCGAGGTCGGCGGCAAGCTCAGGCAGCGCGCCGATGAGCTTTTCCGCGGGCAGGGGGACGCCGATGATGCCGGTGGAGGAAGGGAAGACTTCTTCCGGGGTGCAGGCGAAGGCCTCGGCGATGGCGTCGCAGGTGGCGCGTGCGGCGCGGAGGCCGAGCTGGCCTGCGGCGCAGTTGGCGTTGCCGGCGTTGATGGCGGCTACGCGGACTTTTCCGCCGGTGGCGCGGAGGTGCTCCTTATCGACGATGAGGGGCGCGGCGGTGACGCGGTTGGCGGTGAAAGCTGCGGCGGCGCTGGCAGGGGCGTCGGCCACGATGAGAGCGAAGTCCGTGCGACCGCTCTGCTTGAGGCCGGCCTTGACGGCGGCGAAGCGGAAACCGCGGGGAATCAGGAATTGTGAGATATCAGACATGTGCGTTGCAGGGAGTCAACGCATTTAATCTAGCAGGTTGGGGGTGGAATGACACGAAGCGAGAGAGAGCCGGGTGGGGACGAGTTCCTGACGCTGAGCCGGGTGAACGTGGCGCGCGGGGACCGGGTGGTGCTGCACGACGTGAATTTGACGATTCGGGCGGGCGAGCACGTAGCGATTCTGGGGCCGAATGGATGCGGGAAATCGACGTTGATTCTTGCGATGACTTGCCAGCTATACCCGATGGTGCAGCCGGGGATGGCGGTGCGGATTTTCGGACGCGAGCGGTGGGTCCTGACGCAACTGCGGAAGCATTTTGGCGTGGTGAGCGCGGGGCTGCAGGGGGCGGAGCTGCCGGGGGAACGGACGGCGGTGACGACGGGGCTGGACGCGGTGACGGCGGGGTTCTTTTCCGCGTCGACGTTGTGGCCGAACCTGCACGTGACGCCGGAGATGCGGGAGCGGGCGATGGAGGCGCTGGAGCGGATGGAGGCGACGCGGCTGGCGGGGCAACTGGTTGGCGAGATGTCGGCTGGGGAGAAGCGGCGGATTCTGATTGCGCGGGCGCTGGTGCACCGGCCGCGGCAACTGCTGCTGGATGAGCCCAGCAATGCGCTGGACCTGGCGGCGCAGCGGGACCTGCGCGAGACGCTGCGGAAGCTGGCGGGCGAGGGGACGGGGCTGGTGCTGGTATCGCATCACCTGGGCGATATTCTGCCGGAGATTGAGCGGGTGATTCTGATGCGCGACGGGCGGATTGCCGGCGACGGGTCGCGCGAGGAGATGCTGACGGAGGCGCGGCTGAGCGAGCTATTCCAGACGCGAGTGCGCATTGGGCGCGACGAGGAGTGGCTGCACAGCTGGTGAGGGCTGCAATCGTGCTACCATTCCCGCAACTGAGAGTGTGGTTGGGAAAGCTGCGGGAAAGTTTTTTGCCGCAAGCGGGAGGATGCGATGAGCCCTTATTCAAGGCGCGATTTTTTGAAGACGTCCCTGGTGGCGGGCACGATGGCGGGCGTTGGGAGCCTGCCGCTGCAGGCGGAGAAGCACACGGCGACGGACACGGTGACGCTGGGGCGGTCAGGCCTCAAGGTGACGCGGCTGGCCTTTGGCACGGGCAGCAACAACGGGCATGTGCAGGCGGCTCTGGGGCAGGCGGAGTTTACTCGGCTGATTCACTACGCGTACGACCGCGGCATTCGGTTTTTTGAGACGGCGGAGGCGTACGTGACGCCGGCGATGCTGGGCGAGGCGCTGAAGGGGATTCCGCGAGAGAACTACAAGCTGATGACGAAGGTGACAACGGATGAGGGCGTGAGCCCGCTGCAGCGGTTTGACGAGATGCGGAGGAAATCGCAGACGGAGTACTTTGACATTATGTTGTTGCACTACCAGCACTCGGCAGACTGGGTGGCGACGACGCGGCCGTGGCAGGCTGGGCTGGACGAGGCGAAGGCGAAGGGCGTGATTCGGGCGCGGGGCGCATCGGTGCATGGGCTGCCGGCGCTGCGGCAGATACCGGGCCGGGAGTGGATGGATGTGGCGATGATCCGGATGAACCACAAGGGCGTGCGGATGGACGGGCCGGACTACTGGAACGGAAACAATCCGGGTTCGGTGCCGGATGTGGTGGAGCACGTGAAGGAAGTGAAGCGGGAAGGGATGGGCGTGATCAGCATGAAGCTGGTGGGCGACGGGACCTTTACACGGCACGAGGATCGACGGGATGCGATGCGGTTCGCCTTCCAGCATGCGGGCGTGGACTGCGTGACGGTGGGGTTCAAGAGCACGGCCGAGGTGGACGAGGCCATGGATAACCTGAACCTGGCGCTGGCGTAGGCGCGGCGGGCGGGATGACCACGATAGAGCTGACCAAGGAGGCGCGCGCCGAGGCGATTGCGTCGATCCGGCGCTACTTTGACGAGAACCTTACGGAGCCGATTGGGGAGCTGCCGGCGGGGCTGCTGCTGAACTTTCTTCTGGAAGAGATTGGGCCGGCGATTTACAACCGGGCGATTGCGGACGCGCAGGCGCGGCTGGAGCAGCGGGTGGCGGACCTGGGCGGCGAGTTGTTTGCCGATGAGTTCGGCTACTGGGCGCGGGTGGACGCGAAGCGAAAGAGCCGACGGTGAGGGCTGGATTTGACCCTGCGATAAAGGCCACTTGACGGCGCGGATGGGTCGGCTTTACTTTAGCGGTACACGGGAAAGGAGGTAGATCCAGCGAATGCAGATTGAATGTTTTAGTTGTTTCTTACGTGAGGTGACTGAGGCCTAGGGCATCGCGCCCAAGACCCCAGGGAAGCCCCAGCGGAAGGCATTCCGCCGGGCCACTGGCACTCGCGGCAGCGCGATGGCCTTAGTCCAATCCCAACTGATCACCGGCAGCGGCCTGGATACTTCGGTTTCCGGGCCGTTGTTGCGTGTGGGGGCTCAGGGGGCGGCGGAAAGGCTCAATGGAGAAGCCGGGCTGCGGTACACTGTGTGCCGCGTGGCTGGTCAACCAGTTGGCACGCATGACGCTGGCTCGCCCCTTGTTCCTTGGCATGTTCCACAGCGGTCCGGCGCCGTTCCGGGCTTAGAAGTTTCCCCGGGCGATGTCCTGAAGGATCTGCTTGTCCAGGCTGAGTTCAGCCACCAGGCGCTTCAGCTTGCCATTTTCCTGCTCCAGCAGCTCCTTCAGCCGCTTAGCCTGGTCCACCTTCAAGCCGCCGTTCTCCTTGCGCCAGCGGTAGTAGCTCTGCTCGGTGATGCCGGCTTCGCGACTTGCCACCGGGTGCCTCTTTCCGTTCGCTACCGCTACCTCGATCTGCCGCAGGATGTTCACTATCTGCTCAGGCGTGTGCTTCCTGGCCTTGGCCATTCCCTGCTTCTCCCATACCCGTTTGTCTCATCCCAACTGGTACAGAATCTGCCGGGCACTCCAATGGTTTGATACTTCGAAGTCTGGACCACGGTCAGGCGCACTCCTCGGATGGATGGCGAAACCAGGATGAATCAGGAAGCTTGGCATGGCCTTCTTTTTTACGCTGATCAGCACAGTTGCTACCGCCTTCGGCCGTTCTTGCGGGACTGGGCCAGCATCTGCGCCCGAAAACCGGGACGACCGTCGGCAATCTGGGTGCGCCCAACGTATTTGTGGCTGTTCTTCGTCGATTTCCTGTCCCGCCGCGTGCATTTTCACCGACTTCGAGCGGGGGAGCAAAACTGACCAGAACTTTCGGGAACGTGGGGGCATGGTGATAACAGGAGAGACCAACCATGACGGAACAACTTGAGAATCGGGCAGACAAAAAGCAGACCGACAAGACGGACTTGGACGCGGCAGCACAAAAGAGGATCAGCCGACTGGCTGAGACAGCCGCGGAGAAAGCATCAAAAACGGAGCAGCATTACGACAAGGATCACACAATCATTTCAAAGTGATAGGCACGCAGGCGTTTTTCAACCTCCAATCGTCGCCGTGGACCCGCTCTGCGTGTGCCGTCTTCGGCGTCCCAGAAGGCGGTGGTGATTTTCCTGTGTAGTTGCGCGTGGCGGCCGCATTCCATCCCGCCAGCATAAGCTCCAGAAGCGCTTCCCAATTTCGGGAATTCACCAGATCCAATGAGCCTTCTTCAACATCCGTCCAACGATCTTTCAAGCCAATTCTGGACCGGCACCCTGTTAAAGGAGCATGAGCAGGAGAACATCCACCGTGAATGCGAATGCAGAGAAACCTGAGCCGAAGCCCGCACCAAAGCCTGACTCCAAGCCCGCTCCGAAGGATGACAAGGATGCTCTGAAGTCCCTCCCCATGCCTGAGCTCATGAAAGAGCTGGGTTCATCAGCAAACGGACTCACGCAAGCCGAGGCCCAAAAGCTGCTAGCGCAATACGGTCCGAACGCGATTGAGGAGAAGAAAACCAACATTCTCCTCAAGTTCCTGAGCTATTTCTGGGGCCCCATTCCGTGGATGATCGAAGGGGCAGTGATATTGTCGGGAGTCGTCCAGCACTGGATGGATTTCGGCATCATCCTTTTCCTACTTTTGTCCAACGCCGTGGTGGGCTTCTGGGAAGAACACCAGGCGGGCAATGCCATCGACGCTTTAAAGAAACGACTGGCAGTCAACGCCCGAGCAAAGCGAGATGGAAAGTGGACGACCCCCAAGTCATCGGAACTGGTGCCGGGCGACGTGATCCGGCTGCGCTTGGGCGACATTGTCCCGGCCGATGCGCGTCTGCTTGAAGGTGACTCCGTTCAGGTTGACCAGTCAGCGTTGACCGGAGAATCTTTGCCCGTTGAGGTCAAACCGGGCGGAGCGGTGTATTCGGGATCCATTCTTCGCCAGGGCGAGATCGATGCAATGGTCTATGCCACCGGCACAAACACCTACTTTGGCAAGACCGCGCAACTGGTGCAGGCGGCGGATACTGTCAGCCATTTCCAGCGATCTGTATTGAAGATTGGCAACTACCTGATCGCTCTCGCCGTGGCGATGGTTCTGTTGATCGTCGTAGTCTCGCTTTTCCGTCACGATCCGGTTCTCACGACTTTGCAGTTCTGCCTTGTGCTTCTGGTGGCCGCGATTCCCGTGGCCATGCCCACGGTGCTGTCGGTCACCATGGCTGTGGGAGCACGACTGCTGTCGAAAAAAGAAGTGGTTGTTACCAAGCTGTCGGCAATTGAGGAACTGGCCGGCGTAGACATCCTGTGTTCGGACAAAACCGGCACTCTGACCCAGAACAAGCTTACCTTGGGCGATCCGTTCACCGTGGACAGCATCCCAGCCGATCAGGTGATTCTCTGGGCAGCGCTCGCTTCCCGCGCCGAAGACAAAGACACCATCGACCTTGCCGTGATCGGCGGTGTGAAGGACGACAAGGCTCTGAAGAGCAACCAGGTGACCCACTTCGTGCCTTTCGACCCGGTGCATAAACGCACAGAAGCCACCGTCAAGGGTGCGGATGGGAAGCAGTTCTTCGTGGCCAAGGGCGCGCCGCAAGTGATTCTGAAGATGGCGACCAACGCCGGTGAAGTGAAGGCCGACGTCGAGAAAGCTATTCTGGATTTTGCCGGAAAAGGCTTCCGCTCGCTGGGCGTGGCCCGGGCCGATGAGGAAGGCAAGTGGAAGTTTGTCGGTATGCTCCCCTTGTTCGATCCGCCCCGCGAACAGGCAAAAGCAACGATCGCCAGCGCCGTGGAGATGGGCGTCAGCGTCAAGATGGTCACGGGCGATCAATTGGCCATCGCTCAGGAAACTGCAAAGCAACTGGGGATGGGCACCAACATCCTGGCTGCCGGAGCATTGGGCGACAGCAAGAAGGATGCGACCCCGGAGCAGGCAAAGGCCATTGAGAACGCCGACGGCTTTGCGCAGGTATTCCCTGAACACAAGTTCCACATCATCCAGGTTCTGCAGAAGCGTGGTCATTTCGTCGGCATGACCGGCGACGGTGTGAACGACGCTCCGGCACTCAAACAGGCAAACTGCGGTATCGCCGTCTCCGGAGCTACCGATGCGGCGCGCGCGGCTGCATCCATCGTGCTGCTGGCGCCCGGCCTGTCGGTCATTATCGACGCGATCAAGGAGAGCCGGAGAATCGTACAGCGGATGAACAGCTATGCGATCTACCGCATCGCCGAAACGCTGCGCGTGTTGCTGTTTATGGTGCTGGCGATCCTGGTATTCAACTTCTACCCGGTAACCGCAGTCATGATCGTGCTGATCGCGGTTCTCAACGACGGCGCCATCCTTTCCATCGCCTATGACAACGTTCACTACAAGGACAAGCCGGAAGCCTGGAACATGCGCCTGGTGCTGGGGATCGCCACGGTTCTCGGCATCGTTGGCCCCATCGCCGCGTTTGGACTGTTCTATCTCGGCGACCGCGTCATGCACCTCGGTCATCCTGAACTCCAGACGCTGATGTATCTGCTGCTGTCCGTGGCCGGACATTTGACCATCTTCCTGACGCGCACGCGCGGACCCGTTTGGTCCATCCGCCCCGCACGAATCCTGTGGATTGCCGTTCTGGGCACGCAGACGGTCGCGACGCTCATCGCCGTCTATGGCTTGTTTATGACTCCAATCGGGTGGAAACTAGCCGGACTCGTTTGGGGCTACGCGATCGTCTGGGCCCTGCTCACAGACCGAGTGAAACTGCTTGGCTATCGATTCCTGGATCATGAGAAGGCCGACGAGGCTAAGCCGGAAGCCAAGGCCGAGCCAAAGGCCGACGCCAAGCCTGAAGCCAAGGCCGATGCATCTAAACCCGATGCAAAATCTGATCAGCCGAAGCCGGATGCCAAAGCCGATGAGGCGAAGCCTGAAGCCAAGGCCGAGCCTAAGGCCGACGCCAAGGCGGATGCCAAGCCTGAAGCTAAGGCCGATGCGCCTAAGCCCGATGCAACAACTGATCAGCCGAAACCTAAGGCCAAAGCTCACGAACCGAAGCCCGAGGCTAAACACAAGCCACGGCCTGAGGTGTCACCACAGCTCATCAAACGAGTCCATGAACTCTACGAGGAGCTGGGGCGCGAGGAGGTTCAATCCGTTCAGGATCTGGAGAAGGCAGATCGGGAACTTGAGGAACATGAGACTCACAAATAATCAGACACGAGCAACGAGGTGGCCATGACCAAGAACTTGAACATAAAAATCAGCTCAGCGGACTTTCGCGTGCCACCAGACAAGAAGGTCAACCTCAGCAAATGGCCGACGATGATCAAGCCTTATACGAAGTCGAAGAAGCAGTATAAGGAGCTTCTCGACCAGCACATTGAGACGCTGAGTTCACTGCAGCACCTTCACTACGCATCTCATCGCTATGCGTTGCTGCTGATCTTCCAGGGCATGGACGGTTCTGGAAAGGATGGAGCCATCCGGCACGTCATGTCCGGAGTCAATCCTGAAGGCTGCGAAGTTTTCAGCTTCAAGCAGCCCAGCGCCGAAGAGCTCGATCATGATTTTCTCTGGCGCACCACGCGCCGCCTTCCGGAGCGCGGAAGGATCGGCATCTTCAACCGGTCCTATTACGAGGAGGTGCTGGTCGTCCGCGTCCATCCGGAGATTCTCCGCGGTCAAGGGCTTCCTGTGGAGCTGAGCGACGAGAAGAGCATTTGGGACCAAAGGTATGGTTCTATCGTGGACTTGGAAAAACACCTGCATCGTAACGGCACGCAAACCGTCAAGATCTTCCTCCACCTGTCGTACGAGGAGCAGCGAAAGCGATTCCTTGCGCGCATCGATGAGCCGGAAAAGAACTGGAAGTTCAGCACCTCCGACATTCACGAGCGGAAATACTGGAAACACTACATGAAAGCCTATGAGGATTGCTTTCAAGCGACAAGCACGCATCATGCGCCATGGTACGTTGTCCCCGCCGACGACAAGGAGAATGCACGGCTGATCGTTTCGCAAATCATCCTTGATGCGCTGGGGGGACTCAAGATGTCCTATCCCAGAACCTCCGCAAAGCGACGACTCGAGCTCGAAGAGATCAAAAGGCAGCTTGCGAAATAGCGTCAAGAACCCATCGCAGGCAGGCTCGAGCAAACCAATACCTCAAAGCCCTCACCGCGCTGTCACCAGTTGCGGAACAATGGAAAGGAACTTTCAAGATGGCCACCGCCGACCCCCTATCAAAGTTGAGAGGGATGACACGCCTCACCGAGTCGGCGCCCGTGGTCTTCGCTTTCCACAACAATCGTTGGCTCATTCATACCCTGGTTCACGGGCGCGCCAATGAAGGCCGCTTCCATTTGCACGGTTATATGGATCACGGCACGACCACAACTCCGTTCGACATGGTTGTTCTCAATGAGATGAGCCGCTTCCACCTTGCGCTCGACGCATTGAAGCACATTCCCCGTCTTCGTCTGCAAGCGGAGAAAGCCGTCAACTTCTTCAAC
>DATKTQ010000102.1:0-2605 GCA_035531055.1 Occallatibacter sp. | reverse complement strand
AGCCGCCGATAACCAGGTGTTGCCGGCACTGTCCAGCGGAAATTGCCGCCTGGCGTTATCGGCGAACAGGTCATCTTCAAGCTGGTCAGCCGCCGCCAGCGACGGCCGCACCGCGATCGCCACGGTCTTGCTGGAGCACGGCGCTGACGTCAACCGCCAGAGCAGCAACGGCAACACCCCGCTCCACTTGGCGGCCAAGTGGAATCGCATCGAAACGGCGAAACTGCTGCTCGCCAGCGGCGCGGACGTCACCATCCGCAACGAGAATGGCGAGACCCCCCAGGAACTGGCGACGACCGAAGAGATGGCCGCGCTGTTCGAGAAACCGACGGCGCAGGAGTAGTGGCGGCCGGGATGCCGCGCTGGGGGCCGGGCGCGAGCGTGATCGGGAGATGATGGGTAGAGCAGAGAATGCGGCAGCGGGCACGCTGAAGGTGCATCTTCATTCAGCCCCCGACTTGTGCCACAATCGCTGACGTCCAACATGATACTTGGCCGCCTTCCCCGCGGCCCGCGAGACAGGGCCTCAAGAGGAGTCGCGCATGAGTTTCACGGATCTCGCTGCGAAGCTGCCGCAGCTTTCGTTCCGCTTGGCCGGGGCTCCCTCCAACAGCTTGCTCGAAGGATGGGCGCTTCAGACGTCGTCTGAAGAGGCGCCGGGGGGCAACCTCACCCACGTCACCCGCACCGACCCGGAGAGCGGGCTGGCGGTCACCTTGCACGTGCGGAGATTCGACGATTTCCCGGCGATCGATTGGGTGGTAGAGTTCGAGAACCGGGGCTCCGCCGACACACCCATCATCGAGGACATCGAGCCGTTGGACATTTCCATTCCCGTGCCGCCGGAGGAATGCCTCCGTCTACACCACACCGGTGGAAGCTCCTGCCGGATGGACGACTTCCTCCCGCTGACGACGGACCTGCCGCCCAACAGTCGTAGAGCGTTGGCGCCCAACGGCGGCCGCTCATCGAACGGAGCGTTCCCCTTCATGAATCTGCAGGGCGACGGTTGCGGGCTCGTGTTAGCGATTGGCTGGTCCGGGCAGTGGGCGGCATCGTTCGAGCGCGGACGGGAGGCCTTGCGAATCGCCGCGGGGATGGAGCGAACTCACCTGCGGCTTCACCCCGGCGAGAGAATCCGCACTCCCAGGATACTGTCGCTGGTCTGGCAAGGCGATGATCCGACGCTGGGCAATAACCTGCTGCGGCGGCTCCTGCTCGCGCATTACCTGCCGCGCATCGAAGGACGGCTCGTCACCCCGCCTGTGGCCCAGTGCCTTCAAGCATATTACTACCTGACAGGAAATGCCGGCGAGCAATATGAGCTGAAGGCATTGCCAAGGGCCGCGGCCGTCGGCGTCGACACTTACTGGATAGACGCCTGCTGGTATGGCACAGAGGCGGAATGGTGGGAAGCGGTCGGCAGTTGGGAGGTGAATCGAGAGCGGTTCCCCAATGGCCTCAAGCCAATCAGTGATGCCGCCCACAATGCGGGGATGAAGTTCATCCTCTGGTTTGAGCCAGAGCGAGTCCGGCCGAAATCGCAATTGCATCGTGAACATCCGGAGTTTCTTCTCACCAGCCCGGCCGATCCGTCCAACCTGCTGCTAGACCTGGGCAATCCGGACGCGAGGCGTCATATCACGGATCTGGTGTCGCGGATCATTACCGAGAACGGCGTGGATATCTACCGCCAGGATTTCAACTTCGATCCGCTGCCGTACTGGCAGGCGGCGGATGCGCCCGAACGGATTGGCATGAGCGAAATCCGCCACGTCGAGGGGTTGTACGAATTCTGGGACGACCTGCGGCGCCGCCATCCCCGGATATGGATCGACAACTGCGCCAGTGGCGGCCGGCGCATCGACCTGGAGACGGTCTCGCGCTCTCTTCCTCTCTGGCCCAGCGATTTCTCTGATGTCGTCGGGCTGCCACACGGGGCAGGACTGCCCGTAGGCGATCAGTGCATCAACGCCGGCCTGGCGAGGTGGGTCCCGCTTTTCGGCGGCGGGGTGTGGAGCTTCACGCCGTACTCAACCCGCAGCGAGATCATCGGCGGATTCACCTTCGGGTTCCATATAGATGCGAAGGATTTTCCGCCTGACGCCCCGCGTACGGTCGTCACTCACCAGGATGTTCTCGCCAAGGGAAAGACCCTTCTCGACGACGACTTCCCCATGGACGCCGCCCGGGCCGCCATCGCCGAACTCGCCAGCATCCGTCAGTTCTTCCTTGGCGACTTCTTCCTGCTGCTGCCTCTGACGGTTTCTTACCACGACTGGTGCGCCTGGCAGTTCCACCGTGAGGACCTGGAGAGCGGCATTGCCATGTTCTTGCGCCGCCACCGCAGCCCGTTCCCCACGATGGAGATGGCTCTGAAGTGCATCGTCCCGGATGCCGAGTACGACGTAAGCGAGAGCCGGGACTACCAGGAAGCCCCGCGAAGGCGGATGCGGGGAAGGGACCTCATCCGGCTCTCAGTTACCATCCCGGACAAACCTGGCAGTATACTGTTGCGATATGCGAAAGTGAAATAGGGCTCCAGCGCTCTGTCCATCCTCGGGGGGAACTCCCCTCCCCCTTCCCTGGCAAGCCCGACCCGGTT
>DATKTQ010000101.1:0-8165 GCA_035531055.1 Occallatibacter sp. | reverse complement strand
CCTAGAGGAACACCCGCTCTGGCAAAGGCCGCGCGCGCCTCGCTGGAGCGCCGGCTGGCGCATGGCGGAGCGTACACCGGCTGGAGCCGCGCCTGGGCCATCGCCTTCTGGGCGCGCCTTGCCGCGGGCGACCGAGCCTGGGAGTCGCTATGCATGTTGATGCATCACAGCACCAACCAGAATCTCTTCGACTCGCATCCTTGGGGCCGCTCTGCCATCTTTCAAATTGACGGCAACTTCGGCGCCACTGCCGCCATGGCGGAAATGCTTCTGCAGAGCCACACCGGCGCGATCGAATTCCTTCCCGCACTGCCCGCCGCGTGGTCCAGCGGACGCGTCACGGGCCTCCGTGCGCGTGGCTCTGTGGAAGTGGACATCGAATGGCAGAATGGAAAAGCCATTGCGGCCACGCTGCGCCCAGACCTCACCGGCGATGTGCTCCTGCGAGCACCCGCTGGGCAAACCATTCGGCAAATCCGCGGCACCGGCACCGTCCCTCTCCGCTCCAGCGAGGATGGTGCCGTCAGCGCCCATCTCAAGCGCGGACAGCGCTACCGCGTGGCCTTCGCATGAGCAAAGAAACTCCGTGGCGCAGCCCGCGAGTTTTCAAACCCACAGGATCGCCCATCACGGCCTGACTCGACAGGCCGTAAGCCAGCGGAAACAGCCCCAGCGCAACCATGGCGAGGATCATCAGGATGCCTTCCCGTAACACAATCGGCGCCGTCGCTTTGCAGTGTCGGATCTCTGTGACGAATCGATGCGGGCGAGCAGTCGCACCAGTTAGTGCGTCAGCGGACCGGCCAACAGCGAAGGCCCCTTCGCATTCCAGCGCCACGGCTGCGCGGAAGGTACCAGCGCACCGTGAGCTGCAGAATGGAAGTAAGCTGGGCGTGCGCTCTTTGGTCGCCCTCGACCTGCTCTTCTGGGGGGATGGTCAGGCTGGCACTCTCATGCGCCGCCAGCTGAAGGATGACGCTCGAAAGCCCCAGCTCAAGGATGATTTGCAGCGCTGCCAGGCTCAGCAGCGTGTAGCAGTATCCCTGCGGGACCGGCGAGAGAAAGTGGAGGATAAGCAGCACGGTTCCCATGCTGCTCAGGATCTGGCCCACCCGGGCGAAGAGTGTCTACAGAACTGCGCGATCAATCCCGATAGGTCGCTTGATCGATTCGAGCAACCGGTGACTCTGCAACCTACCGAAGGCTCCCTTTGCCCCGCAAGTCCAGCTCGCAGACGCAGGCCGAGTCATTAACTGTGCCGAAAGAGTCTAGGTTATGCTCGATGGCCGGAAGCAGTGTTGGGGCCTTCTTCTGAACCCCGGTAACCGGCTTTCCACAAAGGCAATCACGGCCGATTGCCCGCCTGGGCAATCGGCCACCAAGGCCATGCCCCGTGCGCCCCGGAAGGGGCCTGTCCAAGCTTGAAAGTAACACAGTGTCATCCTGGGCTGAAAGCCTTCTACGGGCAGCCGGAGCGGCAGTTTCACAACGGAGGCGTACGGATGGAACCGTATTCCTTGCAACGACTTAGAGAAGAAACGCAGCCGAAGCCTGTGGGCAAGTTTTCCGGGTTCCAGCTCGGCGCAATGGGTGGCTGTGCAAACGGGGAGAACGTGGACAAGAGTCCCATCCCGGAATCTTTCGGATTAGACAATACTTAGGTTCGACCCATGGATCAGGTCCATGATTTGCACCGATCTCTCCACGAATGGCTCCTTATCTGGCCTGCGGAGCAGTTCGCGTGGTGTATTAATATGACTAATACGCACAGATGGGAGATTCAACAAGACTCCCGAGCGACTCAATCCGGCATGCAAGGTACGGCCGGCAAATCTGCAAACAGCCGAGGTAGCCGACGCATGAGTTCGAAAGTCGCAGTGGTATCGCTGCGTTGTAACCCGGCCTTTCTGCAACATCTTATTGCCTATGCTAAGTTAATTCGAGAGCTTGGGTGCGAACCTGTCTTTCTTCTGGATCCGGACTATCGCAAGTTTCCTGAACTGGCCGCAGTGGCGGATATCTGGTATCGTAAGCAGGATCACGCCCTTGGCACACTCACCCATGTCATCTTTCTCAACGCTTCCATAGGCAACAGAAAACTGGCGCGGTCCATCAAACGGGTCGGCGCGAAAATCTTCTACGTGTACCATGAGCCCTGGCAGATGTCGCGTGAATACATTCAAAGTGAAGGTTGGCGCGCCACATTCAAGGCGGCGGTGGCATATCGCGCCACCGTTCCGGTGCTCAGGCTCTCTGACGGTGTGATTCTCGAGTCCGAGTGCGGCCTGCGCGCCTATCGCAAGGGCGATGTCCGCTTCAACGATCGATGCGTTTACATCCCGCAAATTTACGACGATGAGGCACCCTCGAATCTTCTGGATATGGTGAAGAAGAAACGCTTTTTCGGCTATGTCGGCAACCTTTGCCGGGCACACGGGTTCGACCAATTTGTCAACTTCATCCGGTGGAGCTTTCAGCGCGGAGCGGACATGCATTTCCTCATCGCCTCCCGTCTGGCCCTGCCAGACGAGATTTTCTCCGACCCGGTCATTCGGAACAACCAGCACAAACTGACCGTCCGCTGCGGGCGGCCATTGAGTAACGCGGAAATGAACCAGTGCTACGCCGACTGCTTCTGCATTTGGAATCTGTATCGGCGGTCCACGCAGAGTGGCGTGTTGCCAAAGGCGTTCATGTTTGGCACGCCGGTCATCGCCAGCCGGATTGGCTCCTTTCCAGAGTATGTGCGGGAGGGCCGCAACGGGGCCTTTGCCGGCGGCGAGAACTCCGAACAGATTTGGAAGGCCGCGCAGGATTTTCAACTGCGGGCCGGCAGCTATGCCGAAGGCTGCAGGTCCACGTTCCTCAAGACCTTTTACTATCGGCCCCAACTCGAAGCTTTTGGTCAAATTCTCAACGGCGTTCCTCAGGATACTCTAGCGCAAGCGAGCTAATTTCAGGTTTCCGAAAATCGCCAAACCCGATGCAGTAGAGAAAACGTTGCAGGATGTCTGAAATTCGTTGCAGAGTGCGCGGGTGCCACGCACAATCGCGGCCCCTGTCCGTTTCACCCTTAAGCCGGGGTGCGGAGCGGGCATGGGGCAGCGTACGTCTGACATGGCGAATCCAGTCCACTGCGGGGACCGTCCATGAGTGACATCTGCGTCATTGGCGCCGGCTTTTCCGGAGCGGTTATCGCGCGTGAGCTGGCCCTGGCCGGGCTGCACTGCGATGTGTTTGAGGCGCGCTCCCACGTGGCCGGCAACTGCCACACGGAACGGGACGCAGAGACCGGCATTCTGGTCCACGCCTACGGACCGCACATCTTCCACACCAACAACCGGCGCGTCTGGGATTACGTTCGCCAGTTTGACGAGTTCGTGTCCTTCACCAATCGGGTGAAGGCCGTCACGGGTGGGCGAGTTTACTCGCTGCCCATCAATCTGCTGACCATCAATCAGTTCTTCGGCAAAACACTTTCGCCGAGCCAGGCAAAGGACTTTCTCGTTTCGCAGAGTGACCATTCCTTCACGGATCCAAAGACCTTCGAAGAACAGGCTCTGAGATTTGTTGGCCGGGAGTTATACGAGGCGTTCTTCCGCGGGTACACAACCAAGCAGTGGGGGGTGGAGCCCTCCCGACTTCCTGCCAGTATCCTCAAGCGCCTGCCAGTGCGGTTCAATTACAACGACAACTACTACGACTCTCAATACCAGGGGATTCCCCGCAATGGATACACCCACATTGTGGAGAGAATTCTGGATCATCCGAACATTACTTTGCGATTGAACAGCAGTATCGGCAAGGAAGATGTGCACGGATATCGATATACCTTTTATACCGGCCCGCTGGATGCGTGGTTCGGCCACTCCGAGGGCCGTCTGACTTACCGAACCCTTGACTTTGTAAAGGAAGTGCACGACGGAGATTTCCAGGGCAACCCGGTAATCAATTACTGCGATCAGAGTGTTCCCTGGACACGTATTAGCGAGCACAAGCACTTTGCTCCGTGGGAAACGTTTGACCAGACCATCATCTTTCGTGAATACAGCAGGCAGTGCGGAGTGGATGATCTTCCATACTATCCTGTTCGCTTGGCGGAAGATCACCGCATCCTTGACCGCTACACTCCGCTGATCCAGCAGGAGAAGAATGTGACCTTCGCAGGCAGGCTTGGAACCTACCGTTACTTAGACATGCATGTCACCATAGAGGAAGCGTTGAATCTTTCTGAGAAGTTTGTTTGCAGCCTGTAGCTGAGGTGTGAGAGAAGCCGGCAATTCGAAATGAAAGACGAAGAATTACTGATCGAGATCGTATCCCGGAATCGCGGAGCCAAACTCATGCAGGCTCTTGCGGAGTGTGTTCGCCTCGGATTCCCAAGAATTTTTGTGGTGGACAGCGGCTCGACGGACCGAACCCGGGAGTACCTTCAGGAGCTTGGTTCGGTTGAGATGGTTATGGCTTCGACCAATGAAGGTGGAAGCGGAGGATTCCAGTTTGTCTCTAAGCAGTTCATCAACGACAGCGATGACACGTCCTATGCGCTTTCCGCTTCGCAAAAGGCGGGAAGAATCCAGTATTGCCCCTCGCTTGTGATGATCCATGATTGCAGTCGGTCGAGCCGCAGACCAACTCATCACAGTGCCATGAGGTTGGAGAAGGAGATCGTCAATAAGATTGTCCTGATCCGCGAGTACAGCCGATTTAAGCGGACCTACATTGCCCTCTCTGTGATTCGCCAGCAGCTCTTGAATCCCACGCGGATGCTTGGCATTTTGCGATTCTACTACCTGGGTCTCAAAGCAGATCTTACTGCATATAGGAACCATGCAGTCTAACGAAATGAAGTTCTAAAGAGAACGACCGGAGCACCATGCAGTTTCTATCTACTTGGGGGAAAAAGTGAGGATTCGTTGCAGGGCACCTTTGCGCCTGGGCCTGGCAGGCGGCGGAACTGACGTTTCTCCCTATTGCGTTGAGTTCGGCGGAGCTATCCTGAATGCCACCATCGGCCACTACGCCTACGCCTCTCTTGAGCCCCTGCAGACGGCAGAAGTTCGCTTCACTTCCAGCGATCAGAATCAGACGGTCAGCTATCCCGCCGAGGACATCCCGCTGTCGGATGGCAATCTGGACCTGCTCAAGCATGTCCACGCCTTCGCCGTGCAGCACTTCAATGCGGGGCAGCCGCTGAATGTGAGCCTGACAACCCGCGTCGATGTCCCCTCTGGTTCGGGTCTTGGTGGCTCCTCCACGTTGGTAGTCGCCGCGCTCAAGGCCTACGCCGAGTGGCTGAGTTACCCGCTCGACGACTACGAACTGGCCCATTCCGCTTACATCGTTGAGCGCGAGCAGGCTGGTCTGCGAGGCGGGCGCCAGGACCAGTACGCAGCGGCCTTTGGCGGTTTCAACTTTATGGAGTTCGGCAGAAACGGCAAGGTCCTCGTCAATCCCCTGCGGATACGGGCAAGCGTCGTCTCTGAGCTGGAAGCCTCCCTGCTGCTTTTCTACACAGGCGCGTCGCGCGCCTCTGAGTCGATCATTGCCGAGCAGTCCAGGAATGTTGAGGTCGGCAACCCGCAGGCTATCGAGGCCATGCATCAAATCAAGATTGAAGCCCTGCGCATGAAGGAGTCCCTCCTGCGGGGCGATTTTGCGCTGCTGCACGATGTGCTTCGCTCCAGCTGGGAGGCGAAGAAGCGAATGGCCAGCAAAATCGTTAGCGGCCGAATTGAAATGCTCTACGCCAAGGCGCTCGAGGCTGGGGCATACTGCGCCCGGATATCCGGTGCGGGCGGCGGCGGCTTCATGATCTTCCTTGCCGACCCCATGCGAAAGGGCCACGTTGCCGAGGCGCTGCAGCGCTGTGAGGATTCCGGTACCATCTATGGCTGTCACTTCACAGGCGTCGGCGCGCAGGCGTGGCGAATTCCGTAGCGCGGCCTGGTCATCGCAGCTCCGCGCGGTTCAGCGCGTCGTCGCGCAAGTTGTGCATAGCAGCGCATAACCTGAAAGGGAGTCTTCCGATGGAAGCAATCATCCTGGCCGGTGGACTAGGCACACGGCTCCGCTCCAGACTGACCGATCTACCTAAGCCGATGGCCCCGGTCGCTGGACGTCCCTTTCTACAGATCCTGCTCGATCAGCTGCTGCGTGCCGGCTGCTCGCGCGTCCTTCTCTCCGTCGGCCACCTTCGCCATACCATCCTGCAGTCTTTCGGAGATGCGTATCGCGGCATGCCCATCGCGTATGTAGAGGAAGTCCGTCCGCTCGGTACGGGCGGGGCCATCCGCATGGCGCTTGGCGCAGCCGCCGAACCCTGTGTCCTTGTGCTCAATGGCGATACCTATCTCGCCGCCGATCTGCCTGCACTTCTCATCGCTCACCGGGCGCAGCAGTCGCCAATGACCATGGCGGTAAAGCAGGTGGACAACAGAGAGCGCTACGGTGGAGTACTCATCGAGGCAGGAGTCGTCGTCGGATTCACGGAGAAGGGTCAGGCTGGCTCCGGATGGATTAACGCAGGGATGTACGTTCTTAGCCGTACCTTTCCATGGCTCGCCAATCTGCCCGAGCGGTTCTCGTTTGAGGCCGACGTCCTTACGCCGATGGTGCGGCAGATTCGCCCCGGAGCATTCCCCTGCTCCGGCTATTTCCTGGACATCGGCGTTCCTGAGGATCTCGATCGGGCTCAGCTGGAGCTTGCGCGCGACCCGGCTGACCCGCCTCAATCGCCTTCTCCGTAAATCGCCCAACTTCCTTCGCTTTCGTGCAGGCCGGGCACGACCGTCTGCGGCTGGAACGCCCTCGACGCTTGCGGCGGTTACGATGCTGGTGTTTGCAGCAGATTGGCCTGCACAGTCGCACCCAGACGCAAATCGTCGCTCGGATGAAGAACCACCTCGTCGCCAGCTTCCAACGAGCCAAAAATCTCCGTAAGGTCTTTCACAACGGCGCCCGTTTTCACATTCACCTGCTCGGTTTTGCCGTTCCGAATGCGCAAAACATAGCTTTGACCTCCGGAGCGCGCAACCGCGGACTGGGGCAGGAACAGCGTCGTTCCGTGCCGGTGGAAAGGCCAGGACACCTGAGGAAACATGCCGGATGCCAACTCCATCTTTCGATTCCACACGTCAAGTTCCACGGGCATGGTGCGCGTGGAGACGTCGATGGAATCCGCAAGGCGCGCAACCGTGCCGCTGAACGTGCGCCCCGGAAATGCCGGCACCGTAAAGCTCGCCGTTGCGCCCTTCTCCACGCCCGAGACATACACCTCAGGAACGGCAACCACAAGGCGCAGATGAGAGACTTCTTCGATGCGCAGCATCGACGGCTGGGTGCTGGCTCCGGCCGCCGGGCCCACCAGTGCGCCCGGATGCACGTTGCGCTTGGTGACCACGCCGTCAAAGGGCGCCGTAATCCTGAGATAACCTTCCATCTCCTGCGCGGAGCGGAGCATGGCGCGCGCCGCGTCGGTGCTGTTGCGGAGTGCCACGACGCGGGCACGATCCGCCTCCGCGGTCTTTTCCGCCGTTTCCAGTTCCTGGTCAGAGATCACGCCGGCGGTTGCGGAAGCGGCCTTCAGCCGTTGATAGGTGCTCTCGTCGGCAGCCAGTTTTGCCTCGCCGGCAATGCGCTGGTTTTCCGCGCCCAGCAGCTTTGCCTGTGCCTCGGACTTCTGCGCCAGAATCTCGGGCGCGGTCAGCAGGGCCAGAAGCTGGCCCTTCTTCACCGTCGAGCCGCGGTCCACGCCAATCCATTGGACAAAGCCGCTGACCTTGGGAAAGACGCGCACTTCCTCATAGGGCTGCAGTTCACCCGGCAGGCTGACGTTCATTTCCAGACGGCGTGTGATCACTCGCACTGCGTCGACTGAGGCCGGCCGGGCGGCTTGCTCAGCCGGTACGGCAGATGCCGCGTGACCGCAGCCGGCAAGGGCGCCGGACGTGATCAACAGAGCTGCCAAAAGTAGCCCTCCGCCGGCAACCCGGGAGTGCAAAAGGGACGAATCGGTGATGAGTGTTCGGTTCAAGGGAGTACTCCTGTGTTTCATTGGGAAGCGCATTCGCTGTGTTCGTCGGTGACATCCAGCGATGGCGAAGAGCGGGACGCGCGTTCCTGCACCAGCGAGAAGATGGCCGGAAGAATGAAGAGCGTGGCGA
>DATKTQ010000100.1:0-5292 GCA_035531055.1 Occallatibacter sp. | reverse complement strand
ACGGCAGTTCTTGGCCGGGATGAGTGGCAGGCCGATGAAACGGCCACGCGCTTGATCGCATCGGGCAGGATTGTTCCCCTCATTGTTGTGGGGATTGACAACGCCGGAAAGCACGAGCGGCCACGGGAGTATCTTCCGTTTCCGGATGAGTGGCTGCATCCGCCGATGCCGGTTGTGCATGGCCGCGAGTACCCGCGATTTCTCGTCGATGAGGTGATGCCGTTCATCGACAAGCGGTATCGAACCGATCCGAATCCAGTGAACACGGGGATTGGCGGCTCGTCCTATGGAGCAGGGATTGCGCTGTATACGGTGATGGAAGAGCCGGGTCGATTTGGGCGGCTGCTTTTGGAGAGCCCATCGCTCTACGCGCACGACGACTACCTGATTCACCGCGCTGAGCACTTCAGGAAGTGGCCGGCGCGGATTTTTGTGGGCGTGGGCACGGTGAACGAGCCGGCGGAAGATGTGGACCGGCTGACGAAGGTGCTGAGGCGGAGCGGACTGGGCGCGGGAAGGCTTGTGGTGGTGCACGAAACGGGAGCGGGCCACAATGCACGGGCATGGGCGGCGCGATTTCCGCGAGCGCTGGAGTTTTTGTATGGCCCGTAAGAGCGCCTGAAAGCTTTGAAGTGCGAGGTACTCAGCGGGATTCGGTGAGGGCTTCTGTGGCTTTGCTCATTTTGGCGGTGCGTTCGAGCTTGTCCCAGTTGAAGGGTTTGCCGTCGAGGGCGCGCATGAGGGTTTTGAAGAGGACAAAGGAGAAGACCTGGCGGTAAGCGAAGCGCTGGAGCCAGATGTGGAAGAGGAGCCAGCCGTCGCCCTTGTTGGCGGGGTGGCGGCGCTCGAGCGAGAAGGCGATGGCGGAGGTGATGAAGTCGATGAGCAGGAATGCGCCGAAGTAGGCGAGGAGCTTTTGCAGGCTGGCACTTGAGGCGGCTTCGGGGTGGAAGTGGCGGTCGATGAAGTAATGGACGACGCCGACGACGAAGATGAGGTCAATGAAGGGAGAGACGAGCGGCAGGAGCATCTGGAAGATGAGGATGTTGGGCAGGGCGAAGAGGCCCATTGCCTTGTTGCGGACGAAGGCCGCGCGATGTTTCCAGACGGACTGGAGGGTGCCGAAGGACCAGCGGAAGCGCTGGCGCATGAGGCCCTTGGCGTCGATGGGCGCCTCAGTGAAGGCGAGTGCGCGATCTTCATAGACGACCTTGAACTGCTGTTCGAGGAGGTTCATGGTGAGGTCGGCGTCTTCCGCGACGGTGTTGAGAGGATATCCGCCGGCGACTTTGACGGGGGCAGTGCGCCATGCGCCGATGGCGCCGGGAACGACGGTAACGACGTTGAAGAGGTCGAGTGCGCGGCGCTCAAAGTTCTGGCTGGTGATGTATTCGAGGGCCTGCCAGCGGGTCCACAGGTTGACGCGGTTGCCGACTTTTGCGTTGCCGGCGACGGCGCCGACTTTGGGGTCCTCAAAGTGGGGGATGAGTTTGGAGATGGCGTCGGCAGGGATGACGGTGTCGGCGTCGATGCCGACGTAGAACTCCTCGCTGAGGTGCTCGAGGGCGAAGTTGAGGGCGGCGGCTTTTCCGCCGTTGGGCTTGGTGAGGACCTGGAGTCGGCCGGCGGCGATTTCCGCGGTGTAGGCTTCGCGGGCGACGTCGAAGGTGCGGTCGCTGGAGCCGTCGTCGATGACGATGACGTGGAGGTTGGAGTAGTCGGAGTTGAGGACGGAGCGGATGGTGCGGACGATTACCGTCTCCTCGTTGTAAGCGGGGACGAGGACGGCGATGCGGGGGCAGAAGCCGGGCGAGGCCTGGCGATGGGGGCGGCGGAGACGGTCAATGACGGCGAAGAGGCCAACGAGGAGGAGGCGGGCGCTCATGAGGACGTCGCCGACGAAGAAGACGAAGACGATGAAGCTCCAGAGGATGGCGAGGGTGGAGAAGGCGATGGAGTCCGGGATGGTGCGGACGCGCGCCCAGAAAGAGAGTCGGGGCATGACCTGGGCGGTGGTTTTGCCCATGAGCGCGGAGACGGGGACGAAGGTGTAGCCGTGCGCGCGGAGCGTGTCAATGAGCACGGGCAGGGCGGCGACGGTGGCTGCGCGGTTGCCGCCGCCATCGTGCATGAGGATGACGGAGCCACGGAATTGCGGCTTGGACTTCATGACGGCGAGCTGATCGAGGACGGAGTCGGCGATCTCCTGGGGTGTCTTGTGGACGCGCTCGTCCCAGTCATTGGTGTCGATTTTGTTGCCGACGATGATGTAGCCCTCGTGCTGGATGCGAACGATGGGGGCGGCCTGGTCGTCGGTGTCGGGCTCCTCGTCGATGTCGTAGGGCGGACGGAAGTAGAGGGGCTGGAGGCCGAGCTTGCTTTCAAATAAACGCTCGGTGAGTTTGATTTCGAGGTTGAGCTGGCGGGGCGAGATTTCGCTGATGTCGGGATGGGAGTAGGTGTGGTTGCCGATCTCGTTGCCTTCGTCCACGACGCGGCGCATGAGGCCGATGTTCTGCAGGGCCTCTTCGCCGATCATCAGGAAGGTGCCTTTGACGTGTTTGGCCTTGAGGATGTCGAGGATGCGGGGGGTCCAGATTGGATCGGGGCCATCGTCGAAGGAGATGGCGACTTCTTTGGGGTGATAGCCGTAGTACTGGACGGTGTACGTGCGTGGATAGACGTCCATGTGCTCATCGACGATGAGTTTTTTGCGCGGGTCTGGCTCGTCGGGGTCGGCTTGGACGGTGCGCTTGCCGGGGCTGGGGAGTCCGGTGACGCGGAGGATGTCGCCGGCGCCTTCGGAGTCGACGTCGTGGCCGGGCTGGACCGCGCCGAGGGCGTTGAGCGAGGCGGGACTGGTGGGGCGGTCCCAGACGTTCCACATGGAGCTGTCCTCTGAGCCAAGACGCCAGAGGGCAAAGGTCTGCAGGCCGAGCTCGCGGGCGGCTCGCATTTCATTGAGGACGGTGACGCCGTCAAGGAACCAGACGACATGGCGGACATTGTCGTCTTCATCGATGTACTCGTAGTGGGGATTGAGGGATTTGTCGTCGAGGTCAAGGTCGGCGTCGGCGTCGGCGGCGCGCTGCCAGGCATCGGCCACCTGGAGCACATCCGTGTTCAGCACCTTTGGCTTTTGCGCGCGGCGGTGGCGGAGGGGCTTGGCGGGGATGGAAAGGGTCCAGTCATAGCCGTAGTTGCCGAGGGCGCAGATGAGCTTCTGCTTGGGGACGACCTTGAGGAAGCGGCGGAGATTGGCGACGAACCAGTCCTGGCTGGCGACGGGGCCGGGGTCGCTGTCGACCTCGTGCTCGTCGTAGTTCATGAGGACGATGCCGTCGGAGTTGGCGGCAATCTGCTTGAGTTCGGGCGAGGGAGTGGAGGCGCCGACGTTGATGTAGAGGCGCAGGTCGCGCGGGTGCATTTGCGCGTACAGCTGCTGAATGAAGGCGAGATAGGCGGGCTGGGCGGAGTCCGGCAGGCTTTCGATATCGAGTGAGAGGCCGCGGTACGCGGGGAAGGCGGTGAGGAAGCGGAGGATCTGGCTCTGGAGCGCGGCGCTCTTGTCCGGGTCCGCGAGGACGTCGCCGACGCCGGTGTCCCAGTTCTGGGTGCGGGGATTGTAGTTGTTGAGATTTGGGAAGATTTCCGTTTCTTCGTGGGCGGCCTGGATGACGCGCTTGACCTTGTCGAGCTGGTCGGGGTCGCGAATGACGGCGCCGTCGACGACGGGGAATTCACGATTGCCGGCGGTGAGGGCCATGAGGCGGCCGGCGGGAGCGTCGATATGGAGCCACTGCGGAAAGAGCAGGTCGATCTGGTGAATGTGCTCCTTGAGGGAGGAATAGCTGTCGGGGTCGTCCTCAACGTAGTAGGCGGCGCGAAGGCCTTCGCCGGAGTTGAAGGGGATTTCAGAGGGTTTGCGGCGGGTTTTGCGGCGCGCGGGGCGCGCATATTTGGGGTTGCGCAGGAGCTTGTGGCCGTCGCGGAGGGCGCGATAGTTGTGCCTCGGGGTGGGCAGTAGCAGCTCTGGAAGTTGCTGATTATGAATGATGTTAATGATAAAGCCGACGACGACCAGGGTGATGAGGACAGCGACGGCGTCGAGGATGCGCCGGAGCCGTTTCCATCGCTTTCTCAGGGGGTCGAAGAAGATCTGTTTTTCGGGCATTGTTTGTGTAAATCCGGCATGGTGTGCACCGCGGAAACGGCCCACGTTATACAGTACGAATCGTATGGAAGCGCTCCGCGAGAGTCAAACGACGGGTGGCGGGCAGGTCGCGCACCGATGGGGGCTGTGGGCTTCCACGGCGGCTGCGTTGGCGGCGGGCGCAGCGCTGCGGGCGTGGATGCTGGGGCAGTTCTTCGAGCCCAACGGGGATACGCTGGTCTACGGCAGCATTGCAAAGAACCTGCTGGCGCATGGGTGGTACGCGGTGACGGACGCCAACGGGGTGACGCGGGAGACGCTGATGCGGCTGCCGGGGTATCCGCTGTTTCTGGCGGCTTGCTTCCGGCTGTTCGGGGTGGGCAACTATGTGGCCGTGGCGTGGGTGCAGCTGGCGCTGGAGCTGGCGGGATGCCTGCTGCTGGCGGACTTTGCGCGTCGGATTGCTCCGGAAGGAATGAAGACGGCGGCGGGGCAGGCGACGCTGTGGCTTGCGGCGTTGTGCCCGTTTACGGCGATCTACGCGGTGACGGTTCTGACGGAGGGTCCGACGCTGTTTCTGCTGGCGCTGGCGCTGTGGACTGCGGCGCGGTTTGTGGAGCGACCGGGCTGGGCCGCGGGGCTGGGGTTTACGGCGGCGGTGACGTACTCCGCGCTGCTGCGGCCGGACGGAGCGCTGGTGGCGGTGGCGCTGGCTCCGGCGCTGCTGTCGGGGCTGCGGCGGGGCGGCATGCATGCGCGGGCACAGTGGCGGATGGTGCTGGTGTGCGTGCTGCTGGCGCTGGGGCCGTTTGCGGCGTGGACGTGGCGGAACTGGCGGGTCTTCCACCTGGTGCAGCCGCTGGTGCCGGAGTCGGCGACCGACCCGGGAGATCCGGTGTATCCGGGTTGGGAGCGCTGGGTGCGGACGTGGTGCCTGGATTTCAACTCGACCTACCAGGTGTATTGGAGGATGCCGGACGACGAGCTGAAGATGAAGTGGCTACCGGAGCGGGCGTTTGACGCGCCGGGTGAGCGGGCGGATACGGCAAAGCTGCTGGAAGAGTATGACGCCAGGGAATTCAACATGACGCCGGCGATGGATGCCGGGTTTGCGGGGCTCGCGCGGAAGCGGATTGCGG